>CAXSDY010000066.1:0-13230 GCA_964235835.1 uncultured Sphingomonadaceae bacterium | reverse complement strand
CGTCGCACGCTGGCGTTGTGATCCCTTCACCACGCTTGCCACGCTCACACCCAATCACGATGCCACCTCGCGGCGAGGCCGGCCCAACGATACCGCCGCCACCCGCTCACTAAGATCGTTCGAACAGCGTCATGCCAGCCCTGCTCGACTCCACGACCAGCCAGCAGGTTGGATCACAATGCCTGCCCGGGAATCCACTTCCGATTTCGATCAACCAGACAGCTAGAAATTTCCGACCGGCTGCATGCCGAACAGGTGCTGGCCCACCAGCGGGTATATCGAGGTCGGATCAAAGGCGAGGTGCCGGGACGCGGCGTTGATGTCACGCCACACACGCTGGAGCGGAGCGCTCGAGTCCGCCGCGGATGCACCGGCGATCTCCATTAGCGAGTTCACCGCGTCCGTGCACTCCCGCGCCGCGAAGCCAACCGCCCGACGAATGCTCAGCCGCTCCCCCGTATCAGGCTGATAACCATGGAAGACGCGGTCTTCCACGGCGGTCAACTCAGCCAGGAGCACCGCACGGGCCGCGGCGATCCGGGCGGAGGCGCGGCCGACCCGTTCTTGTACGAACGGGTTCTCTGCGGCGGTGGCCGGCGCGCCGGGACGCATCGCGACCCTGACCTTGTCGCGCATGGTTTGCACATAGATCTCGAGCGCGCCCTGGGCCATGCCGATCACGGGTGACACGAGCGGAACCGCGCCAAAGGTAGTAAAAGCGAAATTGGCCATCGGGTTTCCGGGCACCGCACAGCCAGGCGTCGCCCGGTTGATGATATCGCCGAAGCGCAAGGCACGGTGTGCGGGAACGAAGATCGGCTCGTTTGCTACGAGCGTTTTACTGCCGGTTCCCTGCATGCCGCTGACGAACCAGCTGCTCTGGTCGATCGTGAGTGTCGACATAGGGGTCATGAACCAGCCGACACCCACAGGTGCCCCGTCGCCCGATGGGAGCACCGCAGACACGAACGCCCATTGCGAATTGTCGCAGTTGCTGGCCCAAGGCCATTTGCCCCAAATCCGGTATCCGCCCTCCACGGCGTCGCACTTCCCTGTAGGCGCTACTGTCCCACAGGCCAGGTGGCGCGGATCGCGCCATAGCTCTTCTTGCGCCGAGAGCGACCAATAGGCCGCAAACCAATTGTTACAGTTAGCGAGCATCGCGCACCAGCCTGTGCTGCCACACGCGCGTCCGAGCTCGTAGCCGATATGAAGCAGCGCGCTTGGCGGGTATTGCAGCCCGCCGAACTGGGCCGGCTTTACTAAGCTGAGCAGGTCGGCGTCCCCGAGCTGATCCATCACCTCGCCAGAGACGCGACGGTTCGCCTCGGTCTCGGCAGCGCGCTCTCGCAACATCGGTTCGAAGCTCCGGGCACGCTCGACCAAGTCGGCCATGGAGGGACGATTGCCGTGATGGTTCAGCTCGACAAAAGCAGCGGTGCCTTGCATCTCACGTCCCCGCGATAAAGTTTTGCTCTTTTCAGGGTAGGTTCGGTCTGCGCGCGCCGCAAATCAGCGTTCCGCTCACCGCCTATATCGCACGGTGATACTTACCACTCATTTTGGAGAGGCGTTTGCCCCGCCTGACTGGTGGCGCCTATGTCCCACGGGAATACTCACCCGATCCGCATATTGGATCGGGCGGAGCGACGTGCCCCGGTTGCGACGAGCTCGCGCTATCAGCGCGGCTCGCCGCCCGTCTCGCGCCGAGCCGGGCGGTACTACATGAGCAGGGCTGCACGCTTCGCGACCTTTGCTATCGGGCGAGCCTTCAAGTGGGTGGTCGCGGCATGGCGGCTGATCATGTCGAACTGTGCTTAGTATTTGAACCCGAGCTTCACGCCATACGTACGTGGCTCGCCCGGGGTGAAACTATCGGTCCCGGCCCCAGCTTCCGTCGCGCGCAGGAAGTAATAAGGCTTGTTCAAATTGTGAACGTAGAGTTGCGCATTAAGCGCGCCGTTTGACGACTTCCAAGCCAGTGACAGATTGACTTGGTCAAATGCATTCTGTCTCAGCCGATCGTCGGATTCCCAAAAAAACCCGCTGTTATGCGTGTTCGAGGCATTGAAGATGAACTCGCCGACCGAACTCGGCACGCGAATCGTCCCACCGATGGAGCCGGAGAAGTGGGGCGCGCGCGGCAGCGTGTACCCGGCGAGGTTACAGGGGGCTGATGCGACGCCCCCCAGCACTGCGGCTGTGATAAGGCGGGGTGTCGTGCAGGTTCCTCCCGGAAACTTGACAAACTTAGAGTCAAGCAGAGCTACCGAGGCGTTCAGGGTGATGTAAGGCGAGGGCGCGAGAACAGCGTCGGCATCAAGCCCTTTGATATGAGCCTGCGCCGCATTGAAGACGATCGCCTGCCCAGCCTGGGCGGGTGGTGCGAAGGTTCGGAGTTGAATGTTGCTGTAATTATAATGGAACGCGGCTACATTGAAGCGCAGCATACGCTCAAATAACTGGGTCTTCAGACCAACCTCATAGGCATCGAGCACCTCTGGATTGGCAACCGGATTATTGAACACCGTAACATTAAATGCACCCGCCTTGAAGCCCCGGTTGAACGACGCGTAACCCATAACAGACGGCGTGAAATCATGCGCGAGCACGCCCCGGTACGTAACTTTGGAGAATCTCGCCTTGGGGCTGATCGCCCCGTCGTCGCCAAAGCGGTTCGGCGCGGGCAAGGTCGCAACGGAGGTCGAGAACCCCGGTATCGGCTCGCGATAAGCCGCGGAGTTGTCCTTGTCGTCCTTGGTGTATCGAATGCCCGCGGTAATTCGCGTAGTCTCGGCCAGTGTCAGCGTCACCTCACCGAACGCGGCATAGCTCTGGAGCGTCTGGTCGCCGATTGATGCGATCGGCGTGGGCGCCGGATTGCACGCCAGGCCTATGCACGTCGGCGTTACCTCGCTGCGGACGTGAAAATGGTCGTGCATGTAGAACAGCCCGGCGATGTACTTGAGCGCCGAGCCCGACCCCGATTGCAGCTGCAGTTCTTGCGTAAACGTATTGCTGGCCCCATTGTTGTTAAGGTCCACCGCGCCTCGGCCCTGCACCAGAGTGCCGACGACGCCTGGCGAATTGGAATCAAAATTGCTGTGCAGGTGCGTGTAGCCGGACAGGCTGATCAACGTCGCGAAACCAACATCTTGCTCAATTTTCAGGCCGAAATTCTTCTCAGAACTATAGTTGAATGGCTCGCGGCGCGACGTAATGTTGTATTTGCCCGCATATGTCGTTCCGTCCGATCCGACGGTACCTGGGTACACCGCCGTCCCTATTCCGATCGTGCCGCTTTGCTTATCGTACAATCCACGCAGGGTGATTGTGGTCAAACCGGTCGGCGTCCATCTGATCTTGGAAGCAGCGCTGAAGTCCTTGTTTTTGTACACCTCACGCCCGGTAACCACGTTCCGGCCCCAGCCGTCGAGCTGGTTATGGTACAGTAGCGCGGCATCCATCGCCAGGTTGCTGGCGAGACCGGTCGTCGCGTAAAGATTTGCGTCGAAGGTGTTGTAATTACCGTAGCCGACGCTTCCCTGGACACTGGTCTTCAGCGAGGGGTCGCGGGTCACGACGTTGATGAGTCCACCGACTGCGTTGCGGCCAAACAGCGTTCCTTGAGGGCCCTTAAGCACCTCGATGCGTTCGATGTTGTTGAACCCGAAGGTCGAGGCGGCCGCGTTCGGAATGTAGATGCCGTCGATGTAAAGCGCGACGGGCGACTCCCCGGTGAAACCCGAGTTTACATTGCCTATGCCGCGGACAAAGGCGTTGGCGCCCGCGAAAGTCTGGGATACGATCACGCCGGGTGCGACCGTCTGAATCTGGTTCAAGGTGATCACGCCGGCGGAGGCGAGCTTCTCCGAGGTGACAGCCGTCACGCTGATCGGCACCTTTTGGAGGTTTTCCGATCGACGCTGGGCCGTAACCACAATCTCCCCGAGACCGCCGGCGCTGGTGGATGGAGCGCTTTCTACTTGCGTTGCGGCAGTAGTCGGAACCGCGCCGCTAACCGGCGCCGGTTGCGAGGCCGCCGGGTCGGGCTCCGCCGCTTTGGGAAGCTGCGCGTCGCGGTTGTTGGCTTCGGGCGCCGCGACCTGCGCGTGCGCCGCAGTCGCCAGCAACGCGGCGCCGACCGCGCCCAACGAAACTCCGGCCTTCAGCATGTTCTCTCTCCTTGTTTGCTCGCGGCCTCGCGGGGAACGGTTTCGTTGCAACAACGACTTTTGTCTCTTACGAGGCAACCGCGACCTGCCCGTGCCTTCGGGTTCAAGCGGCCGGTTCCTCAGGCTGTCACTGCGGAGGCATGGGTGTGGGATTAGGTCGGCCGAGCGGCCAGTCGCTCTCTCCTACCCGGTTGAGGATTAGTTCCGCTTCCTTGACCGCCGGCTTGTTGCCATCATGAAAGTCGACCCGTTCGTTCCATTGTCTTGCAGTAACGAAAATGTTGATCCGTCTGAAGCTGGACTGCGCGGGCGTCGGCACGTCGAAATAGTAGCCACCCGAGTTCATCACGGCCTCGGTGTCAATCACCCGGTCGTTCGCGTAAATCCGCAACGGGTACTTGCCCGTGCGTGCGTCGAAGGAGAGTATCATCATACCATTGAACACCATCGCGCCATCTACAAGGTAGTTACGACCTTCCATCAACTTGACGGTCCCACCCAGAAAGGGCCCCACGCGATGCACGGTGGTGCCGCCCAACGGACGACCCCCGCCGAGCGGGAAGCTCGTCCAGGTTCCCGTATAGACGCCATCGTACAACAGCAGCTTGGTCATGGCCGCGCGCTTTGCACCCAAGGCAGCGATAGTTTCGCTCGACCGTGGGTCTTGACCGCTTACCGGCGCGGCGAAGAGCAGGCAGACCGCGGCGACAATGGTCGTTCTTAGCATCCCCTCTCCCCGGTAGCCTAGTTGGCGCATCCAAAGTTTGGATGATCGAGAGGGGGCCGGTTGCCGAATCATTTCTGCTAGACGTTGCATCCATGAAATAAATGTCGCGGCCCTGGTGATCGGGTAGCCTAAGCAGGCCGAGGTCCTCACGCTTGTGAGCGGCCAGCTTCGTTCCACACATCATGGAATGAGATAGCGACCGGTCTAACTATGAATTTGCGCCTTTCAGATATTTCGCCAACGCTCGGCTAGCAACGGTGTCCTTGGGAGGTACAGTGAAGGAGAGCATGGCAGGTCGCCCAGAACGCAGCGCCGTCTCCCGAGCGAGAAGCGCGCGCAACGCGTCGATTGCGACGCTCGGCAACGCGATCGAGTGGTTCGACTTCACGATTTTTGGTTTCGCGACCATCGTGATCTCAAAAGTGTTCTTCCCTAGCGCGGATCCCGGCACGGGGCTGATCGCCGCGTTCGCGACATTCGGGGTCGGCTTCTTAGCGCGCCCAGTGGGCGCGACGATCTTTGGTCGTCTCGGCGATACCCGTGGCCGCCGCGCCGTCATGATCATCTCCATCTCGCTCATGGCAGCAGGGGCGTTCGTGATCGCCTGCGCGCCGCCCTACGCGCGCGCGGGCTACTGGGGTCCGGCCGTGCTGGTCTGCGGACGATTGTTGCAGGGTCTGTCGGCGGGTGCGGAGTTCGGCACGGCCGTGGTCTACCTGATCGAATGGGCGCCACCGGGTCGGCGCGGCTTGTACGGCAGCCTTCACCAGTTCGGCGCGGCGCTAGGGCTGGCGTTCGGCGCCTCGCTAATGGCCCTTCTGAACACGTTGCTTACCCAGGAGCAGATTGTTTCGGGTGGCTGGCGCATTCCGTTCGCGATCGGTGGCGTACTCGCTCTCGTGGCGCTGCGACTTCGCCTCGGTCTCGCCGAAACCCCCGAATTCGTCGCGGTGCTGCACGGGCAGGTCACCCCCAAGCCAACGCGTTTCGCCCGCGTCATCGTTCCTGTCCTGCAGAATATCGGTCTGGTTGCCTTGTGGACGGTGGGCGTGTTCGCGTCGGTCATTTACATGCCTACCTTCGCGGTTCAGTTTGGCAACGTCACTCCCGCGCGCGCTTTGTGGGCGACTGTGATTGGCGCACTCGCCATGCTCCCGGTCGTACCGCTGGCCGGCATGGCCGCTGATCGTTGGGGCGTGCGGCCCGTGATCCTTGCTGGCGTGCTCGGCTATCTCCTATGGTCCCTGCCGGGCTATCTGCTCATCGTACATGGAACCAGCTATCTGGGCGTCGTAGGCGTCGTCGTAAGCTTCACCGTTCTCGCCGGGATTGTCTCGGGAGTGGGGCCGGCGTCGATCGGCGATCTGTTCGAGACAACGGTCCGCTCGACTTGGACTTCGATCGGCTCTGCCGTGGCAGTAACCGTCTTTGGAGGCTTCGCGCCGTTGATCTCAACGCTCCTCGTCAGAGTATCGGGCTGGCCGCCTGCGCCGGCCCTGTACTTGATTGCGATGGCGCTCGTAACCGGCGTCACCGCGCTGACTTTGCGCCCTCGGCTCACCCTCTCCGGGGAGAGCCGGAGGTAATCGGCCGCCACGAGCGTCTCAATCCTGGCTGCCGAAGGTTGCTTTCATCTGCCCGGATGACTTGATCCCAGGCGCCACATGTCAGCGTGCCAGCAGGTACGCTGTTCTTTTTGGCGCAGAAGCAAGTCGTCAGTCAGTTCCGCGCAGATCCGTACCGGTCGGTCGGACAGGGCGTCCTGCAACTCTTACCAACCCGATCTCGAACGTGTACTGCGCGCCGAGTTGCTTCAGTCGAGCAGAAACAGGAGCAGGACATCTGGGTTCGCGACTCCGCGGCAATGCGTAACGAACCATTCGATACCAGGCGAACCGCTCAGACCGCCGGTCGCGTATTCGACAATAGTGTTGCTCGCCCCGCGGGAGGCGGTCAGCCAGTAGTGTTGGTGAGGTCGTTGCCGAGCGACCGACTCCCAATGGCGGTGATCCAGTCCACGGGGATCACATCGTTAGTATGGCTACCGCCGTCACGCCTGTCCCGCGCGATGCCAAGCTGATCGAACTGGAGGAAGTACTTTATTCTTCTCCGGTCTACTCTCACTCCGACCGGCAGCCGTTCACCGGTAAGCTTTACTTAGACCATGGCATCACCAAAGTGTTCACAACGACCGGGCGCGGCTGGGTGACGCTTACTGGAAGGCTTCACAGCGTGCCATCGTCAAACCCCTCGGGCTGTTCTGAAACGGCCGAACCTCGCTGCCCCCGACAAGCAGACATGACGCGGCCGTAATCGATCGCGGCGGTGCAGGCTTATGGGCGCGGCGAGGGGGCTTTGCTTCGTCATATTCTGAACTATACTGATCCGTACAGGCGGGTGTAGAGGTGAGAGGCCGAAGACCTGCACGCAGCAGCTCTTACGGTCTACAGCCACACAGCAACGTCATGCTGCGCCACCGCGGGTAAACGGTGCCACCAGGCGTAGCGTATCACCAGCACCGATAGTTGCGATAGAAGATTACGATTAGCTGCATCAGGAGCACACTCCGTATGCAGCTCAAAGATATATAAGAAATCGCCAGGGGGGGATTTTTGTGAAGCATTCCGTTCTTTCGACTAGCGCGATTTGCGGCATCATCGGCTGTCTTGCGTCCGCTGCTCAGGCCCAGTCGGTGGCGGACTCGGCGGGAGGGGCATCGGTCGCGACCAATGCCGCTGGATCGGTATCCACGACCGTTGAGCAACAGGTTGCAGGACAGAGCGCACCGGCTGCGTCGTCCGACGCAACGCCGTCTACCGAGATCGTCGTCACGGCATTGCGCGCCAACACAAATATACAGCGGGCTGCCGCAGCCATAACAGTCGTGGGTGGCGATCAGATCCGCGAGCAGCATATCCTCAACGTCAGCGACTTGCAGTCGGTGATCCCGGCCACCAGGTTCGCCGAGGCGAACACTTCGACCCGCATTTTTATGCGAGGCATCGGCTCGCTGCTCGATTTCTACTATGTCCCTGAGTTCGTGGCACTGAACCTGAACGGGACTTACCTGCCGCGCTTCGCCACGACTGGGGCCTTCTACGATATCGACAATGTCGAGGCGCTGCCGGGTCCGCAGGGCGTGCTCTACGGCCGCAGCGCCGGCGGCGGTGCTGTCCTGATCAACACGCGCCGGCCCACTACGGATCGAAACGAGGTTTATGGTCAGGCCGAATACGGGAATTACAACACGACGCACCTCGAAGGCGCCGGGAATTTAGCCGTTTCGGACAAATTTGCTCTTCGCCTCGCGGGCAGTTTTCAGCGGCATGATGGCTACGAAAGCTATGGCTTCCAGAACCAGAACGCCTATTCATTGCGCCTGTCGGCCCTCGTTAAGCCGGTCAACAATCTCACATTGCTGTTGTGGGGCACCTATTACCAGAACAAGTTTCAGCCCACGCTTGTGCTTTTTGCCAAACCTTACTTGGACCCTTCAAACCCGTTTTTCGTTCCGGCGATTGACCCTAGCGACCGTTTGAGCAATGTCGGGCTTACGCAGCACGATTACTTTCGCTATTATCTTGGCGGCTATGATGCGACGCTGCATCTTGGCGGCGTGAACATTGATTATACTGGGTCTTTCTTGCGGCAGCGAGAAAATGCGATCCGATCGCAATTTGCCAAGCGGTCGCGTTTCAACGACTCGATGGATCAATATACGCAGGCATTGCATGCAAATGGCAAAATAGGCAATCTCGACCTCGTCGGCGGGGTTGATTACCTGCATGCCTCAGCCTTCTTCTTCAACAATTTTGGGTACGAGACGTCTTTCCAGGGCGGCGTTAACCTTCCGACGCTGAAGATTACCAGCAAGTCCCTGTTCGCTCAGGGCACTTATCACGTCACGCCGACAATTCGGCTGGTCGCCGGCTCGCGCTACTCACGCGACAGCCTGGCGCTAAGCGGCGTCATCATCACCTCGGATGGCGGTGGCGCGCCGCTCGTCAGTTCGATCGGCAGGCTTGGCACCGTTGGCGCGCCGATCAGCTTTGACCATACCTGGACCCATGCCGACGTGAAGGGCGGCATCGAAGCCGACGTGGCGCCAAAGGTCATGGTCTATGCGAATGTGCAGACTGGCTATTCGCCAGGGTCGCTGAGCACGCTCACAAACGCGCAGCTTGCCCGTTATGCCGCGGGGAGAGAGGTGCAGCCGCAGACTGTGCTGGCCTATACTGCGGGGTTCAAGTCGCGGCTATTCAACAATATCTTGACGTTCAATGTCGAAGGCTACGACTACGAATATAAAAAGCTGATCGTCCAGTCGGTCGTCCCGGCTATTCCGGGTGCGTCTGTCTTGTACAATATCCCCAAGGCTCGTGTCTACGGGGCGCAGGTGGAGGCGTCATTCTCGCCCTCTCCGAACGACACATTGCGCGTGAGCGCGGCCTATACGCATGGGGCCTATGGGCCATTCCAGGTGAACCCGACCCCCGGGCCTACTCAGACGCGGCAGTTGAATGGCTTGCAACTGGTGTTCACGCCGACTTGGTCGGGAAATGTTTCGCTCATGCACCGGATTCCGCTAGCAAGCGGGGCATCCTTCGATGGGCGTGCCAACATGTTCTTCTCCAGCAGTTATTGGGGGACGTTCGACCACACGGCTAATGCCCGCCAGGACGCCTATACGAAAACGGACATCACCGTCGGCTTCAACACTTCAGGCAACCGCTATCGCGTCGCAGCTTGGGTGAAGAACCTCGAAAACAAGGACATCGCCGGGGTTTTGTCGGGCTCTGGCCTGGCCAGTAATCCCGCGGCTGTCTACCTTGAGCCGCCGCGGACCTATGGCCTGACATTCGGCTTCAAGATGTAATTCGCAAAACCCGACGCGGAGTTCAAGTCGGTGCTATGCGGCCGGCAGAGCAACAGCTTCGCTGATGCGTGATCGCGACCAAGGAGTGATGATGTCGATGGATCGGTTTCTTCATTTTGGTCGTCGTTATCAGGTGGCCCGATCGCTGGCTATTCCCGTGGGCAGCGCTGTCGCACTCTTTCTCGCCCCGCAGTCGGCGCTCGGTCAGGCCGCGCAGGTCGGGACGGGGTATGGAACGCAGCCCGACACGCGCGCGGGTTTTCCCATGGCCCCCCCGGATGTGAAGGCGCCGCCCTACCGCTTCGGCGATATCGCTCATGCGGACTTGTCGGGCGTCTGGGTCCCGCAAGGGATAGCCGGTGTTCCGATCGAGCGCCCACCATTGACCCCGGCCTATGCCGCTAAGCTCGCCAGGACTCGCGCGCTCAGCGATCAGGGCACGCCCGAGGCGGACAGCCTGTCGCGATGCATCGCCTACGGAATGCCCCGTTTCATGACCTTTCCGTTCGAACTCAACCAGGGACCGGGAGAGATCGTCATGGTCAGTGGCGGCTTGACCGATGTGCGTCGAATCTACACCGACGGACGTGGTCATTCGACGGATTTCGAGCCCAGCTACAACGGCGACTCCGTCGGGCACTGGGAGGGTTCCTCGCTGCTCGTCGAAACCAACAACCTCGTCGCCGGAACGATGGAGCAATATGGTACGCCCTATAGTGACCAGCTCACAATAATGGAGCGTTTCAGGCGCACGGGCCCGAACAGCCTTGAGGTCACGTTTACGCTGACTGATTCGAAGGCGCTTACGCGTCCGTGGGTTTGGACGCGCAAGTACGCGCTGATGGCCGTGGGCAGCCGGCTCGAAGAGGATCGGTGTACAAACAACCGGAACCTGGGTGTCGATGGCCTTCAGGGTGCTGCTGTCCCGAAATGACATGGAGGAACAACGTGAACCGACATCTGATCGGCCTATCGCTAGCCTGTGTTCTCGGCACGTCCGAGGCCTCCGCACACCACTCCTACGCAATGTTTGACAGCAACAAGTTGCTTACCGTCGAGGGGACGGTGAAGGAGCTGCAATGGGCGAACCCGCATGTCTGGCTGGAGGTAGTCACCAGCAACGGGCAGCATGTCAGCCACTGGAGCTTCGAAGGAGGCACGATCGCGCTGCTGAAGCGTAGCGGATGGACGCGCGACACCGTGCACCCCGGCGACAAGGTCAAGATAGTCTGCCATCCGCTGCGGACAGGCGCGAATGGCGGCTCGCTGATGCAGGTTACTCTTCCCAGCGGCAAGACCCTCTACGGCGGCGGCAGAGTCGAGGCGCCCACGGTTTATTGATCGAAGTCGCAGAGGATCAATATAAAAACTTCCTCCCTCTATCCGTCTCTGCAATGTCTCTGATAGTTAATTGCGATTGGTGTGTTCGCTTAAGCTGGCCAGCCTTTCCGATAGCAGCTAGAGCAGTGCCCAGCGCATCGCGGTTTCGGCGGGCGGATGGGTCAGGACATCAATACGGCACGGGACAGAGCTGTCCATTAAATGGTCGTTGTTGGCGGTCCCGCAGTGATCAGATCTACCACAAGACCGTCGGGGGTTACCATGATGCCAGTCAATTTCGGTCGCTCTATTCTCGCGAAAGCTGCTGCCTTCGGCGTGTTGGCGGGCGTCGCACAGGTGGCGTGGTGCCAGTCGGCTGCGCCGACCGCAGGATTGATGACGGGGTACGCGCGCCTGCCGCATCCCCTTTCTCTGAGCGAACTCAACGACGTGTTCGAGCTTCAGCAGGTGATGGCATTTTACTCGAGAGCGGTCGACCGGGCCGACGCTGTGGGGCTCGCTTGCCTTTATAGCATCGATGGCGAGGCGGAGATCGACTGGAACGACAATGGCACGATCAGGCCTTCAAGTGGCAGGCTTGACCGACAGGCAATGTACGAGATTTCACTGGGCACGCACCGTCCCCCGTCGATCTGGAACCAGCATGCACTTGGTGACCCAATTATCGAGCTCCATGGCGACAGAGCCGTGGTTGGCTACCGCATGCTCAAGACCGCCGGCAACGTGGCGGAGCAAGGCCCGCCCCGGGCCGCGAGCAATCGCGGCATTGCCGTCGATGCCCGAGGTTACTACCAGTTCGAATTCAAGCGGGTGGCGGGCGCTTGGAAGATTGCCATGGCGCAGATAATCCTGGATCACGCGGTCGGACATCGGTCACCGCCGAGCGCACCGGCACCAAAGCTCGTTTGTCCACAGTGAGCGGCAGGTCTGCGGGATCATGCCTGAGGGCCGGTTGAAATTCGCCGCCTGCCTGGTTTTGTTGATGTCAGCGCAGGCTTCCAGGGCGTACGCCGAGCCCCTGGCTGCGTCCATTACCGCCCAGAACTTGCCGGACCCCCGCGAAGGATACCCGCTCGCAGCCCCTGGCTCGACCGCTTCGACTGAGCGCTATGGCGACCCCAAACACACCAACCTGTCAGGCATCTGGCAGATGCAGGGCGCCTTCCACCTGGTCGACATCGGCAACGTCCGGTGGACCCCGGTCTATGCAGCAAAGATCGCCCACGCCAAGAGGATGGCCGACGCGGGAAGCCCCATTCTTGACACTGCGGGCCAGTGCATTGCTCTGGGCATGCCCCATTTCATGATGCTGAAGTTTGAATTGGTGCAAACGCCGGGCGAAATCGTCATGACGGACTTCGCCTATATGGACTGGCGGCGCGTTTATATCGACGGGCGTGGCCACTCGAAGGATTTCGATCCTGATTATAACGGCGACTCGATCGGCCACTGGGATGGCGACGAACTGGTAGTGGACACGAACAACTTCGCTCCTCAAATCACCGACATCCTGGGATCATCGTTCAGTGATAAGTTAAGCATTCTAGAGCGCTTCCGGAGGGTTTCATCAACGCAGATGGAAGTGGTCACAACGCTGACAGATCCCGAAGCCTTGCTTGAGCCCTTTTCATACAAACGCACCTACGACTTGCTCGCTCCCGGCTTCCGGCTGGAGAACTCCCGGTGTACAAATAACCGAGACTTTACCCCTTCACGAGGGGATGCTGGTGGGCAGTAATCCTGCGTAGCATCGCCAGTGAATCGCTGCGACAAGGCAGGCGAGTAGAGTGCCGGCGCGTTGCTGAGCGGGGCGAAGTAAATCCGGCCAGTCGGCCCGTGGAGGACGAAGCCTGAGAAAGCGTCCGGGCACCAGCCTGGTCGAATGTCGGCTTGCCCGCTTTGTAGACGCGCTTACGCTGAAGAAGCACGTTCAGTCATTTGCGGCACACGACGATGCCACCTCGGTAAGGTGATTATCAGGGTCCAAGAGGATGATCCCCGCGTCTGCAGATGCGGATCGGATTCTGCAGGAAGCGCGGGCTGCGGAGGCCGCTAGCTCCGGCGTTGCGCGAAGCTGCACTCTCGTCGCCGGGATTTCCTCAGACCCGAAC
>CAXSDY010000065.1:0-13345 GCA_964235835.1 uncultured Sphingomonadaceae bacterium | reverse complement strand
ACCGCAAGACGATCCGCATCGAATGCGATCCGGACGTGGGTTCCTCCACCGGGCCTAGCCTCGTTGTCGAAGCCAGCCGGAACCCGCGTCGGTAACGGCACGGTATTGCTTGCCGGGATCGACGGCCGAAGCGCGGGGGCGCGCCGCTTCAAGGAAGTCGTGTCCGAACTTTGCGGCGAAATGACCGAAGAACAGCGCCCGCCGTCCGGCGTAAAAGTCTTGCTGGCACGTCGAGCGGCAACGCTGTCGATATGGTGCGAGGAAGCCGAAGCTAAGATGGCGCGCGGCGATCCGATCGACATTGGCGAGTTCACGTCCGCAACGAACGCGCTTCGTCGCATCCTGTCGGACGCGGGATTGCTCTTGCCGTCGCCTATTCAACCGAAACTATGAAGGGGAATACCATGGACGATTATCTTGCGGGCCAAATGTACGCCGCCCCTGACTTGGCGGAAGCCGCAAAGAGCGATCCCGTCGTCGGACAGCAACTTGCCACGCACGACTTCGCTCGCAAAGGGATTGCGGCGCTCAACACGGCACTCCGCACGCAAGACCCCATGCACACGCCGGAGGCTCATATGCTCGAAGTTCGCAAGAAGAGCGAACAATGGCTGAGCGATCTAGCGCGGAAGTCCGAAGCTTCCCGCACGAATGCCGAAAGAGCCGTCAAAGAAGTCGCGGGGCAAATCGACGAACAACTCAGCATTACGGACGGAAACTACGCGCTGGAAGTCCGGGCTCACTTCAAGTATTTGGCTCATAACGACCGCATCAACGCCATACGCGCTGCAATCGACAGGCGAGATAGCGAGACGCTTGGCGCTGTGTTGTCGGGGCCGCACTATCTGTCGGGATTATCGCCCGAAGAACAAGCACTGTTCCGTCGTCAGTATGCGGAGAAACATGCCGCACCCCTTATCACTCGCAAGGCTGCCATCGAGCGTTCGATCGAAGTGAACAACCGGGCCTTCGACGCGGCTCTTGTCGAAGTCGGCACGATGTTCCCCAAGGGAAAGATCGACGAAATCAAAGCCCGTATTGAGAAGGCGAACGCCGCGAAGGACGGTATCCTGAACGGCTGACGCCCCACGTGCCCGTGCTTTAACCCATGCCACGGAACCCGGCACGGGCACGTACTGCCATATCGAAAGGACCAGCTATGGCCGAATGGAAGCCAAACGAACCCGACGATAGGTCGGACGCACCGCCGCGCGACTTCATTGCAATCGAAGGCGAGGCCCCGCCTCACCGGGAATTGCTCGACAACGCCATAGCGATCAAGGATCGGCTCGAACTTGCCCGGCAACAGCGAAGCGGCCGGTAGCTGACGATCGGGTCCGGCAAGCCCCATTCCGGGGCGCTGCGGCGGGCGCTGCGAGCGCATAGCAGGAACGGGCACCATGAGGCACGATCCGCCCGCGCTGCGCGCCAGCGGCCATCTGGCGAGCAACCGGCTAGGAGTACGATCGATGAAGTTGCGCGGCTATGACGACAAGGCGTACGTTTTGATTAACGAAATGATGGAGTACGCGGAGAATTGGCTCGTTCGAAGCGACGTATGTCCTGCCGAGTGTGCCGCCGAGCATTTGGCGCTCGATTACATCGCAACCGTGTCGTCCGTCATCAAGTACGGGAATCAGTATCTTGAAGCGGAAGAAACGGCCGGGGCGGACCTATTCCTAAGCCGCATCGTCTCTGCTCAGACTAAGACGAGATTTCAGCGGAACGCCCGGCGATGCGCGGTTCACTTGGCGACGGACCCTTCGCGGCACTTCCCAAACTACGCAGGGCAGCTTCGGTTGGCGTTGCTGCACGTCCTGAGAACAACCGATGACGCACACGCCTTACGATCAAACGGCGTCACCCTTCTCGCGTCCGGGTCGCTTGAAGGCGTCAAGATCGATATACAGCGCGAACTCCGTCGCCGTGGCTTGACGTACGAACCAACGTTGGTGGCCGACGCCACGGTCTCACGACGTACGAAGGCCGCAAGGGCGAGCCGCGCGTTGACGAACGAGAGCCCAACGACTCCATTGTGACGCGCGCCCGTCGCCGGTAGGAAGCCGAACACTCATTGCGGGCGGGCAAGGCGAATGCGCACAAGGAAAGTTCAGCGGCCCGCAAAGCTAACAGTCGCCGAATCGACGATTTTCGAAGGCGACGCGCTTGCAGTTCTAGAGCGCCTTCCGTCCGGCAGCGTACAGTGCATGGTCACGTCGCCGCCGTATTGGGGGTTACGGGATTATGATATCGAAGAACAAGTCGGACTAGAACCGACACTTCCACAGTTCATCAACAGCCTTCGAAACGTTTTCCGCGAAGCGCGGCGCGTCCTACGCGACGATGGCGTACTGTGGGTTAACATTGGCGACGGATATACGAGCGGCAACCGCAAGTGGCGCGCGCATGATAAGAAAAACCCGGCAAGGGCAATGAATATTCGGCCGGACACGCCCGAAGGGCTAAAGCCGAAGGACTTAATGGGCGTACCTTGGCGTCTCGCGTTCGCACTTCAAGACGATGGTTGGTATCTCCGCGCCGACGTTATATGGAATAAGCCGAACGCGATGCCGGAAAGTGTCAAAGATCGGCCGACGCGAGCGCACGAATACGTGTTCATGTTTACGAAGTCGGAACGGTATTATTATGATCGCGAAGCCGTTGTTGAAGCCAATGGGCGTAATCTCCGATCTGTTTGGAACCTACATACGAAGGGCTTCCCCGGCGCGCACTTCGCCACTTTCCCGCCAGCGCTGGTCGAGCCGTGCATCGTCGCGTCGTCTCAGCCGGGCGATTTCGTCCTAGACCCGTTCTTCGGGTCGGGAACGGTCGGGCTGGTCGCACAAGGGCTAGAGCGGCAATACATCGGTATCGAACTTAACCCGGCGTACGTCGCGATGGCAGCCGAACGACTTCGCGGGGGCGAAAGCCGTGTGGTGAGGATCGCAGCTTGACGTTTGCCATCCCCGATCCCGAACTACAGGCAAGCTTCGCCGCATCGCTATCCGAAATCCGGTCCCTTTATTTGCAGGACGCATTGCGGGAAGCCGTCAACGGGCTAGCCGTGCCGGATATCGACAAGGAACTAGCCGAACTCGTTCCGGCGCATAGCCTTACCACGCTCGCTAGCCACGGACTTCGCGGCGAAATGATGTTTCCCGTTCCGTCAATCCTTACCGCAAATCCGCAACTGCTCGGCTATTATCGCCTTCTCTACGGGTACAGCCGCAAAGAGTTCTACACGACTGCTACCGGGCTAAGCCGGTACGCCGGGATGGAAGATCGCGGCACTATGGGCAAAGGGCTCGACGGAACGCTAACAGACCTTTGCCGCGCAATGTGCCTAGCCGGGGCGATCCTCTTAGCCACGTTCGCCGACGCGAAGATAAGCGCCGGATTGTTGGACGATTTGACGTTGCTAACGCTAGGACCGCAGCTTCGTGGCGGCGCGAACGTACGCAAAGGGTCGGCCGGTATCCGAACTGTTTTCAACGCGATCCATGAGATTGTCGCACCGGCCGTCACGTCGTTCACCGAAACAAGCATGACGATTTCGAACGCCGCCGGACGCACGGTGCTAATCGAGTTCGCAGCGGACCCCGACATAATCATCCGCGAAGAAATGCGCGCCGGGCAGTACCGCCAGCTTATCGCAATCGAAGTGAAGGCCGGTACGGACTTTTCGAACGTCCACAACCGGATTGGCGAAGCCGAAAAGAGCCATCAGAAAGCGAAGGCGACCGGCTACGTCGAATGCTGGACCGTCGTAAACGTCGATAAGATTGACGTGGCGATGGCGCACCGGGAGTCGCCTAGCACGAACCGTTTCTACCGGATTTCGGATATGCTCGCCGCACAAGGCGACGACTTTCGGGACTTCCGCGACCGCGTAATTTCGCTAACCGGCATCGCGAGCGCCTAATCTATTTGCGAGCCGTTGCGGCACTGCCACACGTACCCATAGCGAAAAACGGGCAATTCTGGTTTGTGGGTAGGTCCATGGGAGTGAACCACTCACCGCTCGTTTCTTCGTTGGAAGTTAATCACTTAGGGCGAGTAAATGGCGGAGAGGGTGGGATTCGAACCCACGGTACCCTTGCGGGCACGCCGCATTTCGAGTGCGGTGCTTTCGACCACTCAGCCACCTCTCCGCGGGGCACAGGCTGACATGGGGATCGGCCGGTCGGTCGGGCCGCGCATCTAGCAGTGGGAAAACCGCTTGCCTAGGCCAGTTTCGCGCTTGTCCTGCCCCGGCCGGCGCATCGCGGGAACGGAACGACTATCCAAGCGCTTGCCCTCGTCACGCGCTGGCTTACATGAGGGGTCATGACCCACGAAGCGTTGTTCATTCCGCAAGCCCGGTTCGCCATCGGCGAAGTCGTCAAGCACCGGCTGCTCGACTTCCGCGGCGTGGTGTTCGACGTCGATCCGCAGTTCGCCAACAGCGAGGAGTGGTACGAGGCCATTCCCGAGGGGATCCGGCCGCGCAAGGACCAGCCCTTCTACCACCTGCTCGCCGAGAATGCCGAGACGAGCTACGTTGCCTACGTCAGCCAGCAGAACCTGGTGCCCGACGAGGATGGCGACGAGATCGATCATCCGGCGATCGAGGGCTTGTTCGAAGGCTTCGACCGCGGTCGCTACCGGCTGCGGCCGCAGCATCGCCACTAGGGCGAGGTCGCGGGGGCGGATCGCTCCGCCCCCTGCTTCACACTACCAGCGCACGCCGACCCGCGCGTAGAGGAAGCGCCCGTTGAAGCCGAACGGCGAGAAGTTGCTGAACGGCAGCGCGTAATTGGTCGCGCCGTAATTGCGCGCCAGCCCGGTGTCCGGATCGGTACCGCGCCCGGTCGGCACATTGGTCGGATAGACGTCGAAGATGTTGTTGCCACCGATCGCGAACACGACGGTCTCGCCGAACGGCTTGGCGCGGACTTCCGCGTCGGTGATGACCTTGGCCGCCAGCGGCACGTCGTTAAACCGGTCGGAGCCGGCGGCCAGCACCTTGCCGTAGCGGGTCGCGCGGAGCGTCACGCCGAAGATGTTGTAGTCGTAGTCGCCGGACAGGTTGACCTTGGTCCGCGGCTGGCCCTGTTCGAGACGCAGCGATTCCTGGCGGCCGAACAGCACGAGGCCCGGCACGGTCGCGAGCCTGCCCGGGCTGGCCGCGTTCCGCGTGATGCGGCTCTTGTTGTAGTTGAACCCGCCGGTCAGCGACAGCCGGCCGAGCGGCCCTTGCGCGAAGCGGTAGGTCGCGACCGCATCGAGACCGCGCGTCCGGGTGTCGACCCCATTGATGAAGAAGCGCGCGGCCGTGACGCTGGGGAAGCCGGCGTTGGCGAGAATCGCGCGAACCGCGGTCTGCTGCGCGGTCGTGCCGAACGCCCCCAGGTTCTCGGTGACCACGATCCGGTCCTTAATCTTGACCTGGTACACGTCGACCGTGACGTTGAGCCGCGGCACGGCGCTGAACACCAGGCCGGCGGAATAGCTCATCGCCCGCTCCGCCTTGAGCGGCGTGGCGCCCAATGCGATCGCGGCCGGATTGGCGACCGGCAGGGTCACGGTGTCGAGCAGCGCACCGTTGACGTTGTTGGTCGCCTGCGCGGCATAGAACTGCTGCTGCAGCGACGGCGCGCGCAGCCCGGTCGAGGCGGACGCGCGCAGCGCGAAGCCGTGGACCGGCTCGAGCCGTGACGCGATCTTCCAGCTCAGCCGGTGACCAAAGTCGCTGTAATCCTCATAGCGCAGCGCACCCTGGATGTTGAACGCGGTGGAGATGTCGCTGTCGAGCTCGGCATAGACCGACTTGTTGTGGCGGCGATGCTTCTGGTCGACCCGCTGGCCGGCGATGATCGGCTGGAAGCCCGGGAACACCTGCGCGCCCGGCGAGCCGCCGAACGTGCCGTTGGCATAGCTGTTCGGCTCGCCCGGCCGGATCTGGAAGTCTTCGCGACGATACTCCGCGCCGAACGAGAAGGTCGTCTTGGAGGTGAAGTCGAGGCCAAGGTCGCGGCTAACGTCGAGGTTCAGCATCTGCTGGCCGTAGCGCAGCCCACCCGAATCGAACTGCGTCGGCGACGTCGGCCCCAGGGAGCGGTTGAGCGTGCCGGTGATCAGGAAGTCGACCGCATCACGCGCCGTCTGGCCCGACAGGTCCCAGCGGAACCCGCCCACGTCCCCGCGGACGCCGATGTTTACACTATGGTCCTTCGTGTCGGTGTTGATGAGGGGCAGGAAGCCGTCGGGATAGATCGACGCGATGTTGTTGGTGCCGTTGGGCAGGCGGAAGAAGCCGGCGCTGGTGCCAGTCCGCTTGTTGTAGCTGCCGAACCCGTAGAATTGGGTACCACCGCCGAGCGGCACGCCCAGGTTGACGAACAGCTTGCCGTCCTCCGTCGCCGGATCGCCGTAGCGATGGCTGAAGCGGTTGAAGCTCAGCTCGCGCGGGTCGAGCGCGGTGCCGATGAGGTTATACTGCCGGCGCGGGTCCGCGCCGGTGCGATTGGTCGCATCGCGCAGCTGCACCTCGCCGGCGATGTCCAGGAAGCCTTCCGCGAGCAGGGGGAAGCCGACCACGCCGGCAAAGGTTTCGGTCATGCCATCGACGCGGTGCGCGTCGCGGCCGTCATAGTTGATCGCCAGCGTTCCGTCTGGCGCAAGCACGGGCGCTCCGCCGGCACCGGTCTGCACCCCGGTGGGCGTCTGCACGCCCTGCACGTGCGTGTTGAATTCGCCGAAGGTGGCGGTGAAGCGGCCGCCGCTGCGCGCGTTGCGCAGCTGGAAGTTGATCACGCCGGCGATCGCGTCCGAGCCGTACTGCGCAGCGGCGCCGTCGCGCAGCACCTCGACCCGCGACAGGGCGATTGACGGGATGAGGTTGATGTCGACCGCCGACGATCCGCGCCCGACCGAGCCGTTGATGTTAAGCAACGCCGACGTGTGGCGGCGCTTGCCGTTGACCAGGACCAGCGTCTGGTCGGGGCTGAGGCCGCGCAGCGTGGCCGGGCGGATGACGTCGGTGCCGTCGGTGATCGATGGCTGCGGGAAGTTGAAGCTGGGCACCTCGGCGGTCAGTGCGCGGTTGGTTTCGGTAAAGCCGTTGTTCTGCAGGCTGTCGGCGGAGATGACGTCGACCGGGACCGGCGAATTGGCGACTGTGCGGTCGGTCCGACGCGTGCCGGTGACGACGATCGTCGTCTGGTCGGGCGTCTCGCCCCGCGCCATGGCCGGCGCGACGTTCTCGTTGACCGCACCCTGGTTCTGCTGCGCGGCGGCTGGGGCGGCGAAGGCGAGCGGCGAGAAGCTGGCAAGCAGAAGCGTGCGCGAAAGTCGGCTGGTCATCGGTGTGTCCCCTTGGTCGCCGGCATCGCCGGTTCGTATCGTCCCAAATTCCACCTGTTGCGGAACGATGACAAGCGAGCCGAAGGAATATGTGCCATTTCGTTAACTCCCTGTTGTCGCCTTGCAACAGGGCGATCGCACTCCACCTTGGTTGACAGCCGGAGCCTTGCTGCTTAGGCGGCGGCCTTTCCGCGCGGGGCATCCTGCCGCGGCCCGTTTTGTTGAAGAGAGAAGAAGAGCCAATGTTCGCAGTCGTGCGCACGGGCGGCAAGCAGTATCGCGTTGCCCCCGGGGACAAGATCGTCGTCGAGAAGCTCGACGGCAACGCCGGTGACAGCATCAGCATCACCGACATCCTGCTGGCGGGCGAAGGCGCGGAGCTGAAGTCGCTCGACGGCCTGACCGTCGGCGCCGAGATCATCGCGCAGGCCAAGGCTGACAAGGTCACCGTGTTCAAGAAGCGGCGCCGGCACAATTACCGCCGCAAGGCCGGGCATCGCCAGCAGCACACGATCCTGCGCATCGTTTCCGTCGGCGACCAGCGTGCCGAGGACAACTCCGGAGACAACAAGGCGGCGGTCACGGCGGGTGCATCCGATACCTCGACAATCGGCGCCTCGCCTGCTAGCGCATCCGGCAATCAGGCGGCCCCCGAGGCTGCCGGCACCGACGAGTAAACGAGCATGGCACATAAGAAAGCAGGCGGCTCCAGCCGCAACGGGCGCGACTCCGAGTCGAAGCGCCTGGGCGTGAAGAAGTTCGGCGGGGAGCAGGTCCTCGCCGGCAACATCATCATCCGTCAGCGCGGCACGCGCGTGTACCCGGGCGCCAACGTCGGGCTCGGCAAGGATCACACGCTGTTCGCGCTTACCAACGGCCGCGTCTCGTTCAAGGACGGGCGCCAAGGCCGTAAATTCGCCTGCGTAGATGCAGGCGAGAATATGCTGGCGGAGGCGCAGGCAGCGGAATAGGGACCGGTCGCGAAAGGACTGCTCCCACGAGGGGGCAGCCCAACGGTCACCGGACAACCGGCTACCAAAGGGAGAAGAGGGCAGCCCCCCTCCTCTCCCTTTTTCTTTGTCTTCTCCCGAAACTGTCACGCGCGGCCCCTACCGGGCCCGCGAAGGGGAGAAGGCCGATGTTTGCGAGAACACCGAGACTGTTGCTGAGACCCGGCTGGGCCGAGGACGCGCCGGCCCTCGCGCGCGCCATCGCCGACGAGCAGGTCGTGCGTCACCTCTCCGCCGCGCCGTGGCCCTATGCCCTGGCGGACGCCGAGGCGCATCTCGCCGCGCCGAAGGACCCGGTGCTGCCGTCGCTGCTGATCTTCACGCGGACCGAGGACGGGTCGCAGCTGATTGGATCGTGCGGGCTGGCCCGGCGCGCTTCGGGGCGGGTCGAGCTCGGCTACTGGATCGCGCGGCCGCATTGGGGCCAGGGGTTCGCGACCGAAGCCGGCCAGGCGATGATCGCCATCGCCGCCGCGCTCGGCCTGCCGCAGCTCGACGCGTCGCACTTCCTCGACAACCCGGCCTCCGCGCGCGTGCTCGACAAGCTCGGCTTCGTCCCGTCGGGCCTCATCGCCCCGCGGTTCAGCTGTGCCCGCGGTGCCGACGCCCCCGTGCGGCTGCTGCGGCTGGACCTCGCGCAGGCCGCCCCGACGGAAGCGATGGCCGCTTAGGCCGCGACCTGCTCCGCCCGCGCCCTCTCCCCAGCCAGCGCGGGCGGGGACTCGTAAGCGGCGATCAGCGCGCGGTCGTCCTCGTTCCACGGGTGGAATGCGGGCAGGAAGAACTTCGCCCAGGCCGCGAAGATCTTGCGCATCATCCCCGGGCGCACCCACATCGTCCACAGCAGCGACGACCAGGCGCGCAGGCCCGTGATCCCGTCCTGCCGCAGCAGCTCCAGCGCGCCCGCGGTGCGATCGACAATGAAGTTGCGCGTGACGAGCAGCATCACCTTGGCCTTGACCTCCCACCGCTTGCGCCGCGGCCAGGCCTTCGTGGCATGCAGCCAGGTGTCGTAGGCCACCCCCTTGTGCTCGATCTCCTCGGCGGCATGCCAGCGCCACAGCGCGGCCGTCTCCGGGTCCGCCCCGTCGAGGTGGCGCGGGTCGGCGAGCAACTCATGGGCAAGGATGGCGGTGAAATGCTCGAGCGCCATGGTCGCTGCGAGGCTGACCACCGGCGGGCGCGACTTGGTCAGCTCCAGCCGATCGCGAACCCGGGCCTCGAGCGGCGTGAGGTCATAGCCGCTGTCGGCGGCGCGGCGATTGAACGCCAGGTGCTCGCGGCTGTGGATCACTTCCTGCTGGGTGAAAGCGCGAATCTCGCTGGCGAGCGGTTCGGGCGCCCCATCGCGGAAGCTGCGCACGCTCTCGACGAAGAAGGCTTCGCCGAGCGGGAAGGTGGCCGAGAGGGCGTTGTAGAGGGCGCTCGCCGCCGGGCGGCCGCCATGCCACCAGCGCGGGGTCGAGCCGCCACGGCCGAAGCGGCGGTCGCGCGGCGTGATGCTGAGATCGTCCGGAGTGACCGAACGGGTTGCGGCAGTCATGACCTGGCTCCAAGGTTCGTTGATGGATGAAACATCGTAGATGCTGACATAAATGTCAACAGGAGCGGTAGTGCGCCGACGCATGACCCCCGACGAGAGCCGCGCCGCCGCGATCGCTGCGGCGCGCGCGTTGCTGGTCGCGGATGGGATCGCGGCTGTGACGCTCAAGGCCGTCGCCGAGCGGATCGGGCGGACTCACGCCAACCTGCTCCATCACTTCGGCTCGGTAGCCGACCTGCACCGCGCCATGGCCGAGGACATCGCCCGCACTGTCTCCTCGTCGATCACCGATGCGATCGGCCGGCGCCGGCGGGGCGAGGCGAGCGAACGCGATGTCGTCGACGCGATGTTCGACGTGTTCGAGCGCGAGAAGGTCGGCGACCTGGTCGCGTGGCTGGTCGTCACGCGGCAGCGGGATGCCCTGCTTCCCGTCACGCAGACGATCCGCACGATCCTCGCCGATTTCGCGGCAGCGGGAGAAACGCGCCCGATGGACCGCGTCACCCTCGGCCTCGTCCTGCTCGCGATCGGCGACAGCCTGGTCGGCGGCGAGATCGCGGCCGCCACCGGCGACCCGCGCGACACCATCCGCGAGATCGCGGTCGCCCAGATCAGGGCCGTCGTTCAGTCCGGCTAACGCGCGTCGTGACGAGGCCGCGGCACGTCCCTGCGACGGACGCCAAACGTTCGCGTTCCCTGCGGCGATCTTCTAAAGGGCGCCGATGCATTTCCTCGACCAGGCCAAAATCTTCATCCGCTCGGGCGCGGGCGGGCCGGGGGCGGTCAGCTTCCGGCGGGAGAAATATATCGAATATGGCGGCCCCGACGGTGGCCACGGCGGCAAGGGTGGGGACATCGTGTTCGAGGCCGTCGCCGGCCTCAACACGCTGATCGACTTTCGCTACACGCAGCATTTCCGTGCGCCGCGCGGCAGCGGCGGGGCCGGCCAGAACCGCACCGGCGCTGGCGGCGACGACCTGGTCATCAAGGTGCCGGTCGGGACACAGGTGCTGGCCGACGACGAGGAACGCTCGCTGCTCGCCGACCTGACCGAGGTCGGGCAGCGCGTGCACCTGCTTCGTGGCGGGGACGGCGGCCGCGGCAACGCGAGCTACAAGACTTCCACCAACCGCGCCCCGCGCCAGCACGGCACCGGCTGGCCGAACGAGGAGATGTGGGTCTGGCTCCGGCTCAAGCTGATGGCCGACGTCGGCATCGTCGGGCTGCCGAATGCGGGCAAGTCGACCTTCCTCAACCGCACCACCAACGCCGTCGCCAAGGTCGGCGATTACCCGTTCACGACGCTTCGCCCGCAACTCGGCGTCGTGCGGCACAGAGGGCGCGAGTTCGTGCTCGCCGACATCCCCGGGCTGATCGAGGGCGCCGCGGAAGGCGCCGGGATCGGCGACCGTTTCCTCGGCCATGTCGAGCGCTGCCGTGCGCTGCTCCACCTGGTCGATGCCGCCGGTGACGACCCGGTCGAGGCATGGCAGGTCGTGCGCGGTGAACTCGATGCGTACGGCGCAGGACTGGAAGACAAGCCGGAGCTGATCGCGCTCAGCCGGTCTGACCTGGTCGAGGCCAAGCCGCTCGGCAAGCTGCGCAGCAAGCTCGGCAAGGCGGCCGGCACCGAGCCGATGGTCGTCTCGGCCGCGACGGGCGACGGAGTCGATGAAGTGCTCGACGCCTTGTTCGAGCTGATCGGCGAGGCAGCGGTCGCAGAGCAGGAAGAGGAGTCCCCGGCGGACTGGTCGCCGCTGTGATCGTCGCCCTGACCGGGGGCACAGGGTTCGTCGGCGGGCACGTTCTGGGCAGATTGCGCGCGGCGGGTCACGAGGTTCGCGCACTGACCCGGACGCCGCGCGCCGCGGACCCGGACGTAACGTGGGTCACAGGTGACCTCGCCGACACCGCCGCCCTCTCCCAGCTGGTGACCGATTGCGACGCCGTGGTCCACGTCGCCGGTGTGCTCAGCGCACCCGACGCGGCCGCCTTCGACGCCGGCAACGTGCGCGGCACGGCGGCGCTCCTCGAAGCGGCGGTCGCGCGCGGCGTGGGGCGGTTCGTTCACGTCAGCTCGCTTGCGGCGCGGGAACCGGCCCTGTCGATGTACGGCGCCTCGAAGGCCCGCTCGGAGGAGCTCGTCCGTTCGGCCGCCCTGCCCTTCGCCATCGTCCGTCCGCCCGCCGTCTACGGTCCCGGGGATCGCGAGACGCTCGACCTGTTCCGCATGGCTCGACATCGCCTGGTCGTCACGCCGCCCGCCGGGCGGCTGTCGCTGATCCACGTCGACGATCTCGCGCGCCTGCTGGTCGCGCTCGCCGAGCCGTCCGCCCCCAGCGGGCTGACGCTCGAGCCCGACGACGGTTCGGGCGGCTACAGCCATCGGCAGTTTGCGCGCCTGCTCGGGCGGGCGGTGTCGCGGCCGGTGGCGACCATCCCCGCGCCGCCGTCCCTGCTCCGCCTGGGAGCCCGGATCGACCGGCTGGTGCGGGGCGAAAAGGCGAAGCTGACCGGCGATCGCGTGGCCTACTTTTGTCACCCCGACTGGGTCGCGGACCCGGGGCTCGCGCCGCCCGTGGACCTGTGGCGGCCCACCATCGCTGCGGCCGAAGGGCTCGCCGCTACAGCCCGCTGGTACGAGGCACAGGGCTGGCTCTGATCCGCCGTGGTTCGGCCCCAATCGATTGCGAAAGCGCAGGGGCAATCCTAAGGCGAGCCGATGACCGACCGCGACACGATCTCCGATACCGTCCACCGCCTGATCGAACCGTTCAACAAGAAGGGCATCGAAGTCACCGAGGCGACGCGCTTCGCCCAGGACCTCGAGTGGGACAGCCTGACCGTGCTCGATTTCGTCGCGACGATCGAGGATGAGTTCGACATCCTCATCACCATGAACCAGCAGGCCGAGATCGAGACCGTCGGCCAGCTGATCGACGCCGTCGGGACCCTCCAGGCCAAATGAACGACCTGTTCGCGAAGTTCGACCCGCTCATCGAGCAGCGCGAGACGCTGCTCGCCACGGGCATCACCGATCCGTTCAACCTGGTCATGGAACGGGTCGAAAGCCCGACGGTCGCGATCTGCAATGGCCGGCGGACGATCCTGCTCGGCACGTACAATTACATGGGCATGACGTTCGATCCGGACGTGATCGCGGCCGGTAAGCAGGCGCTCGACGACTATGGCTCGGGCACGACCGGCAGCCGCGTCCTGAACGGCACCTATGCCGGGCACCGGGAATGCGAGGAGGCCCTGCGCGAATTCTACGCGATGGACCACGCGATGGTCTTCTCGACCGGCTACCAGGCCAACCTCGGCATCATTTCGACGATCGCCGGCAAGGACGATTACATCATCCTCGACATCGACAGCCACGCGTCGATCTACGACGGCTGTGCGCTCGGCAACGCGCAGATCGTGCCGTTCCGCCACAACGACGTCG
>CAXSDY010000064.1:0-13355 GCA_964235835.1 uncultured Sphingomonadaceae bacterium | reverse complement strand
TGGCCGCGAGGTTTGCACGTAATTAGTTGCGTGAAGCGGCGCGGCAGGCGATCCCTATATCGACGGCGATGCCGGCATTCTGCTGCATCGAGGCTATCCGATCGACCAATTGGCCGAACAGTCGAGCTTCATGGAGGTGTCGTACCTGCTGCTGCACGGCGAGCTGCCGAACAAGCAGGAACTCGAGGAGTTCAGTTGGACCATCTCCCGCCACACGATGGTGCACGAGCAATTGTCGACCTTCTACAGGGGCTTCCGGCGCGATGCCCACCCGATGGCGATCATGTGCGGGGTCGTCGGTGCGCTGTCGTCCTTCTATCACGACTCGACCGATATCACCGACCCCAAGCAACGGATGATCGCGTCGCACCGGCTGATCGCAAAGATGCCGACGATCGCGGCGATGGCATACAAGTACAGCATCGGGCAGCCGTTCCTCTATCCCCAGAACGACCTCAGCTACACCGGCAACTTCCTGCGCATGACGTTCGGAGTCCCGGCGGAGCGTTACGAGGTCAATCCGGTGATCGAGCAGGCGATGGACAAGATCTTCATCCTCCACGCCGACCACGAGCAGAACGCGTCGACGTCGACGGTCCGGCTGGCGGGATCGTCGGGCGCCAACCCGTTTGCGTGCATGGCGGCTGGCATCGCCTGTCTGTGGGGCCCGGCTCATGGCGGCGCCAACGAGGCCGCGCTGAACATGCTGCGCGAGATCGGCGATGTGAAGCGTATCCCGGAATATATCGCCCGTGCGAAGGACAAGGACGACCCGTTCCGCCTGATGGGCTTCGGGCACCGCGTGTACAAGAATTTCGACCCGCGCGCTAAGGTGATGAAGAGCGCCGCCGACGAGGTGCTCAAGGAGCTCGGCAAGAACGATCCCGTGCTCGACGTCGCCAAGGAGCTCGAGCACATCGCGCTCAACGATCCGTATTTTATCGAGAAGAAGCTCTACCCGAACGTCGATTTCTACTCGGGCGTGATCCTCAACGCGATCGGCTTCCCGACGGAGATGTTCACCGTGCTGTTCGCGCTGGCGCGGACGGTTGGCTGGGTGGCGCAGTGGAACGAGATGATCTCGGACCCCGAGCAGAAGATCGGCCGCCCGCGCCAGCTCTACGTCGGTCCGACGCAGCGGGACTATGTTCCGGTCGGCGGACGCTAGGCGAGCGGCAGGTCGAGGGTAAAGCGGGCTCCCTCCCCCGGTTCACTGTCGACCACGATATCGCCGGACAGTGAGCGGGCAAGCCGCCTGGCGATGGCGAGGCCTAGCCCGGTGCCGTCGGGCGTGCTGCTGCCCAGCCGCTCGAACCGGTCGAAGATCCGCTCCTGGTCTTGCGCGGAAATGCCGGGTCCCGTGTCGGCGATCGTCAGCAACGCCCGGCCGCTCCCTTCGGCGATGCTGATCGTGACCACGCCGCCCGGTGGCGAATGGCGGATCGCGTTGCCCAGGATGTTGACCACGATCTGCACGACGGCACGACGTTCGCCGGTTGCTTGGACGCGCGTCGGCGCCATGACGTCCACCGCGATTCGCTTGTCCTCGCCGCGGGCGGCGACCAGCGCGACCGCTTCGGAAGCGGCGCCGACCAGGTCGACCGCACTCGGCAGTGCAGCCATGACGCCGTCGCTCATCGTCTGCACGACCGACATCAGGTGCCGGGCCGCACCGGCGATGTCGCGCGCATAGCTCGCGTAATCGCTGCGCAGCGGCCCGTCACCGCGCTCCACGATGTGGTCGGCGGCCGAGATGATCTGATCCAGCGGCGAGCGAAGCGCTTCGTCGAGCCGACCCTTCGCCGATTGGGCGCCGTGCCCGACGGGGCCGAGGCTCGCCTCCGCCTCCATGCGGCCGGTGAAGCCGGCGAACTCACCGTGGTCCGTCCAGGCCGGCTCGGCCGAGAGGAGCAGCCGCGTGGCCCCCTCTCCGCGCCCCACGGCAGGCTGATCGGCAAAGCCGGTGCGCGCGGCGAGCGCCGCGAGAATCGGCAGCGTTCCTTGTTCGTCTTCCTCCAGCTTGATCAGGCGCGTCAGCGGCTGGCCGATCGCCTCGGCCGGATCGACGCCGAGCCGTTCGGCGAGGGCCGACCCCAGCCCGGTGAGGATCAGGGCGGAGTCGGCCGACCACTCGCCGCCGGCGCCTTCGCCCGCCGGCGGTCCGTCATCCTGGTGCGCGAGGATCAGGTCGAGCCGCGGCGGGGCGATCGCGCGCTCGCGCCAGCCCTCGATCGCAAGCAGGACCTCGTCACCCTCGAGCGTCGCGCGCACCCACAGGTCGTAGTCATGCTGGTCACCGGCGGCGATCGCCGGACGAGCGACGGGAACCCCAAGCTGGCGGGCAAGCCGGGCGATCGCGGCAATCTGGGGCAGCGCGAGCCGCGTGCCGATCGTGGCCCCCGCTTCATGCTGAAGGGCTGCGAGCGGAGGGTCCGCGGCGACGAGCCGTCCCTGCCGATCGACCCGGCCGCTGACGATGCCGAGCGTCGAGGACGCGCTAGCCACGAAGCACCTCGCGCGCACGGCGATAAGCGATCGGCAGGCGGAACTCGGCCCGCGCCTCGTCCACGGCCGCGTCGCCCAGCGCATCGAAGCGCGCCAGTTCCGCCGCGGGACCGGCGATGCCGAGCGCCGCGCCGAGGTCCGCGAGCAAGCGAGCGGTTGTCGCGCGGCCGAGGCCGGCCATCCGAGCGATGAGGGCGAGGCGCCCGTCATCTCCGGCGGCGAGATGATCCCATACCGCGGCTTCGGCGATGCCGCCGCGGTGAGACAGGATGGCGGAGAGTAGGACAAGTCCGCCGCCGCTGGCCGCTTCTTCGACCAGCGGGTCGTCGAGCCGGTCCGTGGTGGCGAGGTGCCGGACGAGACCGGCCAGCAGCGCCTCGAGGCGCTCGCCCTCGTCATGGCGCGACAGGACCGCCTCCGCTGCGGCCGCAAGCGCGCGATCAAGCTCCGGATGAGCAGGCAAGGGTGTCCGGAGCCCGGCCGCGACGATGTGTGCCAGCGCGACTGCCTCTTCGGCCGGAAGGTCGTCGAACAGCAGGCGGGGCTGACCGAAGCGGTCTCGGCGCCGTCCGGCGGCGACCACGAGCGCCATCGCGGCGCCCGCAAGGTCGCCGTCGGCATCCGCGACCCAGCGTTGAATGAGCGTTGGCCGGGCGAGCCGGGGACGCTGGCGGAAGGCGGACTCGAGGCGGTACTCGTCTGCCCGCCGCAACAGGAGCCCGATCAGGACCGGCCGGTCGAGCAGGCCGGCACGCGTCAGGCCGGCCATCAGCGGCGCGTGTCCGGCGCTGCCGATCGCGTCGAGGCCGCCGGGCAGCGCCGCCGTGATCTCGTCGGCGAGGGCGGCGATGAGATCGTCCAGCATCCCGGCCATGAGCGCGCGTTCCTGCTCGCTGAGGCGCTCGGCGGGGTCGAGGAAGAAATCGGCGCGCGCGGTCGCCAGCCGGTCGGGGTGCCGACTGCGGGTCGACGCGACGGCAGGGTCGTCTGCCGGGGCAGCGATCGGCCATTCCTCGGGCTTCATGCGGCGGTCGTTAGCGCACCAAAGTTAACGCCGCCTCAATCCTGTTTGGGAGTGGTGGCGCGCGGGACCAGCCGGTGACCAACGTGCTGGACCAGGAAGAAGGACCCGGCGGCGTACAGGGCCAGGCCGCCGAGCAGCGCATTCCACCACCCCAGCGCCGCGAACGGCAGCGCCGCGACGATCGCGGTTCGGCGCGCGAACAGCAGATGCTGAAACGGCAGTTCCTGGCCGGCAAGCTCGATCCGCATCGCCTGCGCGAACGCTGCGCTGGCGAGAGCGGCGACCATCGCGCCCCACCCGCCATCGCCATGCCGCGCGCTCCACCAGCCCAACGCGATCAGCGCGGCGCCCGCGGCCGGCCACAACGCGCGCTTCGACCAGAGGCTTCGCGCCAGGGGCCGTAGGCGCAGCGTGGCGAGCCTCGCTCCGACCAGGTCGAGCGGAGTCGAGACGACCAGCATCGCCAGCGCCGGCCACAGCCATCCCCGCGTGAAGGAGAAGGCCGCAACGAGAGTGAGGGCCAGCGCCGCGTCCACCAGCCATTCGGGCCTGACGCGCGTCTCCATCAGCTGCTCGGTGGCGAATTCCTCGACGATCGGCAGGAGGTAGCGCGAAACGAGATCGCGCCGAGCCCCGCGCGAGGCGACCAGCAGGCGCCGCTCGAACCCGGCCAGCGCCGCGGCGCTCTCCGCCAGCCGCCGCCGGGACCTTCGAGCCGGATCAGCCGAACGCCGGACTGCACCGCGCGCCGCAGCAGGGTCGATTGCAGGTCCCAATCGCCGAGCATCGCCGCGGTCGAGCCGAGCGTCGCGGCGTCGACCAGCGCAATGCCTGCCCAGCGGCTGACCGCGTCGATCCGCTCATAAGCGGCATGCGCCGCATCGTCGGGGATTGTCGCGATGGCGGGCTTGTCGAACTCGACCAGTCGCGTGAGATCGGCGATGTCCGGCGCGATCCCGTCGGCGATTTCCAGGATCAGGGTTCCGGGTTCGAAGCGGCTGGCGGCATCGGGCGCGCTGCTCGCGGGCGTGACCTCGATGCCTTCGGCCCGTAGCCGGTCGAACGCCTCCTGGAGCGCCGGCGGGACGCGCTCGACGACGATCACGATGGGCGCCGCGCCCGCGGCCGCCGCGCAGCGCGCCTGATATTCGACGAGCGTGCGCCCGGCGAGCGGGAGCACGGCGCGCAGGCCGCCGCGATCGTCCTCCTGATAAGCCCCGATCAGCGCACCGAGCGCCATGGCCGTCCTCGCTGATGAAGCGGACCCTCTAGGCACCGGCGAGGGGCAATTCCAGCCTGCTCGTTTGCGCCTTTCACGCGCATCGAATCATGGTAAACCTTCGTTCATGGAACCGCATCCGCTCCGCCCAGCCTCAGAACCCGCTTACGAGCAGGAGGTCGGCCATGTGATGGACGACGATCCGCAGCCGAACGAAGGGTTCGACGCCGTGCAGTGGGAAGACACCCGCGCCGAGCACGATGGCGCCGGCGGGCGGATGGTGCTCGGCTGGGCGCTGGCGCTGCTCGCCGCGATGTGGATCGGCTACACCGGCTGGTCGGCCGGGCGCGCGCTCGGCGGGGTGCCGCTAAGCTCACCGGCGCTGGCGCAATGGATCGCGGTCGTCGCCGGCCCGCTGGCGCTGATGGGGCTGGTGTGGCTGATGTTCGGCCGCACCCGGCGCAAGGAGGCGGAGCGCTTCACCCGCTCGGTAATCGCGATGCGCAGCGAGGCGCGGTCGCTAGAAGGACTGCTCGCGGTGCTCGCAGCGCGGATCGGCGAGAACCACGAGGCGCTGGGCGACATGGGCAACCGGCTGATGGGCCTGGGCGACGAGGCCGCCCAGCGGCTCGGCGCGGTGACGCGCGACCTCGCGGCGGGGTCGGCGCAACTGGCGGAGCACGGCGCGACACTGGATCGCACGGCGGAATCGGCACGCACGGACATCGGCGTGCTCCTGGCCGACCTGCCCGTCGCCGAAGCGCGTGCCCGTGCGGTCGCGGAGACGCTGCGCGGCGCGGGAAGCGAGGCCGGCAAGCAGGCCGGGCTGTTCGAATCACGGCTGTCGTCGGTAACCGAACGCACCCGGGAGGCGGACGCGGTGGTCGGCGAGGCGGCCAGCCGGCTGGTCACCCACCTCACCCATATCGAAAGCGCGAGCGCCGCGGCCCGCGCCCAGCTGGTCGAGAGTGCAGGAACGCATCGCGGCGAGATCGACGAGCTGCTCGGTCATGCCGCGCACGCGCTGGAGACGATCCGGGGCGGCATCGACACGCAGGCCGCGGCGGTCGCAGCGCTCGTCTCACAGGCGTCCGCCGGCCTGGGCCGCGCCGGACAGGAGTCCGCCGAAGCACTTGGAACGCGCCTGACGCGGGCGGCGAGCGCGGTCGATGGACTGAGCGCGCGGATCGCCGAGCAGGAGCGCGCGTCGCAGCGGCTCGTGGCGGACCTCGACACCGGGCTTGCGGCGCTGGACGAACGCTTCCTGCACCTCGCGCGTGAAGGCGATCACCGGGCCGCGACGATGCTCGGTGCGCTCAGCAGGGTGCGCGGCGAAATGACGTCACTGGGCGAACAGGCGGGCACTCACGACGGCCTGGTCGGCCATATCACGGCCCGCACCGAGGGGCTGCGCGCGGCGATCGACACCTTGTCGAGCGACATCCGCGACGTGCTCGGCAGCGCCATCGGCGAAGCCGAGGACAGCGCCCTGCGAGTGGCGCAACATGCCGAAGCGGCGCGGCCCGCGCTCGACTGGGTGCGCGCCGCGGCGGTGGAAGCCAGCGAGCGGCTGGCGCTCGGCACCGGCGCCGTCGAAGCGCAGCACGACCGGCTGGCGCAGCTGCTCGCGGCGGTCGACACCGGCATCGGCGGAGCGGAGAAGCGGCTGGGCGAACTCGGGGCGGCGATCGGGGCGGCGGCGAGCGATGCCGAGCGACTGAGCCACGAGACCGGCCCCGCCCTGATCGACGCGCTGACCCAGGTGCGCGAAGCCGCCGCGCATGCCGCGGAGCGGGCGCGCGAGGCGATCGCCGGCGTCATTCCGGAAAGCGCTGCCAATCTGTCTGCCGCCACGCGCGAGGCGCTGCAGCAGGCGGTCGAGGCGAGCGTCGCCGACCAGCTGCGCCAGGTCGAGCAGGTCGCGGTGCGCGCGGTCGAGGCAGCGCATGGCGCGTCGGAGCGGCTGACCCGGCAGATGCTGACCATCGGCCAGAGCGCGTCAGCGCTCGAGGCGCATATCGAACGCAACCAGGACGCCCAACGCCAGCACGACAGCGACGAGTTCGCCAAGCGCGTGTCGCTGCTCATCGACTCGATGCACTCGGCGTCGATCGACGTCGGCAAGATCCTGGCGGACGAAGTCGACGAGAAATCGTGGCACGCTTATCTGAAAGGCAACCGCGGGGTGTTCACGCGGCGGGCGGCGCGGCTGCTCGGCAGCGGCGAGACGCGGGCGATCGCCAGCCACTACGAGGCCGATCCGGAGTTCGCCAACTCGGTCAACCGCTACGTCGGCGACTTCGAAGCGATGCTTCGGCGAGTGCTGGCGGAGCGCGACGGCGGCATGATGGCAGTGACCTTGATGTCATCCGATGTCGGCAAGCTCTACGCCGCGTTGGCGCAGGCGGTCGATCGCAAGCGGTGACCTTCGGGGAAACGCCCTAGCCCTGCTCACCGAAGATACGGTGGTAGAAGTCGAAGCTGTCGATCCCGATCCAGCCCTTCATCCAGTTGAGGTCGTACAGCGCGAACACCAATGTCGCGATCAGCGCCGCGCGCAGCAGGTGGCGGCGCAGGTCGAAGCGGTGCGGCGCGCTGTCGGCCTGTCCCGCGACCTTGGCGGTGCCCGCTTCCTCGTCGGTGCGGACACCGAACGATAGCGAGATGAACGCGATCGCGACGAAGAACAGGAACCAGATCGCGATCGACGCCGGCAGGCTCATCGATCGAGCGAAAGCAGGCTGACGTCGACTTGCGGCTTCTTGCCGGTCCACAGGGTCGCGCAGCGCCGTACCGCCAGGCGCACGGCCTCGCGCGATTTCTCGACGTCGGCGCCGGGCTCCCACGCCTTGCTCGCGGCATGGGCGGCGTCGGCGAGGAAGTCCTCGAGGTCGGCTTCGACCGGGATGCCGAATGGGCGCACCAGCGGCGTGCCGGCGAGCCGCCGGCCTTGCGCGACGGCAAGTGCGACCGTGATCATCCCGTCCCGCGAGATCCGGCGGCGGGCATTCATGGTCGTCCCGTCCGCCGGCAGGATAACGTCCCCGTCGAGCACCAGCCGGCCGACCCGCTCGCGCCCGACCCGCTTGGGCCCGTTCGGCGCAAGGCGGATGAGGTCGCCGTCCTCCTGCTTGATCGCACGCGGAATGCCGCTCGCCAGGCCGAGACGGACATGCTCGGCAAGGTGGCGCGGTTCGCCGTGCACCGGTACCAGGATCTCCGGCCGCATCCACTGGTACATCTGCGTCAGTTCGGGGCGGCCCGGGTGACCCGAAACGTGGACGTGCGCCTGGCGCTCCGTGACCGTCAGCACGCCCAATTCGGACAGTTGGTTCATGATCGTGCCGATCGCGACCTCGTTGCCCGGGATCTGCTTGGACGAGAAGATCACGGTGTCGCCCTCGCCCATCTTGAGCTCGTGCTGCCCGCCGGCGATGCGGCCGAGCGCCGCGCGCGGCTCGCCCTGCCCGCCGGTGGCGATGATCAGCAGCTCGGAGCGCGGAATGCGCATCGCCTCGTCGAAGCGGACCGTCTCGGGGAAGTCGCGCAGGTAGCCGGTCGCGCGCGCGACCTTGAGGATGCGGTCGAGGCTCCGTCCCGCGACGCACACCGTCCGGCCCGCCTCGGTTGCGACCCGGCCGATCGTATCGAGCCGAGCGGCGTTCGACGCGAAGGTGGTGACGAGCACGCGCCCGTCTGCCTTGGCAACCGCCTCGGCCAGCCCCGTCGCGACGCTCGCCTCGCTGCCCGAGGGTGCATCCTGGAACACGTTGGTCGAATCGCACACCAGCGCGAGGATGCCCTGGTCGCCGATCGCGCTCAGCGTCTCGCTTGACGCGGGCTTGCCGAGGATGGGGCTGTCGTCGATCTTCCAGTCGCCGGTGTGGAACACGCGGCCGTACGGAGTCTCGATCAGCAGCCCGTTGCCTTCCGGGATCGAGTGGGCGAGCGGAACGAAGCGGATGCCGAACGGACCGAGGCCGACGCCGCCGCCGCGCTCGACAATGTTCAGCTTCACCTGCCCCTTGAGCCCCTCCTCCTCCAGCTTGCCCGCGATCAGCCCGGCGGTGAACGGCGTCGCATAAAGCGGCACCTTGAGGTCGGCCGCGAGGTAGGGCAGCGCGCCGATATGGTCCTCGTGGCCGTGCGTCAGGACGATCCCGACGAGGTCCTTGCGGCGCCGCTCGATGAAGTCGAGGTCGGGCAGGATGAGGTCGACCCCGGGCGTGTCCTGCCCGGCGAATGTCAGGCCCATGTCGACCATCAGCCATTTGCCGTCGCAGCCGTACAGGTTGACGTTCATGCCGATCTCGCCCGACCCGCCCAGCGCCAGGAAGAGAAGTTCTTTGCCGGGGGTCATACGGTCACTTTCGATGCGAGCAGGGCGAGGCCTTGGATGGTGAGGTCCGGCTCGATCGCGTCGAACGCGCCGGTGTGCCGGTCGAACAGGGTGGCGAGGCCGCCGGTGGCGATGACGGTGACGGGGCGGCCGATCTCGGCCTTCAACCGCGCGACCAGTCCCTCGATCATCGCGACATAGCCCCAATAGATGCCGGTCAGCATCTGTGCCTCGGTCGTGCGGCCGATGACGCTGCTGTCCGCCGGCGCCTCGATCGCGATGCGGGGCAGCTTGGCGGCGGCGGCGACCAGCGCGTCGAGCGACAGGTTGATGCCGGGCGCGATGATCCCGCCCTTGTAGGCGCCATTATAGTCGACGACGTCGAACGTCGTGGCCGTGCCGAAGTCGATTACGACCAGGTCGCCTGCATGCCGCTCGTGCGCCGCGATGGCGTTGAGCGCGCGGTCGGCGCCGACGCTGCCCGGCTCGTCCACGTCGAGCGCGATCCCATAGGGCGCATTGGCGCTGCCCGCGACGAACGGGGTGACGTGAAAGTATTTATTGCTGAGCACCTGCAGATTGTGGAGCGCGCGCGGCACGACCGTGGCGATGATCACCGCGTCGACATCGGCGCGGGTGAAGTTCTCGAGTTCGAGCAGCTGGTGCAGCCAGACGGCATATTGATCGGCGGTGCGCCGCGCGTCGGTCGCGATGCGCCAGCGCGCGCGGATCGTCCGCGTCTCGTCGACCAGTGCAAAGACGAGGTTGGTATTTCCGGCATCGACCGCGAGCAGCATGGCGCGGTGCCTAGCGGGGATGGCCGGCGTCGTCATCCCCAAGCATCACGTCCCCGGCGCGGATCGTGACCACCTCCCCGTCGGCCACCCGCAGCCGGAGCGCCCCGTCGGGATCGAGCCCGTCGAACCTGCCGGTGACCAGCCGCTCCGGCGCGCCGTGGATCGACAGCCGTGTGCCGAGCGGATGCGCACGCGCGAGCCAGGCGCGGGCGAACGCGTCGGGTGAAGCGCCGCGCCAGGCAGCAAGCAGGCGGTCCATGCTCGCCGACAACAGCGGCGCGAACGCCTGCGCGGTGATCGCCCCGGCGAGCGTTGCGGTGGCGCGGCCTTCGATCTGCGGCGCGGCGGCGAGGTTGACGCCGAAGCCGGCGACGATCCGATCGCCCGCACGCTCGAGCAGGATGCCGGCGAGCTTGGCGCCGCCGAGCAGCACGTCGTTGGGCCATTTGAGCTGCAGCGCGGCAGCGGGCGCGACGAGGTCGAGCGCCTCGACCAGCGCGAGGCCGCACGCCAGCGACAGGGTGGGCGGGGGTGGATCGTCGGGGCGTAGCTGGATGAGCGTCGACCCGGAATAATTTCCCGCCGGCGCGTGCCAGGCGCGGCCCTGGCGGCCCCTGCCCTCGTCCTGCGCCAGCGCGACCAGCCAGTCGCCCTCGACCGCGCCGACGTCGCCGAGCAGCGCGCTGTTGGTCGAACCGATGCGATCGACGATGCGGATGCGGCCTATGGTCGGGTCACCCGCTCAGAACAGGCTGCTCGCGGCATTGCCGGTGAGCCGCCCGATCGGCCCGATTAGCAGATAGCCGAGCGGCGACACGAACAGCGCAGCGAGCAGGATCAGCGCGCCTTCGAGCGGGGCGCGGACCCGGGCGAGCGAGGCCGAGGGCGCGTCGAAGTAGAGGATCTTGACGACCTTCAGGTAATAATAGGCGCCGACCACCGTGCCGAGGATGCCGACCACCGCCAGCGCGATGAGCCCGCTGTGCACCGCCGCAATGAACACCTGCAGCTTGGGCCAGAAGCCGAACAGCGGCGGGATTCCGGCGAGGCTGAGCATGAATGCGGCGAGCGCGGCGGCAAGGCCGGGCCGCGATTGCGACAGGCCCGACAGCGCGGCGAGCTGCTCGACCGGTTGCCCGTCGAGATCGCGCAGGCGCAGGACGCAGAGGAAGGCGCCGAGCGTCATGACCATGTACACCGCCATGTAGAACAGCACCGCGCTCGCCCCGCCAGGCCCTCCCGCGGCGATGCCGATCAGCGCGAAGCCGACGTTGTTGATCGACGAATAGGCGAGCAGCCGCTTGATGTTCGTCTGACCGTAGGCCGCGACCGCGCCGAGCAGGATCGAGCCGAGCGCGACGACGATGACGATCTGGCGCCAGGCGTCGATCGCGGGACCCAATGCCCCGAAGCAGACGCGGGTGGCGAGCAGCACGGCGGCGACCTTCGGCGCCGACGCGAAGAAGGCGGTGACGGGCGTCGGCGCACCTTCGTAGACGTCCGGCGTCCACATGTGGAAGGGCACGGCGCTGATCTTGAACGCGATTCCGGCGAGCAGGAAGACGAGGCCGAACAGCAGGCCGAGCGAATGGGCGCCCTCGCGCGTGAAGGCGACTGCGATGCCCGAGAATTCGGTCGTGCCGGTGAAGCCGTAGAGCAGCGAGATGCCGTAGAGCAGGATGCCAGATGCGAGGCTGCCGAGGACGAAATACTTCAGCCCCGCCTCGGCGCTGCGCCCATCGCTGCGGCGGTAGGAGGCGAGCACGTAGGCCGACAGGCTCTGCAGCTCGAGCCCGAGGTAGAGCGTCATGAGGCTCGTCGCCGAGACCATCACCGCCATGCCGACCGTGGAGAACAGGATCAGCACCGGATATTCCGCGCCATGTTCGGAATGGCCGTCACCACCGACCAGTTCGGCGAACCAGCCGTGCGCGCCGATGATCGCGACTGCCGCGCCGAGGAAGATCAGCAGCTTGCCGAACGCCGCGAAGCCGTCCGCGGCAATCAGCCCGCCGAACATCGCGCCCGTGGTCTGCGGTGCACCGATCAGCATGACGGTCGCGGCGCACAGCAGCGCGACCGCGCCGCCGCTGGTGATCCGGCCGGGACGGCGCACGAACGCGGCGACGAGCATCAGCACGACGGCGCCGGTGCCGAGCACGAATTCGGGAAGGAGCGCGGCGAACAACATTAGTGGTGACCCTCGTGCGCGGCCATCGCTCCGTGACCAGGCGTGAGCCGCGCATCGCTCGGCGGGGTGGCGGGCTCGACGCGGGTCAGCAGGCGCCCCACGTCCTCGCGCATCGGCTTGAGGAAGCTCTCCGGATAGACGCCCATCCACAGCACGACCGCGCCGATCGGGGCGAGCAGCCACCATTCGCGCACGTTGAGGTCGGGCATCGCGGCGGCGTCGGCATGGATCGAGGTGCCGAACGCGATCCGCCAGTAGAGATAGAGCATGTAGGCGGCGCCCAGGACGATGCCGGTCGTCGCGACCGCTGCCCCCCACGACGACGCGCGATAGGTGCCTGCCAGGCTGAGGAATTCGCCGACGAACCCGCTCGTGCCCGGCAGGCCGACGCTGGCCATGGTGAACAGCATGAACAGCAGCGCGTAGCCCGGCATGTTGTTCGACAGGCCGCCGTAGCGGGCGATCTCGCGGGTGTGCAGCCGGTCGTAGATCACGCCGACGCACAGGAACAGCGCGCCGGACACCAGCCCGTGGCTGAGCATCACGAGCATCGCGCCCTCGATCCCCTGGCGATTGAAGGCGAACAGGCCGAAGGTGACGAACGCCATGTGGGCGACCGATGAATAGGCGATTAGCTTCTTCATGTCCCGCTGCACCAGCGCGACCAGGCTCGTGTAGACGACCGCGATGCCGCTGAGCGCGAACACCAGCGGCAGGAAATGCGCCGAGGCCTGCGGGAACATCGGCAGCGAGAAGCGGATGAAGCCGTAACCGCCCATCTTCAGCAGCACGCCCGCCAGGATCACCGATCCGGCGGTCGGCGCCTGGACGTGCGCATCAGGCAGCCAGGTATGGACCGGCCACATCGGCATCTTGACGGCGAAGCTGGCGAAGAAGGCGAGCCACAGCCAATCCTGCAGCCCCGGCGCGAAGTTCGTCGCCATCAGCGCCGGGATGTAGCTCGTGCCGGTCTGCCCGATCATCACCAGCATGGCGATCAGCATCAGCACCGAGCCGAACAGCGTATAGAGGAAGAATTTGTAGCTTGCCTTGATCCGTTCCGGCCCGCCCCAGATGCCGATGATGAGGTACATCGGGATCAGCCCGCCCTCGAAGAAGATGTAGAACAGCAGCAGGTCCTGCGCCGCGAAGACGCCGATCATCAGCGCCTCCATGATCAGGAACGCCGCCATATATTCGGGCACGCGGGTCTCGATCGATCGCCACGACGCGCCGATGCAGATCGGCATCAGGAACACGCTGAGCATGATCAGCATCAG
>CAXSDY010000063.1:0-13392 GCA_964235835.1 uncultured Sphingomonadaceae bacterium | reverse complement strand
CCGTCGATCTGCGCGGCAATCACGGCATGCTGGTCCGGCACACCGGCGGGAAGCGCTGCGGGCAAGTTGCGCGCAATCATCGTTCGCAAGGTCTCGAGACTCGCCCCCGTGCGGCCGGGAAGGGCAGCACGCGCGGCGAGATACGCGCCCAGTTCCTCGATCGTCGGCCGCGCCGCCCTTGCTTCGCCAAGCCAAGGCTCGACCACCCAGCCATGCACCACGCCCAACGGTGGTACGACGAACGGCGCGAGCTTTGCAGAAAGCCGGAGCTTGGCCTCGCCGATGCTACCGAGGCCCGCAAACTTCACCAGCCAGCGCCGCTCGCCCCGCCGCGCCAGATACTTGCGCCGTTCCCACGCGGGCTGCACCGGCGGCCAGTCGGCTTCGTCCGCGAACCGAAGCTTGCGCCACGCTCCGCCGCCGATCTCCTCCAAAGGTTCGTCAAGAGGGCCGGTCAGCGTCTCGACCCAGCAGCGCAGGCGGTCGGGCAGCAGTAGCGCGTTGCTGCTGACCGCCGGCCGCTGCGCTCCGTTCCAGCGCTCGCGGTGACGATCGCTCGCTTGCGCGCCGAGCGGTCCGTCGTGCCCCGGCAGGAAGGCGATGCGCGACCGTTCGACGCCTTGTCCTTCGAGCCAGTCCGCGACCGCGCCGAACGAACTCCCCGACAGGCCTGGCCCCTCGTCGACGATGAGGTAGTGCGCGTCGCTGTCCGCCAGCAGCTCGCTGGCCAGCCCATCGCCGATCTCGACACGACGGGCGAACGGGTCGCCGCCAGGACGCAGGGTTATTGGGGTTGGGGCGCCGAGGACCGCGGCAACGATGGCTGCCAGCCCTGTGCCGATGCTGCGCAGCCCGATCACGCAGGGTGCCCCGTGGAGCCGCAGCGACCGCGCCGCCACCGTATAGGCCTCAGGATAGAGGGCGTAGAATGCGTAGCCCTCGGGGAGGCGGATCGTGACCTGCTCCGGCAGGCTTCCGCAGTCCAGCCCAGCTGGCAACGGCGCGAGAGCCTGGAAGTCGCTGTCCCAACTCATCGCCAGGGCGCTCGCGACCACCAAGAGCTGCGCCATCAGCTTGTCGACGTCCGGCCACGACGCATCTTGGTGCTCGGCCGCGAACCGGACGTCGGCGACGCCCTGGACGATGCCGGCGAGCGCGATGAACGCGCCGGCCAGCGCCGTATGGCGCGCAAGTCCGGCCTTCATTCGAGAAATCGCGCTCAGCTGCTGCTGGACCTCGGTGAGCCGCGCGGCGGGGGAGACCTGCTCTTCATGGTCCCCATAGACGAGCATCGCCTAGCCGCTGGCCAGCGCCGGCCTGAGCGCGCGAACCTCGGTCAGGCTCGCCTCGAGCTCGGCCGCGCGGTGATCGGCGGTATGGGCGGCCAGCACGCGCGCCCGCGCTGCCCGCCCGATCGCCGCCGCATCCACCCTGCCGGTCAGCGCCGCAACCACGTCCTCGGTGGTCTGCGCCAGGATGATCTCGCGCGCAGGAGTGAGCACCTCCTCGATCCCCGCCCATTCGTCGGAGATGATCGGCGTCGCCGTGGCCGCGGCTTCGAACAGGCGCACCGACGGCGACCATCCGGCCGCGATCATGTCGGCGCGCGTGACGTTAAGCGTGAAGCGCGAACTCGCGTAGAAGGCGGCGTGGTCGGCCGGCGGGACATGGTCGATCCGCTCGACGTTCTGCGGCCACGCGATCGTGGCCGGATACTGCGGCCCCGCGACTGCGAACCGCCGCTCCGGCAGTGCCTGCGCGACCTCGATCAGCAGCCTGGTCAGGGTCGGCTGGCGATCGTCGCTGTAGGTCCCGAGGTACGACAGGTCCCATCGCTTGGGCACATCGAGCGGGGGATAGGCTGCGGGGTCGACCGAGCAGTAGAGGGCGCGGGCGGCGGGTGAGCCGAACTGCCGCTCGATCCGCCGCAGCGTCGGCCCGCCGGTGAACGACAGATAGACATCGTAGCCGGGGATGATCTCGGGCGAGAGATACTCGAAGTCGCCGCGCTCCAGCTTGGCGAGCGTGACGGGCGTGTCGATGTCGTAGAAGGCGGTGACGCCCTCCGCCACCTGCTGGATGAAACGGCCGACCTCGACTCCGTCCGGCACGTAGGACCCGACCATCACCGCGTCCGCTGCCGCGATCTCGCCCGACCAGCGGCGAAGCTCGGCAAGGTCGTCATAGAACCGCAACGTGGCGAAGTCCGGATCGGCGAGGTCGCGGTGCGGGCGGTACCAAGGGACGTCGCGCTCCAGAAACAGCACCTCATGCCCGCGCGCGGCGAACGCCCGCAGCAGTGCGCGGAACGTCGTCGCATGGCCGTTGCCCCATGAGGAGGACAGGCTCAGCCCGAGGACGACCAGCTTCACGCCGCAACCCGCTCGCGCTTGGCGGCGACCGCCGCGCGCAGCACGGCATCGGCTTCGACGCCCCGCAGTTCGTAGGTGTGCTCCTTCAGCACGCGGGCAAGCGCCGACTGGCCGATCGCGCGGGCGCGCTCGGGCGTGAGGGCGCGGACGTGATCGGCGACGTCCTGCCCGTCGCGGGCAACCAGCACTTCCTCGTCCGGCTTCAGGAACTGCTCGATCCCTTCCCATGCATCGGTGATCAGGCAGGCGGCGGCGCCGGCCGCCTCGAACACGCGCGTCGCCGGCGAGAAGCCGATGCTCGCCATGCTGTCGCGCGCGACGTTGAGCACGGCGAGCGGCGTGCAGTTGAAGGCGTTGTGGTCGCGGGTCGAGACATGGCCAATGTCGCGCACGTTGCCCGGCATTGCCTTGCTGTCCCAGCCATTGCCGCCGATCAGGAACGTGCGGTCCGGCAGCGCCGTCGCGGCCCTGAGGAAGAACTCCTCGACCCGGGCCTCGCGGTCCGGCAGCCGGTTGGCGAGGAAGTTGAGGTCGGCCGCGAACCGCTCGTCCGGCGCCACGGGGTGGTGGGTCGCCGCGTCGAGCGCATTGTAGATCGGCACGCAGCGGCGGGCGCCGAAGCTGGTATATCGATCGATCACCGGTGGGCCGCCCCCGTAGGTCAGCACCAGGTCGAACTCGGCGAGCCGGCGCCGCAGCACATGGTTCGGCGCGGCGGCGATCTCCTCCAGGGTCGCCGCGGCGTCGACGTCCCAATAGACGCGCACCGCACCTCGCGACGCCTGGTCGAGCACACCCTCGAGCAGTTCGTCGTCGAACACGCCGACACCGCTCGCCTTGACGACGATGTCCGCGCCGCCGGCCTGCGCGAGCACCGATCGCGCGCCTTCGGTCGTCGCCGGATAGACCGTCACCCGCGCCCACTCCGGCGGGTCGATGTCGCGGTGCTGCTGCCGATCGAACGCGTCGGGCTCGAAGAAGTGGATCTCGTACCCGCGCTTCGCCAGCGCGCCGAGGATTCCCCGGTAATAGGTCGCGGCCCCATTCCAATACGACGACAAAAGGCTCGATCCGTAGAACGCGATCTTCATGCGGGTACCGGCTCCTGGAAGGTGGAGGTGAGCTGGCAGACGATCGCCAGCAGTTCGTCGACCCGGTGCGCACAGCTATGCCGCGCGCGGATCGTAGCCAGCCCGTGGTCGGCGAGGCGTTTGCGGAGGGCTGGGTCTGAGGCGAGCGCGCGCAATGTGCTAGTCATCTCGGCGCCATCGCGTGCGAACAAAAAGTCCTCGCCTGGCGTGAACAGCGCCTCGCAATCGTCCCATGGGGCGGAGACCAGCGGGATGCCACAGGCCAGCGCCTCGAACACCCGGATGGTCGGAATGCCGGGCAGCAGCGTCGTGTAGAAGCGGCGCGGGACGTGAACCGTGGCGAGATGCCGCGCGAACACCTCCGGCGCCCGGGCATTGGCCAGCCAGCCCCGGTACTGCACGCCGTAGCGCTGCAGGGTCGCGAGCGCTTCGGGCGGGTAGCGCACGCCGTAGAGGTCGAGCGACAGGCCAGCCTGCTGCGCCGGGCGGAAGAGAAATTCCTCGAGCTCGTCCGAACGCTCGCCGTCGCCCCAGTTGCCGACCCACACCAGTCCCTCACGGTCGGCCTCGACCTCGGGCGGATGGAACAGCCGCGTATCGGCCGCCTCGTGCCACACGAATACGCGCTCACCCCAGCCCCACTTGCGGTAGAGGGCGGCGAGCGTCTCGCCGAACGCCAGCACGCCGTCGTAGCCGGTCAGGTCGAAGGCGCGGATCGCGTCCGGGTCGCTGACGGCGCGGTGATGCGTGTCGTGAAACAACAGGGTAAAGCGCGCTCCACGCTTGCGCAGGGCGCCCACGGCAGCGACCAGTGCCGGATCGTTCCACTCGTGGACGATGACCAGATCGGCGCCGTCGACCAGCCGCTCGATGTCGGCATCCGGCGCGAATGCCGTCGAGCCGAGCTCGGGATAGCGGCTGCGGTAAGGCTCGAGCCCCGCCTCTCCATGATCCTTGAGCAGGTTGTCGAGGCTCCACGCCCCCTCGGGCTCGAGCGCTCGGACGCTATGACCGCGCGCAATCAACTCGCGCAGCACGCCGCGCAGGAAGTGCGCATTGCCGTGGTTCCAGCAGCTCGCCAGCGAGTGAGTGAAATAGACGATGTTCATGCCGCGCGGCGGACCTTGCCGACCAGCAGTTCGCGGTATCGGGCGAGCATGGCGGCGGCGGTCGCGTCCACCGTGTAGCGGGCTGATCGCTCGCGCGCCGCTTCCCCCAGGCGTTGCCGCTGCTCGGGGGAGTTCAGCACCTCGATGATCGCCTCGGCAATGGCGTGGTCGTCGCGCGGATCGATGAAGCGCGCCGCGCCGTCCCACAACTCGCGGAAAGTCGGAATGTCCGACAGCACCAGCGCGCACCCGGCCTGCGCCGCTTCGAGAACCGACAGGCCGAACGGCTCGTACAGCGCAGTCGACACAAAGATCGGCTGCTCGGCGAGACGGACGGCGAGCATGTCCGACGAGACGCTCCCGAGCGTTTGGAGGTGAGTCAGCGCGATGCTCGATCCCTCCGGTCCCTGCGTCGGTCCGATCGCGACTGCAGGGATCGGCAGATGCGCCGCCGCGCGATCCAGACCGGCGACATTTTTCGCCTCGTCCCACAGCCGGCCAACGGTGAGCACCACGTCCGCCTGCGAGGTGGGAGCTAGGGACGGCGGCGTTCGGCCGTTGTGCACGCAGGCCGGAGCGGCCGGCAAGCGATAGACACGCTGCACCGCTGCGGCGAAGGCTGCGGTCGGCGCCACCAGCGCGTCGGAGCGGAGCAGGCCGGCGCGCGCCTGAGCGGCCCGCCACTCGAATTCCGCCGGCAGGGCACCGCCGCGCACGGCTTCCCACCAAGTCGCCATGCAGCTGTGGACGACCGTCAGCACCGGGACCGGAAAAGGCGCCGCCGCGAACGCCGGAGCGTGCAGTTGAACGAGATCAACCCGCTCCTCGGCGGCGAGCGCGGCCAGCGCTTCGCCGCCACGCGCGATCTCGCCCGGCGCGCTCGCCAGCCAGTCGAGCGGGAGAGCGGTGATGATCAACCGCAAGCCCGGGATCGCTGCCGCCTCGGCCAGCGCCGCCGGGCTCGGCGCGGGGCCGAGTACGGCGATGACGACCTCGACATCCTGCCGCGCGAGCCCCCGCGCGAGGTCGAGCGAATAGGTCCACACGCCGCCGACCGCATCGGTCGTCAGAAGTAGCTTCACCGCGCGCGCCCCGCCGCGATCGTGGGCCGCGCCTCCAGGACGGGCGCCGCGGAAAGCGGCAAGCCGCGCTCCTCCGCCAGCCATCCCGCCAGTCGTCGTACCCCGTCGCGCCAGCAGGCCGGCGGAGCGAGTCCGAGGGTCGAGCGGACCAACCGCGCGTCCGCGACGAAATAGCGCTGGTCGCCCGCTCGCCAATCGTCGAACCGGACGTCGACCTCGCGCCCGGTGAGGTCGCCGATGAAGGCGAGCAGCTGCCGGAGCGACACCGCGTTCGCCGGGCCGCCGCCGAGATTGAACGCGCGGCCTCTGATCCTCTCGATGTTCTGCCATAGCGCGAGGTAGGTATCGACCGCGTCGGACACGTCGAGGATGTCGCGGACCTGATGGCCGTCGCCGTAGAGGGTGATCGGCTCGCCTTCGAGCGCGCGGATCAGGAAGTGCGCGACCCAGCCCTGGTCCTCGGTCCCCATCTGCCGCTCGCCGTAGATGCAGCTCATCCGCAGCACGGCCGTTGGCAGGTCGTAACTGCGTGCATAATCAAGCACATACTGGTCGGCGGCGCCTTTCGAGCAGCCGTAGGGCGTGTGGAAGTCGAGCGGCCGCGCCTCCGATACGCCGTTCGCCAAGATGGCGGGATCGAGCGGGCGGTACGCCCCACCGGCGAGCTCGAGATCGATGTCGGCGAGGTCGCCGTAGACCTTGTTGGTGGAGGCGAAGATCACCGGGATGCGCCGCCCGGAACAGCGCACCGCGTCGAGAAGGTGGATCGTGCCGCGAATGTTGATGTCGAAGTCTTCGCGGGGGTCGGCGAGGCTGGTCGTGACTGCAACCTGCGCTGCCATGTGGAACACGGCGGCGGCGCCCTGCGCAGCGCTGCGCAGACTGTCCTCGTCGCGCACGTCGGCGATCGTGCTGCTGATGCGGCGCGGGTGGCGGCGCTTCAGCCAGTCCAGGTTGCGGTCGACACCGGGCCGGGCGAGCGCATCATAGACCAGCACGTCGTGCCCTTGTCCGGCGAGGCGGTCGGCGATGTTGCAGCCGATGAAGCCGGCGCCGCCGGTGACGAGGATCGGCTCGCTGCGGGTGAAGCGCCGGGCGGCGGTCAAGCGACGAGCCCCCGCGCTTCGAGCTCCTGCTTCGCTTCGTCGACCCGGTCGACCGCTTCCTCGGTGGCGACCCACTCGGCCAGTTCCGCGAGCCCCTCGATGAAGTCCTGCCGCGCACGAAAGCCGAGCCGCTGCGCCGACAAGGTCGTGTCGCAGAAGCAGTGGCGGATGTCGCCGACGCGCGACTTGCCGACGATCTGCGGTTCGATGCCCTCGCGGCCCATGGCCCGGGCGAGCGCCTGCGCCACTTCGGTCACGGAGCGGTCGCCGCCCGAGCCGATGTTGAACACCCCGCCGTCTGCCTGCGGCATGACCAACGCGTCGGCGAAGGCGCGCGCGACATCGCCGACATGGACGAAATCGCGCCGCTGCCCGCCGTCTTCGAAGATCATCGGCTGCTGCCCGTTGAGCAGGCGCGAGGAGAAGATCGCCAGCACGCCTGTGTAGGGATTGGAGAGCGCCTGACCCGGGCCATAGACGTTGAACAGCCGCAGGCAGGCGGACTCCATGCCATAGGCCTGCGCCATGATCATCGTCGTGCGTTCCTGCACGAACTTGTTGAGCGCGTAGATCGAGGCGAGGTTAGGCCGCTTCCATTCGGGCGTGGGCACCGGCGTCAGGGGCCGGCCCTGCGCATCGACCGGGTCCCAGCTGGTGTTCGCCCCTACCCGGGGAAGCCGCACCGCCTCCTCGACCGGCTCGCCGTCGGCGTCGCGGTAGAGGCCCTCGCCATAGATGCTCATCGACGAGGCGGTGACGATCCGCCTAACGGGGTTATCGATCAGCTTCTCGGTGAGCACCGCGGTCCCGACGTCGTTGACCGACGTGTAGCGTTCGACCGCGTACATTGACTGCCCGACCCCGACCTCCGCCGCGAGGTGGACGACCGCGTCGACGCCGGCGAGCGCCTTGGCGACCGCATCGCCGTCGCGCACGTCGGCGCGGATCAGCTGGACCTCGGGATCGAGCCCGGCCGGCCGATCGACGTCGCCGTGGACCTGCTCGATCAGGCTGTCGAGCACCCGCACCCGGTCGCCGCGACGAAGCAGCTCGGCCGCGACAAATCGCCCGATAAAGCCCGCTCCCCCGGTGATGAGGATCGTTTCAGCCAATCTAGCTCCCCTTGTTCCGGTCGACCGTCACGCGAGTTCGCGCACGAAGGGGTGCTAGACAGCAACGTCGCTCATTACCAGCTTCTTCATCTACCCTGCTGCCGACCGGCATGGATAGAACCCTGACGTGCGACAAGGCCGAGTAGACGCCGGCACGCACCGCGATGTCGCTGCGGGTTTTGATCTGCGGCAACGCGACTCCGACGCCGGGTGGGTATGACCCTCGGCGGACCGCAACATCGATACCGGGCGCTCGGGTCGGACTCGATCAAGACAGGACTACTGCCGAAAGGTGCCTGACGAACGACGCCTGCGTGCGTCTCACTCCCACTCGATCGTGCCGGGGGGTTTCGAGGTGAAGTCGTACGTCACGCGGTTAATCCCCGCGACTTCGTTGACGATGCGGGTCGCGACCCGGCCGAGGAACGCCGCGTCGAACGGATAGACGTCGGCGGTCATGCCATCGACGCTGGTCACCGCGCGCAGGGCGCAGACACTGTCGTAGGTCCGTGCGTCGCCCATCACGCCGACGGTGCGGACCGGCAGCAGCACGGCAAAGGCCTGCCAGATCGCGTCGTAGAGCCCGGCGTTGCGGATCTCCTCGAGATAGATCGCGTCGGCCTTGCGCAGGATGTCGCAGCGCTCCTTCGTGACCTCGCCCGGAATGCGGATGGCGAGGCCCGGGCCCGGAAACGGGTGGCGGCTGACGAACGCCTCCGGCAGCCCGAGTTCGCGGCCGAGCTCGCGCACCTCGTCCTTGAACAGCTCGCGCAGCGGCTCGACGAGCTTCATGTTCATCCGGTCAGGCAGGCCGCCGACATTGTGGTGGCTCTTGATCGTTACGCTCGGGCCGCCGGTGAAGCTGACGCTCTCGATCACGTCGGGGTAGAGCGTGCCCTGGGCGAGAAAGTCGGCGCCGCCGATCTTGCGCGCTTCCTCGTCGAACACGTCGATGAAGGTCTTGCCGATGAACTTGCGCTTGGCCTCGGGGTCGGTGACCCCGGCCAGGCCGGAGAGGAACTGCTCCTCGGCGGCGACGTGGACCAGCGGGATGTTGTAGCTGTTACGGAACAGCGCCACGACCTGCTCGGCCTCGCTCGCGCGCATCAGGCCGTGGTCGACGAACACGCAGGTCAGCTGGTCACCGATCGCCTCATGGATCAGCACCGCAGCGACGGCGCTGTCGACCCCGCCCGACAGGCCGCAGACGACGCGTCTGGAGCCGACCTGAGCCCTGATGTCGGCGATCTTGGCGTCGCGGAAGGCGCCCATCGTCCACTCGCCCGAACAGCCGCAGATGTGCCGCGCGAAGTTGGCGAGCAGCTTGCCGCCATCGGGGGTGTGGACCACCTCGGGGTGGAACATCATCGAGTAGAAGCGCCGCGCCTCGTCGGTCGCGATGGCATAGGGCGCGCCTTCGGAGCGGGCGACGATCGAGAAACCGTCGGGCAGGCGCTCGACCCGATCGCCGTGGCTCATCCACACCTGGTGCTTCTCGCCGACCTGCCACAACCCGTCGAACAGGGCGGAGGGAGCGACGACATCGATGAAGGCGCGGCCGAATTCCTTGGCGTCCGACGTCGCGACGCTGCCGCCGAGCTGGTGGGCCATCGTCTGCTGGCCATAGCAGATCGCCAGGATCGGCAGGCCGGCGTCGAACAGATGCTGCGGTGCCCGGGGGCTGTCGGCCCAGGTCACCGACGAGGGACCGCCCGACAGGATGATGCCCTTGGGACTGAGCCGCGCGAACGCGTCCGCGGCGGAATTATACGGAGCGATCTCGCAGTAGACGCCGGCCTCGCGGATGCGGCGCGCGATCAGCTGTGTCACCTGGCTGCCGAAGTCGACGATCAGGATCGTGTCGCCGAACTGATCCTGAGGCATGGGAACTCCGGCGGGCGTAACGATTGCGCCGGAGCCCTAAGACCCCGGCGCAACCCTGTCTACCGAAGCGGACGGCGGCGCTGCTACCAGCGGCGATAGCCGTCGTTGTAGCCGTTGGCGCCGTAGTTATCGCGATCGATGCGCAGGTCGGTGACCCGACCATTGCGATCGACCTTGCAGCTGAACGTCATGTTCGGCGCGCCATAGCCGTAGCCGGTGTAGGTCGAGACCGATCCGTTGACCCGCACCGCGCCGTTGTTGCGCGGTTCGATGTTGCGGATGCCGGTGATGCGCGCGCCGCCGTACGCACCGCCGTAGCCGCCGCGCGACTGGAGTGCGCTGGCGCACTGCCCCACCGCCGGGTGGCTGTTGACGGCATTGCCATAGGCTTGGCCGTAGTTGCCGTAGGGTTGCCCATAATTGCCGTAGGGCTGGGAATAGCCGTACTGGGAATAGCCAGGCTGCGCATAGCCGTACTGGGTTGCCGCGACCACGCCGTCGATGGCGCGACCGACCGCGTTGCCGACGCTGCTGCCGTAACCCGATCCGGTGTTCGGATAGTATTGTGCCGCGGCTGGGCTTGCCAGCCCGATCACCGCCGCCAGGCCCGCCGTTCCGACAAGAACCTTCTTGAATGCCGACATGGGCTTACCTCCTTACGATACGCTCGATACGCTCGATTCGCCCGAATCGCTCGGGTGCATCAACGCGTATCGGCGCGTCCGGCTGCATCAGGGATGACGCGGTCGTTGCCCGGGGTTCACCTATTGGTGCTGTTGGAGCCCGGTGAACGCCGCCAGGAACGCGTAAACGTCGCTCGTCTCCTCGATGATCTTGGCGATCGGCTTGCCCGAGCCGTGGCCGGCGCGGGTCTCGATGCGGATGAGGTGGGGCTTGTCGCCGACATCCCGGGCGGCCTGGAGGGCCGAGATATATTTGAAGCTGTGCCCTGGGACGACACGGTCGTCGGTGTCGGCGGTGGTGACGAGCACCGCCGGATAGGGCCGCCCGCCCTTGATGTTGTGATAGGGCGAATAGGTCAGCAGCGTGCGGAAGTCGGCTTCGCGATCAGGATGGCCGTAGTCGTCGACCCAGTAGCGGCCGGCGGTGAAGCGGTCGAACCGGAGCATGTCCATGACGCCGACCGCCGGATGCGCGGCGGCGAACAGGTCGGGTCGCTGGTTGACCACTGCGCCGACGAGCAGTCCGCCGTTAGAGCCGCCCTCGACCGCGAGTTGGCTGGTTCCGGTGACGCCATTGACCTTGAGCCATTCGCCCACTGCAATGAGGTCGTCGAACACATTCTGCTTGCGCGCGAGGCGGCCGGCGTCGTGCCACGCGGCGCCGTATTCACCGCCGCCGCGTAGATTGGCCGAGACGAACACGCCGCCGGCGTCCAGCCAGGCGAGCCGGGTCGGCGCATAGGCCGGGGTCAGCGAGATATCGAACCCGCCATAGCCATAGAGGATGGTTGGCGAGCCGCCGCGTCGGTCGACGCCCTTCTTCATGACGATGAACGCGGGCACCTTCGTGCCGTCCTTCGAGGGCACGAAGACCTGGCGTACGTCGAACTCCGCGGGATCGAACGCGACCTTGGGCGCCGCCCAGACGCTGGTCTCGCCCGACGCCGCGTCGAGCCGGTAGATGGTGGTCGGGCGATTGAAGCTGGTGAACGCGAAAAAGGTTTCGGGATCGTCGCCGCGGCCGCCGAAGCCACTCGCGGTGCCGATGCCGGGCAGGGCGATGGTGCCGAGCGGCTTGCCGGCGAGACTAGTGCGCCGGACCTCGCTCTTGGCGTCGGCCAGGTAGGACAGGATCAGCCGCGACCCGACCAGCCGGGCGTCGTCGAGCGCGAACCTGTCCTCCGCTACGACCTGGACCGGCGGCGAGCCCGGCCGCGCGGCGTCGAGCGTCACCACGCGCCCGAGCGGCGCGCCGAGGTCGGTCTTGAAATAGAGCGACGAGCCCGTGTTGCCCATCAGGTCCCAGCGGTTGTCGAGCCCCTTGACCAGTGGGACCACGGTCCACTTGGGGTCGGCGAGATCGACGACGGAGATGGCGTATCGCGCGTCGGTCCCCTCCGCGGTGGTGATCACCAGCCAGCGGCCGTCGTCCGTGACGCTGCCATAATGGTCGCGCTTCGGCAGGTCGGGCGTCGCATAGACCAGCCGGTCGGCCGACTGCGGGGTGCCGAGCCGGTGGAAATAGACGGTGCTGTGCTCGTTCGTCGACTGGAAGGTCGCGCCCGCTGCGGGCTCGGGGAAGCGGGAGTAGAAGAAGCCCGATCCGTCCTTCAGCCAGTCGCCCGCCGACGTCTTGACCCACTTGATCTCGTCGGGAAGCAGCTTGCCGCTGGCCACGTCCACCAGCCGCAGCGTGCGCCAGTCGGTGCCGCCGTCCTGGATCGAATAGAGCAGGGTGCGCCCGTCCTCGCTCGGCACCCACTCGGCGAGCGCCGTCGCGCCGTCCTTCGACCAGCCGTTCGGGTCGAGCAGGAGCCGCTCCGGACCGTTCAGGGAGTCGCGCACGTAGAGCGGTGACTGGTTCTGCAGGCCGGAGTTGCGCGTGTAGAAATAGTGACGGCCCTGCTTCGCCGGTACGCCGAACCGCTCATAGTCGTAGAGCTGGGTCATGCGCTGCTTGAACGCGGCACGCATCGGCAGCTTGGCGAGGTAGGCTTCGGTCACCGCGTTCTGACGGGTCACCCAGTCGCGCACCTTGGGATCGGAGCGGACGTCGTTCTCGAGCCAGCGGTAGGGATCCGCGACCTTGATGCCGAACTTGATGTCGGCGACCGGGCCGGCCTGCGTCGTCGGATACGCCGGCGCGGGTGGAGGAGCCGAGGCTGCGGCAGGAACGGTCATGAAGGCAGCCAGCAGGGCAAGGGTACGCATGGTACGAGGCTTTCGAGGAGCGGCACGGAAAGGCCCGCTTAGCCGCCCTCTTCCGCTCCGGTCTAGCTCCGCCAGACCGTCGGAAACTGGCGCTTCAGCGCATCCACCTTCGGGCGGTCATTGATGACGATGTACGGATAGCTCGGGTTGCGGGCCATGAAGTCCTGGTGCTCGGCCTCGGCCGGGTAGAAACCCTTGAACGGCTCGACGGTCGTGACGATCGGCCGCTTGTAGACGTGAGCCTGCGTCAGCTGGCCGATGTAGGCGTGGGCGACGCGGGCCTGCTGCGCATTCATCGGGAACAGCGCGGAGCGGTACTGTGGCCCCTCGTCAGGACCCTGGCGGTTCTTCTCCGTCGGATCCGCCACGACCGCAAAATAGATACGCAGCAGCTGGCCATAGCTCACCTGCGTGGGGTCGAACACGACCCGCACCGCTTCCGCGTGCCCGGTCCTGCCGGTGGACGTCATCGCGTAGTGGGCGGTGGCGGCCGCGCCTCCGCTGTAGCCCGACGTCGCCTCGATCACTCCACGGACGTGGCTGTAGACACCCTCGACGCCCCAGAAGCAGCCGCCGGCGAACACGGCGGTTTCGCGGTGGGCGGAGGCGGGCTCGTCGACCATCGGCTTGGGCACGGCGACGAAGGCCGAGGCGCCGGCGGTGGCGGCGACGGCGATGCCGATCGCTGCGAGCGGCAGGACGAGGGTCTTGAACATCGAGGTTCTCCGAAAAACGTGGCCCG
>CAXSDY010000062.1:0-13946 GCA_964235835.1 uncultured Sphingomonadaceae bacterium | reverse complement strand
GACTTCAACCGGATCGTGGGGCTGGGCCTAGATCAACACGACGAGCTGCTGCCGCGCACCGGGGGCGATGTTGCGTTGTCGGCCGTCAATGAAGCGCAGGCGCCTTATGCCTTCGAGCAGGACCGGGTGCAGATGCTGACGCTGCGGACGGTTCGCGATCGGGTGTTCCGCAGCCGCGTGCTGAAGGCGTACGACAAGCGATGCGCCTTTACGGGCTTTCAGTTCATCAACGGCGGTGGGCGCGCCGAGGTTGAAGCGGCGCACATCAAGTCAGTCGAAGCGCGCGGCCCGGACGTGGTGCAGAACGGGCTGGCGCTGTCCGGCACCGTACACTGGATGTTCGATCGCGGGCTGCTGTCGGTGGCGGACGATGCGACGATCCTGCTGTCCAATCACATCAACGACGTGGAGGGAGTGGGCAAGCTCCTCAATACGGGCGGGCGGGCGCGCTTCCCTGATGCAGTGGCGGAACGGCCCGAGGGCGCGTTCCTGCGGTGGCATCGGGAGCATGTCTTCAAGGGGGTAGCGCTGGGTTGAGAGTGCTGGCGTGGGTGCCCCCTCACCCCGCTCGCGCTGGGCGCGAGTCGCCCTCTCCCCGCTGGGGAGAGGGTTTGGGGCGGCCTTTTCCGGATGGGGGAGGGTTTAACGATACGTCTTCCGGCTAGCGCTCCGTGGTTCTGGCGACCCACTCGCGGGCGAGGCGGAGCTGTTCCTGGGTCACTTGCTGCTCGCGCGGGGCTTCGCGTTCGCCGGGCGGGAGCGGACCTCCGCCCGCATCCGGCACCTCGATGAAGTGGAGGCCGGCGGCGGCGAGGTCGCCGGTCGTGAACGGACGGCGCAGCGCGAGGCGGGCGGCGCGCTCGGCTTCGGCGGGGTCGAAGAAGTCCTTCAGGGTGAAGGTGCGGAAGGTCATGGCTGCTGCTCCTGTGGTGAATCGTCCGGCGCGGGGGCGGCCGGAACGGCGGGGGTGACGGGAACGGCGGGGGCGGCGAGGCGGGCGGCCGTGACGCTGGCGACGGCGCGGTCGATCTCGTCGAGCTCGTCGGGGCGGTCGAGCATGGTCCAGGCGACCTCCTCGTCACCGGCGCGATACTGGTCCTCGGCGTCGAGCAGGCGCGGGTAGACGGGCTCGAGGAAGGCATCGGGGGCGACGATGTTGCCGGACGCGGCGGGGGCGCGGGTCTCGACGCCCTCGCGGCCGGGGCCGAGCCTGAGCGGCTGTTCGGCGGCGAAGAACAGTTCGGCGGGATCGTCGGCGCTGCCCTGCTCCGCGGTGCGGCGGGCCGCGCAGGCGTCGAGCGCCGCGGCGATCTCGGCCTGGGCGGCGGCATCGAGCGGTACGCCGGCGAAGGCTTCGAGCAGGGCGGCGTTCTGGTCCACCGGGGCAGCGCCGCCTCCGCCACCCCCGCCGCCGGCACCGGCACCGGTGATGACGGTGCGGACGGTGGTGGTCGAGGCTTCGGCCCCGGCGGCGCCGCCTGCGCCCGAACCGGCGGCGGCCTTCGTGCTGAAATAGTTGATCGTGGTGCGCTTGCCGGCGGGGTCCTCCCCATAGTGGCGCAGGCAGAACATCAGCAGTCGGTCGTTGAACACGCGGCGGTAGCCGATCAGGCGGCCGCCGGTGAGGACGGGGACGAGCGCGCCCTCGACCGCGCGTTCGAGGGCGATGTCCTTCAGCCGGGCGACGCCGAAGTCGAGCGCGGCGGACCAGGCGGCGCGGAAGCCCTCGGCGCCGGGCTGGCGGCGCAGCTGATAGGCACCTTCGCTCGCCATGTTGACCTGCGCGGCGGCACGGCTGACCGAGCCGGTGTCGGCGAGCGCGGCGACGAACGCGCGCTGACGTTCGGGCGTCCAGCCGTCGTGGCGCGCGGTGCGGCGCGGCACGGGAGCGAAGTCGGAGAGCGGAGCGCGGCCCTCGGGCGCGGCGGGTGTGCGGTTCTTCATGCGACTCGCGATAACCTATATGGTTCCTGTAGGAAAACGGTGCGAGCGGGAGGGGGTAGGCGGCTTGTCACGCGGGTGCCTTGGAGCCGGGCCAAGATGAACGGGAGCCGGTGTCGGGGTTCAGGCGATTTTCACCGGCTGTTGACCATGTCCCTGAACTTCGCGTTCGGAAGTGGGCTGGTAACCGGACGGCGAACAGGGAGCCGGTGATGCAACAGCGATCGATGGTCGAGGAAGCGCGCAAGTGCCGCGAGTGGGCGCATGAGCTTGCCGGGCAGCCCGAGCAGGCGATGCTGCTGCGGATCGCGCACGCGTTCGACGATCTGGCGGGCGGGGATATGACCGGCGGGAAAACGCCGCGCCCGGTGTTGCCCCAAAACAAATGGCAGGTGCCGTAACGGCAGGTCAAGTCAGAGGCGGAATGATTGGCACCAGGGGGCGGTTCGGGGGTTGTTATCCTAAGTTAGTCAGGATCACCCACCCTATGCCTCGCGAGCGCATCATCGCCATCGGACTGCTGACCGGTAACGACCTGGAGAGGTTGGGCCCGGCCTTCACGCGCGCTTATCCGGTCGATGAAACGCCATGCTTCGGCGAGTTGCTGCGCGCGATCGACGAGGCGGACCGGGACTTGTGGCGCGGGCGCGATGCCGACGAGCGGCGACGGGCGGGGCAGCCGCCGATGCTGATCACGCCACGCCAGTCGTAAAGCAGCGCTTTCGCGCGGTGACGCGAGCCGCTAGGTCCAAGGCTTGAGCGGGACAATCCATCAGCTGATCGAGCATTACGGCGCGCTCGGCGTAGCGCTGGGCGGCGGTATCGAGGGCGAGAGCGCGGTCGTGATCGGCGGCGCGATGGCGCGCGAGGGGCTGTTCAACGTGTGGTGGGCGGCGCTCGCGGCGTTCGCCGGGGCGTGGATCTCGTGCCAGCTGTTCTTTCTCGTCGGCCGATCGCAGCGCGATTCGAAGCTGGTCCACCGCATTACCGAGAAGGCCGTGTTCGCGCGCGCGCTCAAGATGATCGACCGCCACCCGCGCCTGTTCTGCTTCGGGTTCCGGTTCATCTACGGGTTCCGCGTGACCGGCCCGATCGCGATTTCGATGAGCCATGTGCGGGCGCGTGACTTCGCCCTGCTGCAGCTGGCGTCGGCGGCGATCTGGGGACCGGGGCTGGTGTGGTTGGGCTATGCGTTCGGCAAGCAGATCGTGCATCTCGTCAAGCTGCTGCTGACCCCGGGCCATGCGCTGATTGCCGCGGCGGTCGGGATCGTCGCGGTGCTCGCGTGGCTGCAGTGGCGACGGCGGCGTGCCGCGCGCGACCGGCTGGCGCCGGGGGTCGCGGGAGAGTAGTAGCCCGGACATGACCGAGCGGGCGATCTTCTATGACCCGACGGGACGACGGCGCAAGCGCTTCCGCCTCGCGCTGCTGCTGTTCGGCCTGCTCGTCGTCCTGTCCCTCGGAGGGCTGGCGGCGACGATCCGGGTCGTTCCGGCGGCGCCGCTGTTGCCGGTCGCGTTGGAGCACGGCAAGCCGCTGCCGCCGCCGCGCACCAGCCTGATCATCCAGACCGAGGCGAGCATCGACCGCGCGATCGAGCGGATGATCGGCAGCCGGCCGCCGAGCGCGCGCAAGGTCGGGGCGAAGAAGTCAACGGCGGTCGCGACGGCGATGGGCCAGCCGCTGGCGATCGGCTTCTACACGCCGTGGGACGTCAGCTCGACGGCCTCGCTGCAGCGGCACATCGGCGACCTCGACTGGCTGGCACCGGTATGGCTGACCGTCACCGGACCGGCGCACCAGCTCAAGATCCTGCCCGACCCGGCCGGGCGCGCGATCCTCAACACGACGCGCTATCGCCCGCTGATCCTGCCGGTCGTGCAGAATGCCGACAACGGCACCTGGCAAGGGCGCGAGACGGGCGCGATGCTGGCCGATCCGGCGGCGCGGGGCAGATTGCTGGCCCAGCTCGTGACGTTCCTGGATGCGAACCACGCGTCGGGCGCGGTGTTCGACTTCGAGATGCTCGATCCGGTCGGCCAGGCGCACTACCGCGAGTTCCTCAACGAGGCGAACATCCTCTTCGACAAGCACGGCTGGCTGACGACGGTCGCGGCCCCGGTCGACGGCGGATGGGACCTCGCCCGGTTCGCCGCGGTGACCGACCGCGTATTCCTGATGGCCTATGACGAGCATTCGAACGACGGCCCGCCGGGTCCGATCGCGTCCCGTCACTGGTGGGCGAGCCAGCTCGCGGCCGCGCTGCGCCAGGTGCCCCGTGCCAAGGCGGTCGTGACGATCGGCAACTATGCGTACGACTGGTACGGAAAGGGCGGCGATCCGCTCAACGTCGAGGAAGCGTGGGTCACCGCGGGCGAGAACGGCACCGTGCCGATGTTCGACCGGGCGAGCGGCAATTCGAGCTTCGCCTATGACGACGAGCAGGGCCGCCGCCACACGGTGTGGATCCTCGACGCGGCGTCGGCCTTCAACCAGCTGAAGCTGCTCGACCGCGCCGGGCTGAACAGCGTCGCGCTGTGGCGGATGGGCGCGGAGGACCCGGCATTATGGTCGGTGTTCGGGCGCGGCGCCGCACACCCGCTCAATCCGGCGACGCTGCAGCGGCTGCCGCAGGGCACCAACGTCGACATCGAGGGATCGGGCGAGATCCTGCGCATCTCGTCGTTGCCGACCGAGGGGGAGCGGCGGCTGACATTGACGCGGGACGGCCTGCTCGCCGGAGTCGATTTCATCCACTTGCCCCGGCCGTACACGATCAGCCGCGGCGGCTATCGCGCGGGCGAGATCGCGCTGACCTTCGACGACGGGCCGGATGCCCGCTGGACGCCGCGCATCCTCGACATCCTCAAGGAGAAGAAGGTCCCCGCGACCTTCTTCATCGTCGGCGAGAACGGGCTGACCGAGCGCGGGCTGCTCGAGCGCATGATCGCGGAGGGGCACGAGGTCGGCAGCCACACCTACACTCACCCCAATCTCGCGACGACCGGGCGGACGCAGACGCTGTTCGAGCTCAACGCGACGCAGCGATTGTTCGAGGCGTTCACCGGACGGACGCTGAAGCTGTTCCGCGCGCCGTACTTCGGGGACGCCGAGCCGACCACCGCCGACGAGATCCTGCCCGCGCTCGAGGCGCAGCAGCGCGGCTACATTTCGGTCGGGCTGCATGTCGACAGCCAGGATTGGCAGCGGCCCGGAGTCGCGGCGATCATCAACAACGTCGTGACCGGCGTGAATGCCGGTAACGATTGCGGAACGGGCGATGCCCAGTGCAGCCACAACATCGTGCTGCTGCACGATTCCGGCGGCGACCGGACGCAGACGATCGCCGCGCTGCCGACGATCATCGATACGCTTCGCGCGCAGGGTTATCGCTTCGTCCCCGTGTCGGAACTGGCGGGGCTGACGCCGGCCCAGGCGATGCCGACGCTGTCACCGGCGGACAGGGCGGCGGCGCGGGCGGACCTGTTCGTGTTCGAGAGCCTGGGGTGGAGCATCGAGGCGCTGCACTTCCTGTTCGCCGCGGCGATCACGCTCGGCATCCTGCGGGCCTTGGCGCTGAGCGGGCTGGCGCTGCTGGCGGCGTGGCGGGAGCAGCAACTCGTGCGGCCGCCGACCGATCCGGAGCGGTTCGTCAGCGTCCTGATCCCGGCCTTCAACGAGGAGCGGGTGATCGAGCGTGCCGTGCGTCAGGTGCTGGCGAGCCAGGACGTGCGGATCGAGGTGATCGTGATCGATGACGGGTCGAGCGACGCAACGTCGGCCGTGGTCACGCGCCATTTCGCCGAGGATCCGCGAGTGCGATTGCTGACGCTGGCCAACGGGGGGAAAGCGCGAGCACTGAACCGCGGACTTGTGCTGGCGAAAGGCGAAGTCGTCGTGGCGCTGGATGCCGACACGCAGTTCGAGGCGACGACGATAGCCCGCCTGGCGCGCTGGTTCGTCGACCCGCAGCTGGGCGCCGTTGCCGGCAACGCCAAGGTCGGCAACCGCATCAACCTGGTCACCAAGTGGCAGGCGCTGGAATATATCACGGCGCAGAATCTGGAGCGGCGGGCGCTGGCCCAACTGGGGGCGATGACTGTCGTCCCCGGCGCGGTGGGCGCGTGGCGCACGGCCGCGATCGCGGAGGTCGGCGGCTATCCGCCGGATACGCTCGCCGAGGACCAGGACCTGACCATCGCGGTGCAGCGCGCCGGGTGGAAGGTGACCTATGACCAGAGCGCGCTGGCATGGACCGAAGCGCCGCAAACGCTGCGACAGCTCGCGCGGCAGCGGTTCCGCTGGGCCTTCGGGACGATCCAGTGCCTGTGGAAACACAAGCGGGTGATGGTCGAAGGCCGGCCGCGCGGGCTGGGGCTGGTCGGCCTGCCGCAGGTCATGCTGTTCCAGCTGCTGTTTGCGGTGGTGTCGCCGCTGATCGACCTGGCGCTTGTCGTCAACGTGATCACGACGGCGACGTCGATCCACGAACATGGGCTGACCTGGCTTCAGGGTGACCCGAAGCGGATGGCGGAGTTCTGGCTGTTGTTCGCGGCGATTGACCTCACCGCCGGGCTGATCGCGTTCGCGCTGGAGCGGCGCGAGCGGTGGAGCCTGCTTCGCTGGCTCGTGCCGATGCGGTTCGTCTATCGTCAGCTGATGTACTATGTCGTCATCAAGGCGATCGTCCAGGCGCTGCGCGGACCCCGGGTCGGCTGGTCGTCGATCGCGCGCACCGGTCAGGTGCAGGTCGGGACGAAGGCTCGCGCCGAAGCTTGACGCTCCTTTCGGAACATGCCCCGTTTCGGCACAGATTTATTTAACCCTGCTAATCCATGTCAATTCCAGCCCTGCAACATTTGTCGCATCTTACGAATGAAATCAACGTGATGCGAGTAGACTGCGATGAATCACCAGGAGTCGATCGAGTATTTTCAACAACGCGAGCGGATGGAGCGGGAGGCGGCCAAGAACGCCGGCTCGCCGGCCGCGCGGCGGGTGCACCAGGAATTGGCGCAGGGCTATGCGGCCCTTGCTCGTCCGCGCACCGAAGGCACGCTGCGCCTCCGGACGCCGTTTGCCGGCTGAGGGCCGCGCGACCACGCGCTGGCCCGCGCTTCGGGAGGGGTAGAACGCGGCGCGGAAAGGGCTAGTCTGCCGGGCATGGGGGAACAGGGTGCCGGCACTCCGGGGCGAAACAGTGACGATCGTCGGGTGACTGCCGGCGAGACCGGCCTTGCGGCGCAGCTTGGCCGGCGCATGTTGAACGACCCGGCGGCGCTGCTGGCGATCGCCGACTCGTTGCCCGTCATGATTGCCTACGCAGACGCCGACGAGCGTTACGTGTTCGCCAACCAGCCGTTCGCGGACTGGTTCGACATCCCGCGCGAGGCACTGCTCGGCCAGACGATCCACGAGACCATGACTCCGGCCAGTTATGCGGTGCGTCGCGAGGCGTTGCAGCGCGCGTTTGCTGGTGAGCGGCAGTGGTTCGCGGCCCCTTACGAGCACCCGATACGCGGGCCACTGACGACCCAGTCGGAATATGTCCCGCATCGTGCCAAGGACGGGCGGGTGGACGGAGTCGTTATCGTCGTCCAGGACATCACCGAGCAGCGCTTTGCCGAGCAGGCCTTGCGCGAGAGCGAGGCCCGCTTCCGTCGCATCTCGGATTTCGCCCCGGTGCTGATGTGGGTGACCCGCGTCGACCGCACGCGCGACTTCGTCAATCGGGCCTATGCCGAATTCGCCGGGCTAAGCCTGGAGGAAGCGCGGACCCACCAGTGGCGGGAGTGGATTCACCCCGACGACTTCGAGCGGGTGGTAGCAGAGAGCGGCGCCGGCGAAGCGAGCCTGCAGACCTTCACCATCGAGGCACGCTATCGCCGCTACGACGGGGCGTGGCGCTGGCTGCGGTCGGTGTCCTCGCCCCGGTTCGATCCGAACGGCGAGCTGCTGGGGTTCATCGGCGCCGCCTCTGACGTAACCCTGGCCAAGGAAGCCGAACTCGAACTGCGGCGGCAGGTTGAAGAGCGGACGCACGCGCTGGCCGCGAGCGAGGCCCGGTTCCGGGCGATCTTCAACAGCGTGCTGGAAGTGATGGTGCTGCTCGACCCCGACGGAACCGTCGTCGAGGTCAACCGCACCGCAACCCCGTGGCGCCATGCCACGGCCCAGGTCGCGGTCGGCCGCCCGCTGTGGGAAGCGCCGACGCTGCGCGCCTATCCCGGGCACGAGGACCGATTGCGCCGCGCGGTGGCGATCGCGGCGCGGGGCGAAACCTATGCCGAAGAGGTTCGGCTGGAGGGCAACGCCGAGAACAAGCTGCCGCCGGCCGTGCTCGACGTGACGATGCAGCCGGTGCGCAACGGGGCGGGCGAGATCGAGCACCTGCTGTTCGAGGCGCGCGACGTCACCGAGCTGAAGCAGGCGCAGGAGCAGCTGCGCCAATCTCAGAAGATGGAAGCGCTCGGCCAGCTGACCGGCGGGATCGCGCATGATTTCAACAATTTGCTGACCGTGGTGGTCGGCGGGCTCGACCTGATCACCCGCAGCCTCAGCGACGAGAAGCTGCTCCGCTATGCGACCAACGCCCTGTCCGCGGCGGAGCGCGGCGCACGGCTCACGGGGCAGCTGCTGACGTTCAGCCGATCGCAGCGGCTGGAGGTGAGGCCCTGCGCCGTGGCCGAGCTGGTCGAGGAGATGCGGCCGCTGCTGCGCAACGTGCTCGGGCCGGGGATCGACAAGCAGTTCGAGCTCGAGCCGGACATGGTGCCCGTGATGGCGGACCCCACCCAGCTGGAGGTCGCGGTACTCAACCTGGCGATCAACGCCCGCGACGCCATGCCCAACGGCGGCACGCTGAGTTTCGTGGCGCGCAACGTAGCGATCGAGGAAGATGCCGAACTCGCGCCGGGCGAGTATGTCGAACTGGCGATCGGCGACACCGGAAGCGGCATGCCGCCGGAGGTCGCCGCACGGGCCTTCGAGCCGTTCTTCACGACCAAGGCCGTCGGCAAGGGCACCGGGCTGGGCCTGTCGATGGTCTATGGCATGGCGCGGCAATCGGGCGGCACGGCGCGGATCGACAGCGAGCCGGGCAAGGGGACGACCGTCCGACTGTTCTTCCGTCGGGCGGAAGCAGCCGGATGGGCAGCGGCGAGCGACCCGCGCGGCGAAAAAGGGGCTTCCAGGGAGCGGAGAGCAGCGAAGATCGTGGTGATCGACGACGATCCCGACGTGCGCGATTTCGTGTCCAGCAGCCTCGTCGAGCTGGGCTACGAGGTGCAGCAGGCGGTCGACGGGCCGGGCGGGATCGCCCTGGTCGAGAAGGTCCGGCCGGACGTAGTCGTGCTCGACTATGTCATGCCCGGCCTGTCCGGCGCCGACGTCGCCGGGCGGATCCTCGCCAGCCGGCCCGAGCAGGCCATCCTGTTCGTGTCGGGCTATAGCGAGACCGACGACATCCGGCGGGCGGCGCCGGACGCGAACCTGCTCGCCAAGCCGTTCCGGTCCGACGCGCTGGACGCCGCGGTGAGAGCGGCGCTGGCCCGCAGGCCGACCGACGCCATCAGCGCCGGCGGTGCCGACTGACCAGGTCTATCCGGCCATCCGCTGCTTGGCCGTGAGACCGTGGGCCATTTCGCTGGCGCGGGCGAAGGACAGGGGTCGGCCGAACAGATAGCCCTGGATGGTATCGCAGCCGAGCTCGCGCATCCGCTCGAAGTCCTGCGAGGTCTCGACGCCCTCGGCCGTGACTGACATGCGGAACGACTTGGCGAGCTGGACGATCGACTGGATAATGGCGACGTTCTCCGGCCGGGTGCCGGCCTCGCGCACGAAGCTGCCGTCGATCTTGAGTTTGTGGAACACCGCCTTGTTGAGGTAGCCGATCGACGAATAGCCGGTGCCGAAGTCGTCCAGCGCGATGCCCACGCCGAGCGAGCGCAGGCGGTGCAGCACGTCGAGGGTGGCGTTGCTGTCGCCCAGGAACACGCCCTCGGTGACTTCCAGTTCGAGCCGGTTGGCGGGGACCTTGTTGCGGGCAAGCGCCTTGCTGACGATGTTGGGCAGGGCGGGCTGGATGATCTGCTTGGGGCTGATGTTGATCGCCAGCGTGATCGGCTCGGGCCAGCTGGCAACGGCGCGGCACGCCTCCTCGATGATCCATTCGCCGATGATCGCCATCAAGCCGGACTCTTCGGCAACGGGGATGAACACCGGCGGCGGGACGAGACCGCGCTGCGGGTGGTTCCAGCGGATCAGCGCTTCGAAGCCGACGAGCTTCTGGCTGCGCGCCGAAACGAGCGGCTGGAACAGCAGGTGGAATTGCTTGAGCGCGATCGCCTGGCGCAGGTCCGATTCAAGGCGGACCCGATCCTCCTGCTCCGACTGGAGTTCGGACGAGAAATAACGCGCCACGCCGCGGCCGGCGCCCTTGGCCTCGTAGAGCGCCAGGTCGGCCTTGAGGATCAGGTCATCGACCGTGGCACCATCGATCGGGCCGAACGCGCAGCCGATCGACACGCCGATGATGATCTCGGTCTGGTCGATCAGATAGGGCTCGGCGATGGACCGGATGATCCGGTCGGCGAGCGCCTCCACCTTGCGGCGACTCTGGGCGTCGTTGATGACGATGGCGAACTCGTCGCCGCCCATGCGGCCGACGTGCCCGTCGGCGGCGACCTCGTCGCACAGGCGCTTGGCGACGGCTTGGAGCACGGCGTCGCCCTTGGGGTGGCCGAAGGTGTCGTTGACCGGCTTGAACCCGTCGAGGTCGAGGAACATGATCGCGCACGGCACATTGCCGGCAGTCGCGGCGCGGAGCGCCTCGCCGAGCAGCTGGCGGACGCGGCCACGATTGGGCAGGCCGGACAGCACGTCGACGTTGGCGAGGTGGGTCAGCCGCTCCTGGGTATGGCGTACCTCGGTGATGTCGGAGCCGACGCCGCGGAACCCTTCGAAGCGGCCGGCGGTGTCGATGATCGGATCGCCGGCGATCGAGATCCAGCGTGTTCCGCGCGCCGTGGCGAGCTCCATCTCGAGCGAGGTGAACGTCTGCTTCTCGAGCAGCACGCGGCCGAGCTCCGCATTGCCGCCGAGCAGCGACGGCAGCGAGTGGCCGAGGATGGCCGACGAGGGGCGGCCGAGCAGCGCGGTCATGCGGCTGGAGATGTAGGTCACCCGGTTGTCGGCATCGATCTGCCACAGCCAGCCCACGCCGCGCTGCTCATATTCCTGCAGCAGCAGCGAGGCGCTGGCGCTCTGCGAGCCGACTTCGGCGTTGGTCTCCAGCTGGCGGAAGGCCCAGCGCGAGATGGCGAGGACACCGAACACCGCGATGCCGAGCGTGAACAGGATCGGCAGCATCTGGCCGAACGGCAGGTGGAGACGGGCCATCACCAGCTGCACGCACAGGCCGCCGACGAACGCCGCGAGCCAGGCCGAGGCGCAGGCCGGGACGACGACGAGGCCGAGCGCCGCCGTGCCCAGACCCGCGGTGAGCGAGGCGAGGATCACCTGGCTGCCGACGTCGAGCCCGTTGAACATGGAGAGCGGAAGGGACAGCCACAGCGCGGCACGGAGCAGCACGTCGCCGGTCATCAACAGCTGCGGCACCTTGCGGCCGGAGCGGCCGACGTGGGTGATCGCCTGGGTCCGGGCGAGCCGGACGGCGAGGAAGTTCGCGATCCCGACCGCGCCCGCCCAGCCGATGAGGTAGGCGAGCGGGACGGCGCCGATCAGCGCGACCGCGCCAAGCAGCGCGCCCACCACATTGGCCGTGGCGAAGAAGCCGGCCAGCTGCCCGCGCGAAAGAAGCTGGATGTCGCGCAGGGGCGAGCCGTGACCGTCGGGTTCGGCCTGGTTCGTCAAGCCGAGCGACTCGCCGCCCGGCAGGCGAGCGGAGATCATGCGCTTATAACGGTCGGGCGCTTCGTACATCTGGCATCCCACTTGAGAAGGATGCGAGCGTTAGGCCGCGAGGGTTTAGAGCGAGTTAAAGTGCGCGGTGCCGGAGAATTTTAGAGAGTTGGCGTCCCGCGCGTTAACCGCTTTCGGCAACGCCGAGATAGATCGAGTTGACCGGCGCTGCGAACAGCCGCCGGACCATCGGTTCGAAGAAGTCGAGCGGCGCGCTGTCGTAGGCCGGATCGAACGCCGCCTGGTCGTAGAGGTCGCAAAAGCGGGCGGTGTCCTCGAAGTGCGGATGCCCCCGCAGCTTCTCGCGCAGGTCACGGTCGAGCCCGATGTAGTGGAAGAAATAATATCCCTGGAAGATGCCGTGCTGCTGGCACATCCAGTGCAGCTTCTCGTCGACGAACGGACGCAGGATGGCCGCCCCGATCTCGGGGTGATTGTAGCTGGCGAGCGTGTCGCCGATGTCGTGCAGCAGGCTCATCACCACGTACGGCTCGCTCTCGCCGCCACGGTGGGCGCGGGTCGCGGTCTGCAGGCTGTGCTGCAGCCGGTCGACCGGAAACCCGCCGTAATCGCCGTCGAGCAGGCGCAGATGGCCGAGCACGCGGTCGGCGAGCGCGCCGGCATAGGGCATGAAGTGACGGCCGATGATGCCCCAGTCCTGGGCGGTGCCCTCCTCCATCGTGCGGAACGAGGCGCGGTCTGGCGAGAGATCGTTCGTGTCACGCGGCCTTGAGCTTGACGAGTGGCAGGCCTTCGCTCTCGAGCGTCGACAGGTCGAGTGCCGCGGACGCGCGGTCGATGTCGATGCCGACCAGCGTCCCGTCTCCCGCAAGGTCGAGATTGATGCCTTCGCCGACCTGCCGGGTCTCGGCAGCAGGCTGCGGATTGAGCTCGATGTAGAGGCTGTCGGTTTCAGGATAGTAGTTGAGCTTCACGACCCTCTCCATCTGGAAAGTCGCGGTCGATAAACGCGTTGTGCAACGTTTCGCCGTCTTCCAGGGTGACCACTCGCAAGATGCGCCGCTTTTCATCTCCGGGCAAGACGATCGTTCCCCAAAACCGGCGCCGACCATCCTGCTGGATCTCGGATCGAAGCGGATCGGCGAGAACCCCACGGCACAGTGCTTCCGAGACGTACGGTCGCTTGCGGGTGACTTGCTCGGCGAAGTAACGAGTGACCGCCATGTCTCAGGCGATCGATGCCGCTACTTCTTGCGGGTGAAGTCGACCGCGACGACGTTGGAGCCGTCGTCCGGCGAAGTGACGAGCGGGCTGTCGTTCTGGGGGGTCTCATGGTCCTCGCCGCCGCTCCCCGGGGCGCCGCTGGCCTGGAACTTGAGGCTGAAGTCGACCGCGGGGTCGACGAAGTCGGTTACGGCGGCGAACGGTACGACCAGCGTCGAGGGCACGCCGCCGAACGACAAGCCGACCGAGAAGCGGTCATCCTCGACCTTGAGGTCCCAGAAGCGGTGCTGGATGACGATCGTCATTTCCTCCGGGAAGCGCTCCATCAGGTGCTTGGGGATGCTGACGCCGGCGTGGCGAGTCTTGAAGGTGATGTAGAAATGGTGGCCGCCGGGCAGCGCGCCCGTGACCTCGATCTCGCGCAGGACGCGGCCGACCACCGCCCGGAGCGCTTCCTGCACGATCTCGTCGTAGGGGATGAGACTCTCGGGCGTGTCGTCGGCCATCGGTTCGTGGTAGCGCTGCGCGACTTGCGGTCAAGCGGAGTGTGTCCATGCCGATCGATGCCAGCCGACCCTATGACGAGGGCAACATCCTGGCGCGCGTGCTGCGCGGCGAGCTGCCGTCGAACAAGGTGCTGGAGACGGAGCACAGCCTGGCGATCCACGACATCAACCCGCTGGCGCCGATCCACGTGCTGGTCATTCCCAAGGGTTCCTATGTCTCATGGGACGACTTCGCGGCCAAGGCGAGCGAGGCCGAGATCGTCGACTTCGTGCGCGCGGTCGGGGACGCCGGGCGGATGACCGGAGCGTCGACCCAAGGCTATCGCCTGCTGGCCAATATGGGCCGGCGCGGCGGGCAGGAGATCCCGCATCTGCACGTCCACCTGTTCGGCG
>CAXSDY010000061.1:0-13951 GCA_964235835.1 uncultured Sphingomonadaceae bacterium | reverse complement strand
CCCGCGCGACCATCTCCCGCGCGCAAGCGAGCGTCCGCTGCCAGATCTCGCCGGCGTCATGCTCGACCCAGCCCGGCTGGGGGTAATGCTGCGTGATCTCCTGCTGCGCGGTGACGAGCAACTTGCCCCCCGGCGTGTAGAGCAGGGCGCGGGTCGACGACGTGCCCTCGTCGAGCACCAGGATGGCGCGCTCGCGGATCACGCCGCAACCCGCTGCTGCATGTACGCGGCCAGCGCCGCGCGACCCGCCTCGCCGATCCTCAGCCCCAGCTTGGTCCGCCGCCACAGCATGTCGTCGGGCGTACGCGCCCATTCGCGGTCGATGCAATAATCGACTTCCGCCGCCGACAGCCCGCCGCCGAAATCCTCGCCGAGATCCTGGCGCCGCGGCGCGCCGTCGAGCCAGCGCCAGGCGAGCGTGCCATAGGCCGCGGCGATCCGCCGGCCATCGTCGGCATCGAGGAACGGATGCTTGGCGCGGAGCGAATCGGCCAGCGCATTGCGCCCGGTCACCGCGAAATCGCCACCCGGCAGCGGCTCGGTCGCCGTCCAGTGCGACGGCCGCGCGAACGCGACGAACTCTCCGATGCGATCGACCGCCTCCTCGGCGAGGTGACGATAGGTCGTGATCTTACCCCCGAACACCGACAGCAACGGCGCCTCGCCCTCGGCCGCATCGATCTCGAAGCGGTAGCCGCGGCTCGCCGCCTCGGGCCGCCCATCGCCGGTATCTACCAGCGGCCGCACGCCGCTGAAGCTCCACACCACGTCGGCCGGGGTGATGCTGCGTTCGAAATACTCGTTGGCCCCTGCACAGAGGTAAGCGATCTCTTCCTCGCTGGCGTGGACAGCGGTCAGGGACCCGTCATGGTCCCGATCGGTCGTGCCAATCAGCGTGAAGTCCCGCTCATACGGAATGGCGAAGAAGATGCGACCGTCACCAAGCTGGAAGAAATAGGCGAAGTCGTGATCGAACAGGCGCGGCACGACGATGTGCGACCCGCGCACGAGGCGGATCCGGTCGGCGCTCCGCACCGGGCCGAGCGCGAGGACATCGAGCACCGCCGGGCCGCCGGCATTGACCAGCACTCGCGCCGAGAACGCCACCGGCGAACCGTCGTCCCGCTGCACGTCGAGCCGCCAGCCGCCGTCCGTCCGACGCGCGCCCGTCAGCCGATGGCGCGTGCGCACCTCCGCGCCCCGGTCCGCCGCATCGCGCGCGTTGAGCACGACCAGCCGCGCATCGTCGACCCAGCCGTCGCTATATTCCCACCCCCGCCCGAACCCGCGCTTGAGCGGAACGCCGGCGGCATGCTTGCGCAGGTCGATCGACTTGGTCGGCGGCAACAACTCCCGCCCGCCCAGATGATCGTAGAGCCACAGCCCGGTGCGCAGCAGCCAGCGGGGCCGGAGACCGGCGCGGTGCGGCAGGACGAAGCGCAGCGGATGGATGATGTGCGGCGCCATGCGCCACAGCGTCTCGCGCTCCTTGAGCGAATCGCGGACCAGGCCGAACTCGTAATGCTCGAGATACCGCAGGCCGCCGTGGATCAGCTTCGTCGACGCTGACGAGGTCCCGCTGGCCAGGTCGCCCTGCTCGAGCAGCAGCACCCGCGCACCGCGTCCCGCCGCATCGCGCGCGATGCCACAGCCGTTGACCCCGCCGCCGACGATGGCGATGTCGAACGCTGCCTCGGCGCCAGCTTCGGGGGAGGTGGACATCGGCTCTCCTGCGACGAAGCCGGGGCGCATTGCGCTTGCCGTCTGTCCATCGGTGTCATACTCCTACCGACAGGCAGGCATCGAGATCAAGGCCGGAGCAGCTGGTCACACCTGCGGGGAGGGCGGCATGGACCGGGTGATCGAACAGGACGCGCAGGTCGGGCCGTCGGTGACCCGCAGCCAGGCGCTGCTCGTTGCGCTGATCTTCTTCGCCACCGCGCTCAACTATGTCGACCGGCAGGTGCTGGCCCTGCTCAAGCCGACGTTGGAGCAGGAGTTCCACTGGACCGACGCGCAGTTCGCCCACCTCGGCTCCTCGTTCCAGCTCGCCGCCGCCGGAACCCTGCTGGTCGTCGGCTGGATCGTCGACCGCTTCGGCGTCCGCCTCGCCTATGGCGTCGCCGTCGCGCTGTGGAGCCTGGCCGGGATGGCCCACGCGCTCGCCGCCACGGTCCAGCAATTCGTTCTCGCCCGCATCGCGCTTGCCGCCGCCGAGTCGGTCAACACGCCGGCCGCGGTCAAGGCCGCCGCGCTCTATCTTCCGCTGCGGGTGCGGTCGCTCGGCATCGGGCTGGTCAACACCGCGCCCAACATCGGCGCCATCGTCACGCCGCTGCTGATCCCGCCGTTCGCGCTGGCGTTCGGCTGGCGCGCGGCGTTCGTCGTCACCGGCTCGCTCGGCTTCCTATGGCTCCTATTGTGGGCGGTGGGCACGCGCCACCTGACCCCGATCGTCGCGCCTGACCTCGCTGCACCCCGCGCCAAGGTCGACCTCCGCGGCCTGCTGCGCGATCCCCGCAGTTGGGCGGTGATCGGCGCCAAGGCGTTCACCGACCTCGTATGGTGGTTCGTGCTGTTCTGGATGCCCGACTTCTTCAACCGTCAGTTCGGCATGACCCAGGCCGACCTCGGCGGCCCGATCGCGATCATCTTCGCGCTGGCCGCTCTGGGTGCGGTGACCAGTGGCGGGCTGTTCCCCGTCCTCCTCGCGCGCGGCCTGACGATCAATGCGGCGCGCAAGGGGTCGATGCTGTTCTTCGCGCTCGTCGTTCTGCTGATGCCGATCGCGCTGCTGGTCCACAACCCGTGGCTCGCGGCGCTGCTGATCGGCGCTGGCCTGTTCGCGCACCAGGGCTTCTCGACCAACATCTTCGGCATGGCGACCGACATCATCCCGCCCGCCCGCATCGCCTCGGTCATCGCGTTCGGCGCGGTCGCCGGCAATCTCACGGGCACCGGAATTATCGAACTCGCCGGCTGGTCGCTCGACCACCACCACGGCTACGCGCCGATGTTCCTGATCTGCGGCTCGGCCTATCTGCTCGGGCTCGCCTGGATCCATCTCTGCCAGCCGCGGCTCACGCTCGACGCGAGCCGGGCCGAAGCGATCGTCGCCTAGGTTCGCTTCCAGCTTCGCTGGATCGGTACCAGCTCGCCGGCACCGCTTCAGCCAAGCTGAAGACGTCCCTAGAAGTTCACCCGGGCGTTGATGCCGTAGTAGCGGTCGGCGTCGCGCGGGATCTGGTACCGGTACGAGGTCGAGCCCGGCACCGCTGGGGACCCCGGCCCGCCGTTGGTGATCGCGGCGGCATAGCTGGTGTCGAACAGGTTACGGACCTGCCCGGTGATCCGCCACACGTCGTCCTTGTCGCCGACGCCGGCCGAGACGTTGACCAGGCCATAGCCCTTGATCGTGCCGAACTGGCGCTGGAACGGATCGGGCGCGAACAGCGCCAGCTGGCGCGACTGGTAGTTGCCGTTGGCGCCGAGGAAGATGTCGACCGGCCCGTTGGTGCGGACGCGGTAATCGGCCGACAGGCTGCCCTTCCACTTCGGTGCGAACTGGAGGGGGGTGCCCGGCGGAATGATCGCGGTCACCGCCGCGCCCGGCGCCTGGAAGAAGCGGTCGACGTGCGCGTTCGTGTAGGCCAGGCCGCCGCTGATGCTGAGGTCGCGGACCGGGCGGAACGACAGGTCGGCCTCCACGCCGCGGGTCGAAACCTTGCCCGCGTTGGTGAACCGCGTGACTACCACGCCGCCGACGACGTCGGGATTGTTCGCCTGGAAGTTGTTGTACTTGGCATAGAACGCATCGATATTGAGCGTCAGCCGGCCGCCGAGCAGCGTATTCTTGAGGCCCAGCTCATAGCTGTTGGAGGTCTCCGCCGCGATCGTGTTCGTACCCGTTGCGGTCAGGTTGTAGAAGATGTTGTAGGCTGGTCCCTTGTAGCCGCGCGTGTAGCTGGCATAGCCGGTCACGTTGGGCGTGAAGTCGTACTGGACGGCCGCCTTGCCCGACACATTGTGCTTGCTGGTGCCGGTGCGGAACGGAACGCCGTTCGAGCCCGACACCGCCTGCGTCACCGCGAGGTTCGGCGCGATGCCGCCGGCGACCAGCGACAGGTACCGGTCGTACACGCCCTGGTCGAAGTTCGGCTGGACTCCGGGACCGGTCAGCGGGCTCACCCGGCGGTGGAACACGTCCAGCTTGTCGCTCGAGTAGCGCAGCCCGCCGATCAGGCGGAGGGCCGGGGACAGGTTCATCGTGGCTTGGCCGAACAGCGCCAGGTTGCGGAAGGTCGAACCGAAGTCGGCCGTTCCCGTCGGGAACGTGGACGGGTTCGCGTTGGCGCTGCCGCACGGGATGAGCGCGGTGGTCGGCGCGCCGGCGCGCGCGGTGCAGACGATGTCGTTGCGCGTGAACACCCGCTCCGACTTGGCGCGCGAGAAATAGCCGCCGAGCACATAGGCCAGGAACTGGTTGGCCGGAGAGGTCAGCCGGATTTCCTGGCTGATCGTGCTGCTCCGCTGCGGGCCGAAATCGTGCAGCTGGTTGAAGCCGACATAGGCGGCGGGGAGCCAGTCGCCGTCGCGGATCTCGGTGTTGTTCCACTTGCGATAGGCGCTGATGCTGGTCAGCGTGTTGCTGCCCACGCCGACGTCGGCCTGCAGCGAGAAGCCGTACCCGGTCTCGCGTGTGCGGGTCACCAGATCCTGGTTGATGGTCCGCGTGCGGTCGCCCTGTGGCGTGGGCAGGACGGTGAACGCCAGGCTCGTGGTGGCGACTCCGAGCGAGGTGACCGGTCCGGTGCCGATCACCTCGGCGCAGCAATCGTCGTTGTTGTGGTGGTAGTCGGCGGTGAACGCGAGGCGCAGCTCGTCGCTCGGGCGATAGGTAATCTGCCCGCGCGCGCCATAGTGGCGATAGCCATTGACCTTCTCGCCGGTGGCGAGGTTGCGCAGGTTGCCCTTGTAGGTTCCGTAGAAGCCCGTGAAGCGGGTCAGCAGATCCGGCGAAAGCGGAATGTTGATCGACGCGCGACCGCGGAATTCGCCGCCGCTCAGATAGCTCGCGTCGACCGTCCCGCCGAAATTGCGCGTCGGTTGCTTGGTGGTGATGTTGATCACGCCGGCCGACGCATTCTTGCCGAACAGCGTTCCCTGGGGCCCGCGCAGCACTTCGAGCTGGGCGATGTCGACCAGGTCGCTGAACGCCTCGCCGGACCGGGCGAACACGACGCCGTCGACGACGGTCGAGACCGAAGGCTCGCCGGCGATCGAGAAGCTCGCGGTCCCCACGCCGCGCAGGAAGATCGACTGGTTGAGCGTGGTGCCCGAGCGCTGGAAATTGAGCGCCGGGACGAGCTGCGTGGCGCTTTCGATGCTCGGCCGGCCCTGTGCCGTCAGGGACTCGCCGCTGACGACGGAGACGGCGAGCGGGATGCGCTGGAGCCGCTCGGACCGCTTTTGCGCCGTGACGACGATCTCGCCCGGCTGCGCCGCCTGCGCCGCGGCATCGCTCGCCGGCGGTGGTGTGGTGGGGTCGGCGGTGGTGGATGCATTGGGCGCCGGCGGCGTCGCCGTTGCCGGATCGGCGGTCTGCCCGAACGCCGGCGCGGCGATGAACATGGCGACGGCGGACCCGCCGAGCAGAATGGATTTCATGGCGCTTGGCCTCCCCTTGAAAGGCGGTGCCCACGCGACTCCGCCGTCCGGCTCTCGATCGCCGGAATTTGGAAGGATGCTTGATGGCCGCGAGGGTTTCTGTCAAGCGGTGTCATACGGACAGGGGAGAGTCATCCGGTGATCGTCGCGAGCGGACAGGACGGCGCACTGAGCCTTTCGCTCGACGGCCGGCTGGTGCTCGATCACCGTGCCGAGCGGCCTGCGATCACGCTCGCGGTGGGCGCGCCGAGCATCGCCATGCTGCGCGGCAACTTCGACATCGACGATGCGCCGACGCAGATCGTGAGCCCCGCTTGGTGCCGCGCGGCGGGCGCCGGCCGCTGGGCGTTTGCGGACACTCCCGACGGCCCCGCCTTGGCGGAGCTCACTATCGGCGACGGCGACGACGCGACGATCGAGGTCCGCGCGCTTCACCCGCAATACGATCGGCTGACGGTCCGCTTCGCCCCGGAGCCCGGCGAGGCGGTCTGGGGCGGCGGCGAGCAGATGAGCTATCTGCAGCTCAACCGCCGCCGCTTCCCGATGTGGACCAGCGAGCCCGGCGTCGGTCGCGACAAGTCGACCGAGCTGACGCGCGCGATGGACGAGTGGGGCCGGGCCGGCGGCGACTATTGGACCACCAACTACCCCCAGCCCACCTTCCTGACCTCCCGCGCCCTCGCCTGTCACCTTCACTCGAGCGCCTACTCGGTGCTCGATTTCACCGACCCGGCCGCCCACGCCATCGAAACCTGGGAAGGCTCCGCGCGCTTCACCCTGTTCACCGCCGCGACCCTGCCGGACCTCGTCACCGGCTTGTCCGCCTTCTTCGGCCGCCCCGCCGCGCTGCCCGACTGGGCGATCGAGGGCGCGACCGTCGGCCTCAAGGCTGGCGCGCGCAGCTTCGATCGGCTCGAGACGATCCTGGCGGCCGGCGCCGCTGTCGGCGGATTGTGGTGCGAGGATTGGTGCGGCGTGCGCGAGACCAGTTTCGGCCGGCGCCTGTTCTGGGACTGGCGCTGGAACGCCGAGCGCTACTCCGATCTGCCGCAGCGGATCGACGACCTCGCCCGGCGAGGCATCCGCTTCCTCGCCTACGCCAACCCCTACCTCGCGATCGATGGGGGCCTGTACCGCGAAGCCGCCGCCGCTGGCTACCTGGCGCTGCGGCAGGATGCGGACGCGCCCTACCACGTCGACTTCGGCGAGTTCGACGCCGGGATCGTCGACTTCACCAACCCGGACGCCGCGGCCTGGTTCGCCGATCGCGTCCTGGGCCGCGAGTTGCTCGACCTCGGCGTTGCGGGCTGGATGGCGGACTTCGGCGAATATCTGCCGATCGACCTGCGCCTCGCCGACGGCAGCGATCCGATGCTCGCGCACAATCGCTGGCCGGTCCTGTGGGCAGAGGTCAACGCACGCGCCATCGCCTGCCGCGGCAAGCAGGACGAGGCCCTGTTCTTCATGCGCGCCGGGTTCAGCGGCGTGCAGCGCCACTGCCCCCTGCTGTGGGCCGGCGACCAGTCGGTCGACTTCACCCGCCACGACGGCATCGGCACCGTCATCACCGCCGCGCTCTCCGCCGGGCTGGTCGGCAACGCGGTCAGCCATTCGGACGTCGGCGGCTACACGAGCATCCTCGGCAACGTCCGCAGCGAGGAACTGCTGCTGCGCTGGATCGAACTCGGCGCGTTCACGCCCGTGATGCGCAGCCATGAGGGCAACCGCCCGGACGACAATCTGCAGATCGATTCGACCCCGCGGCTGCTCGCCCATTTCGCCCGGTTCAGCCGCCTCCACGCCGCGCTCGCCCCCTATGTCCGCGCGCTGCGCGACGAAGCGGCGAGCAGCGGCCTGCCGCTGCAGCGACCGCTGTTCCTGCTCGATCCCGATCCGGCCCTGTTCGGGGTCCAGGACAGCTACGCCTACGGCAACGACATGATCGTTGCGCCGGTGATCGAGGAAGGCGCGACCCGGCGCCCGGTGTCCCTGCCGGCGGGCGAGTGGCGGCACCTGTTCACCGGCGAGCGATTCCCCGCGGGCACGCACGACATCGACGCGCCGATCGGCCAGCCGCCGGTCTTCACCCGGGCCGGCAGTCCCTTCGCCGCCCTGTTCGAGCGGGTGGCCGCATGAGCGAGCGTGCCAACATCCGCGACGTCGCCGAACGCGCCGGCGTGTCGGTCAAGACGGTCAGCCGGGTGCTCAACGACCACCAATATGTCGCCGCCGCGACCCGCCTGAAGGTCGAGACGGCGATGCTCGCGCTCGACTTCCGGCCGAGCGTCGCGGCGCGCATCCTGGCGGGCACCAAGTCCGGCCAGGTCGCGCTGATCTACGACAATCACAGCCCCTATTACATGAACCGAATCCAGTTCGGCTGCTGGCACCGCTGCCAGCACGGCGGCCTCCGCCTGCTGTCCCAGCCGGTCGACATCACCGATCCCGAGGTCGGCACGGCCGTGCGCGGCCTCATCCGGGAGACCCACGTCGACGGCGTCATCCTGTCCTCGCCGGTGACCGATTGCCAGGCGGTGCTGGACACGCTCGAGCAGCTCGACGTGCCGTTCGTGCGAATCTCTCCCGGCCGCAATCACGCCCTGTCGAGCTCGGTGTTCATGGACGATGCGCTCGCCGCCGACGACATGACGAGCCACCTCATCAACCTGGGCCATCGCCGCATCGGCTTCGTCAAGGGTCACCCCAACCATGCCGGCAGCGAGGACCGGCTGGCGGGTTACCGCCGCGCGCTGGCGCGGGCCGGGATCGCGCCGAACGCGGACTATGTCAGGGACGGCGAGTTCGACTTCGAGAGCGGCGTGGTCGCGGCGACCGCGCTGCTCGACCTGTCCGTCCCGCCGTCGGCCATCTTCGCCAGCAACGACGACATGGCCGCCGGCGTGCTGTCGGTCGCGCACGATCGCCGGATCGAGGTTCCTCGCGAACTATCCGTCGCCGGCTTCGACGACACGACCGTCGCGCAGATGGTCTGGCCCAAACTCACCACCATCCATCAGCCGATGTGGGAGCTCGCCGACGCCGCGACCGCCCTGCTCGTCGAGGGCGGCGCGACCCAGCACGTCCGGCTGCCGCATCATCTCGTCGAGCGCGCTTCAACGGCCCGCCCTGCCCCGATCAAGGACCTCGCATGACCATGCTGACCGCGCCTGCCCCCCGCCGCCCGTTGGGACGCAGCGGAATCGAAGTGTCCACGCTTGCGTGGGGCCATTGGCGGCTCGCGTCGGGCGACGTCGCCGCGACCGCCCGCCTCGCCCATGCCGCGCTCGATGCCGGCATCGACTTCTTCGACACCGCCGACATCTACGGCTTCGACGGCAGCAGCGGGTTCGGGGCCGCGGAGGAGGCGTTCGGGCAACTGCTCGCCGCCGAGCCGGACCTCCGCGATCGACTGGTCATCGCCACTAAGGGCGGCATCGACCCCGGCGTTCCATACGACTCCAGCGCGCCCTATCTGGCCAACGCGGTCGACGCCTCGCTCCGCCGGCTCGGCACCGATCGGATCGACCTGTGGCAGGTCCACCGGCCCGACATCCTGACCCACCCGCACGAAATCGCGCGGACGGTCGAGCAGGCCCATGCCGCGGGCAAGATCAGGGCGTTCGGCGTGTCGAACTTCACCACGTCGCAGATCGCCACGCTCGCCGCTTGTTCGACCGTCCCGCTCGTCTCGACCCAGCCCGAGCTGTCGGCGCTGCGGTTCGACCCGTTCGCGAATGGTGAGAGCGACCAGGCGATCGAACTCGATCTCGCCTTGCTCGCCTGGTCACCGCTTGGTGGCGGCGAGCTAGCCAAGCCCAGCACGCCCCGTTCCCACGCGGTCGCCGCCGCACTCGACGCGGTCGCCGCGGAGCACGGCGTGTCCCGCGCCGCCACCGCGCTGTCGTGGATCATGGCCCATCCCTCGCGGCCGATCCCGATCATCGGTTCGCAGCAGCCCGAACGGATCGCCGACGCGGCCACCGCCCTCGCCGTCCGCTGGACCCGCCAGCATTGGTACGCGGTGCTCGTCGCCGCTCGTCAGGAGCCCCTCCCATGAACGATACGGCCATGATCGATACTGCCACCCCGAGCTGCGAAGTCAGCTGGTTCTCCGCCCTGTGCGACGACGACTACGAGTTCCTCGGCCAGCCCGACCCCATGCTCCAGTCGAGCTGGGAGCATTGCCGCAACATCGCGCTCCAGGCGGAGAAGGGCGGGTTTGACAACATCCTGCTGCCGTCGGGCTACAAGCTGGGTCTCGACACCACCGTGTTCGCCGCCGCCATCGCGCCGTTGTTGCAGCGGATGCGCCTGCTGTGGGCGGTGCGCACCGGCGAGGACTGGCCGCCGCAGCTCGCGCGGCGCATCGCCACCCTCGACCGCTTGCTCGGGGCGGGTCCCGCCGGCCAGGGCCGCCTGACGGTCAACATCATCTCGTCCGACCTTCCCGGCGAAACCCTGCCGAGCGCTCCCCGCTATCAGCGCACGGTCGAGGTGATGAAGATCCTCAAGATCCTGCTCGCCGGAGAGCACCTCGCGTTCGACGGGGAATTCTACAAGCTCGACCTCGATCCGCCGCGGATCGGCACGCTGTCCGGCCGCTGCCCGCCGCTCTATTTCGGGGGACTGAGCGACCCCGCCCGCGACGCCGCCGCCGAAGCCGCCGACGTCTATCTGATGTGGCCCGACACGCTCCCTACGGTGCGCGAGATCATCGCCGACATGCGCAGCCGCGCCGAACGCTTCGGGCGGACTCTGAAGTTCGGCTATCGCGTGCACGTCATCGTCCGCGAGACCGAGGACGAGGCCCGCGCCTATGCCGCCCGCCTGCTGTCGAAGCTCGACGACGAGACCGGCCGGGCCATTCGCGCCAAGTCGCTCGACGCCACGAGCATCGGCGTGACCCGCCAGGCCGAGCTGCGCTCCGCCGCCTCCGACGACGGCTTCGTCGAGGATCATCTGTGGACCGGCATCGGGCGCGCGCGGTCGGGCTGCGGCGCGGCGATCGTCGGCGACCCCGACCAGGTGCTCGCCAAACTACGCGCCTATCAGGCGGAAGGCATCGAGGCGTTCATCCTCTCGGGCTATCCGCACGCCGCCGAGTGCGACCTGTTCGCCCGCCACGTCCTGCCGCACCTCAACCACGGCCCGCTCGCCGCCTGACGGGTCAGGGCGCGATCAGCTCGAAGGCGAACAGGAACGAGGCGACGAGCGCCGTCAGGGTGGCGGCAGCGATGACCAGCATTGGCCGCGCCCCCATGCTGGTCAGCGTCGCCATCGGCGAGCGGATGCCGGTCGCCGCAACCGCGCAGGCGAGCGACGCCGCGGCGAGCTGCTCGGCGCCGTGGGCCACGGCGCCCGGAATGATCCCGGTCGAGTTCAGCAAGGCCAGCGCGAAGAAGCCGATCACGAACCACGGCAGGACCGGCGGGCGCTTACCGCTGTCGGCTTCCGGCGGGAAGAAGAAGGCGACGACGGCGAGCGCCGGGGCGAGCAGCGCGACGCGGGTCAGCTTGACGATCGTCGCGGTTTGGCCCGCCGCGGCGGAGAAGGCGTAGCCGGCGCCGAGCGCCTGGGCGACGTCGTGGATCGCGGCGCCCAGCATGAAGCCGGCCTGCTGGTCGTGCAGCCCGCTGTGGTGGGCGATGATCGGGTAGAGGAACATCGCCAGCGCGCTGGCGGCCGAGATGCCGACCAGCGTCAGCGTCAGCTCCGCCGTGCTCAGCCGCCGCTCGCCAAGCAGGCTGGCGAACGCCATCGCCGCCGAAGCGCCGCAGATCGCCACCGCCCCGCCCGCCAGCAGGCCGAACGGTGCGCCGAGCCCGAGGCGCCGACCGACCAGCACGCCGGTGCCGATCGTCAGCGTGACGATCACGACCACCGCGATCAGCGCCGACGGCCCCAGGCTGACGATCTGGGACAGGGTGACTCGAACGCCGACCAGCACGATGCCGATCCGCAGCAGGGTGCGCGAGGCGAAGGCGAGCCCGATCGTCAGCCGGGCGTCCGAGCCGAGGAAGTTGAGCGCCAACCCGACGAGCAGCGCCATCAGCGTCAGCGGCGCTCCATAATGGTCGGCGAGGTAGCCCGCCGCCGCGGTCGCCAGCAGCGCCACGACCAGGCCCGGCACATATTCCCGGGCTCCGTGGGACCGCGTGTCCTCGATGTCGTTGAAAAGGTCGGCGGCCTGGATGTTCACCGCAAAGCTATTCCAATCCAGGCGCCGCTTGTCACGCGAAATGGCGCCCGCTCGAACTGGCGCCGATCGGCATCAGCAAGCTGGCGGGCTCCGCGCAGGTCTAGGCCGAGCGCTCGTAAGTGCCGGTCGTCAGGCCGGCGGCGAGGACGTGGCCGGCGATGGCATCGACCAGCCTGGCACGCCCCGGGTGACCGGTGAGATCGATCGGGGTGTCGAGCGCGAACAGCTGGAACACATAGGCATGCGGGCCGTGACCGGTCGGTGGATCGGGCGGCAGCCAGCCGGTGCGCAGGTAGCTGTTGCGCCCGGTCTCGCCAAGCGCCGCATCATCCGACCGGCCGATCGAACCTTCCGGAATTGCGCCTTTGCCGGGGCTGATGTCGAACAGAATGGCGTGGACCAGCGGCTCGGCGGCCGGCGCGTCGGGATCCTCGACGATCAGGACCAGGCTCTTCGTGCCCTCCGGTTCGCCGGTCCAGGCGAGCGGCGGCGACAGCCCCTTCCCGTCGGCGGTGAAGCGGGCCGGCAGTGTCCCGCCGTCCCGGAAGGCCGGGCTCGTCAGCGCCAGGTCACCGAAGGCGCCGCCGAGCGGCTCCTGGGCGATGGTCAGCTTGTCGGCGCCGGCACGGCGATTGCTCAGCGCCTCGCCAAGCCAGCGCGGGAGATGTTGCAGCATCGATGACCTTTCAAGACGGCTGCTTATCACCGCCGAGTAAAAGCAAACGGGCTGTAGGAACCCGTTGATTTGGCGAATGTTCCGCCCCTGAAGTCCACCAAACTGGGGAACTGAAATGAAGACGACCCTGAAACTTGCGACGATCCTGGGCTGTACGGCCCTAGCAGCCTGCAGCGGCGGCGGCGGGGCGAACAACAGCGCCACCACCGACGCGAACATGACAACCAGCGACGCCAACATGACCATGGATGCCAACATGAGCGGTGGCAACATGGGTGCCGACACGACCGGCGGGAACATGGGTTCCGGCAGTATGTCGGGCGGCAACATGTCGGCCGGCAACATGTCAGGCGGTGCCATGACCGGCGGCAATAGCACCAGCGGCAGCATGTCGGGTGGATCGACCGGCGGATCGTCGGGCGGAAGCTCGATGGGCGCGAGCAGCAGCAATACGACCGGCTCGGGCGGCAGCGGCGGCACGACCGGCAGCGGCAACGGCATGTAGTTCCCGGCGAGAGCACGCGCTGGGCTGGGGCGCTCGCGGCGACGCGGGCGCCCCTTCTTTTTGCGCGCTTCTTTTTGCCCACCTTCTTTTGGCAGCCCCGAGCAGGCATGGCGGGGCATGACCGACCGCCCGCGCATCCTGGTCGACGCCGACGCCTGCCCGGTGAAGGAGGAGATCTACAAGGTCGCCTTCCGCCGCGGGGTGCCGGTGCGCGTGGTCAGCAACAGCCACTTGCGCGTTCCCGCCCATCCGCTGATTGAGCGGGTGCTGGTGTCCGACAGGTTCGACGCCGCCGACGACTGGATCGCCGAGGCGGCGCAGCCGGGCGACGTCGTCGTCACCGCCGACATCCTGCTCGCCGACCGCTGCCTCAAGGCGGGCGCGCTGGTGATGGGGAACAATGGCAAGCCGTTCACCCCCAACATGATCGGCAGCGCGATCGCCACCCGCGCGATCATGGCTGACTTGAGGGCCGGCGGCGACGCGATCGGCGGACCCGCGCCGTTTACGAAGGCGGACCGATCGCGCTTCCTCCAGGCGCTCGATGCTGCCCTGGTGCAGGTGGAGCGGAACGCCCGGTCCTGACGCGAAAGTTCAGGAAGTTCACGACGCGTCGAGCCGTAACCCCTTCCCCCGCCGGCGGCCGGCGGGCGCGCTTGCGGCCGGAGCGGTGGACGGCCATCGGCGAGTCCCAGTCGGGCTTGGCCAGCCGGGAGTGCTCCGCGTCGCCGCCCTCCGCGCCCCAGGCCTCGTTCGCTCGCTCGCGCGCCTCGTTCGCTCGCTCGCGCGCCTCGATCTCGGCGTAGCGCCGCTTGATGGCCGAGATCATGGGACACGACTCCTCCTCTTCCCCGGTGAGGGCGGCGGGTCGCGGGGCGGCGGCGGACCACGGTCCAGCGCCGCG
>CAXSDY010000060.1:1484-13972 GCA_964235835.1 uncultured Sphingomonadaceae bacterium | reverse complement strand
TGGCGGAACAGCGCGGTCACCGCGAACCAGTCGGCAAGCCCGCCGACCATCGCCGCCTCGGCGAACGCCTTGACCCAGGTCGCGGCGGGATAGGCATGTTCGAGCGCCCGGGCCGCGGCGAAGATCAGGGCCATGAGGACGAGCAGGCCAGTCGCGGCCGCCTTCATCCCCGCCGCACCCGGCTGGGCAGGATTGAAGCGGGAGAGCGCACGCCGGGCCATCGCTGCCTCTTAGGGAGCAGCGCTCCCGCTTGTCACTCTATTCGGCCGGCTGGGGCACAGCCTGAGGCAGCGCGGCTTGCGGCGCGTCATCGTTGATCAGGCGCCCGAACTTGCGCCCGAGCCACGTCTCGACGTCGATCGCGATCGAGAACAGCGCGGGTACCAGCAGCAGGGTCAGCGCGGTCGAGAAGATCAGCCCGCCGATCACCGTCACGCCCATCGGGGCGCGCCAACTGCCGTCGCCCGACAGCGACAGCGCGATCGGCAGCATGCCCGCGATCATCGCTACGGTGGTCATGACGATCGGCTGCGCCCGCTTGTGCCCCGCCTCATAGATCGCCTCGTCCTTCGGCATGCCGTGGTTCATCATCTCGACCGCGAAGTCGACCAGCAGGATCGAGTTCTTGGCGACGATGCCGAACAGCATAAGCACGCCGATCAGCACCGGCAGGGAAACCGGATTGTTGGTGAGCATCAATGCGACCGCCGCGCCGAACGGCGCCAGGAGCAGCGAGCCCATGTTGACGAACGGCGCGAGGAAGCGGCGGTAGAGCAGCACCAGCACGGCGAACACCAGCAGCACGCCCGACATCAGCGCGATGACGAAGTAGTAGATCAGCTCCCCCTGCCACTTCTGCTCGCCGAGGTTGAGCTTGCTGATCCCGCGCGGGAGGTGCGCCATGGCCGGCAGCGCGTTGATCTTCTTCCACGCATCGCTGCTGACCACGCCCGGCGCCAGGTCGGCGCCGACCGCGATCCGCCGCATCTGGTTGGTGCGCTGCACGGTCGTCGGCCCCGCGCCGAAACCGATCGTCGCGACCGACTTCAACGGTACCGAGCCGCCATTCGCTGTCGGAACCGGCAGGTTCTCCAGCGTCGACAGGTCGCGTCGGTCGCTCTGCGACAGCGACACGGTGATCGGCACCTGCCGGTCCGCGAGCGAGAATTTCGCGCTGTTCTGGGCCAGATCGCCCAGTGTCGCGATGCGGATCGTCTGGCTGAGCGCTGTGGTCGTCACCCCCAGGTCAGCAGCAAGGTCGAAGCGCGGCGTGATGACGATCTCAGGACGGACCAGGTCGCCGGCGACCCGCGGAGCGCGAAGCTCGGGAATGCCCTGCATCTGCTCGGAGATCCTGGCCGCCGTGCTGCCAAGCAGCGCGGGGTCCTCGCCGCCGAGGTACAGCATGATGTCGCGGCCCGGGCCGCCCCCGGGACCGCCGCCACTCTGGCTGACGAAATTGACGCGCGCATCCGCGATCTTCGCCATAGCGGGGGTCAGCGAACGCTCGAACTCGATGGAGGTCTGCGTGCGCTTCTTCTTGAGCACGATGTTGAGGCTGCCCGAGCCGACGTAGATCCGCTGGAAGATGCGGTCCACGTTCGGGTTCTTGGCAATGACGTCGGCGGCCCCCTGGATCACGGTCTCGGTCTGGGCAAGGGTCGCGCCCGGCGCCAGGGTGATGCGGACGGTGGAATAATCCACGTTGAGCGGCGGCTGGAAGCTCATCGGCAGGTTGGCGACGACCAAAGCCGTGAGGCCGAGCGCAGCGAAGCTGCCGACCACGGCCGCCCAGCGGTGCTGCAGGGACCAGCTCAGGATCCCCAGATAGCGCTGCATGATGCGCCCCGACGCATGCGGCTGCTCGCCATGCGCCCGCAGGAAATAGGCCGCGATCAGCGGCGTGATCATGCGGGCAACAAGCAGGCTCATCAGCACCGAGATCACGACTGTATAGCCGAAGCTCTTGAAGAACTGACCCGAGAGGCCCGGCATCAGCGCGACGGGCAGGAACACCGCCACGATCGACATGGTAGTGGCCAGCACGGCAAGGCCGATCTCGTCGGCGGCGTCGATTGACGCCTCATACGCCGTCTTGCCCATCCGCATGTGCCGGACGATGTTCTCGATCTCGACGATCGCGTCATCGACCAGCACGCCGGCAACGAGGCTCATCGCCAGCAGCGAGAGGCTGTTGAGCGTAATGCCCATCAGGCTCATGAACCAGAACGCCGGAATGGCCGACAGCGGGATCGCCAACGCCGAAATCGCGGTTGCGCGTTTGTCGCGCAGGAACAGGTAGACGACGAGGACGGCGAGCACGGCGCCCTCGACCAGGCCTTCCATCGCCGACCGATATTGTTCCTTGGTGTAGTCAACCTGGTTCTGGATCTCGCTGAAGTGGATGCGCGGGTTGGCGGCCTGGATCTTGTGCAGTTCCTTCCACACCGCATCGTAGACCGAGACCTCGCTGCTGCCCTTGGAGCGCTGGACGTTGAAGCTGATCACCTGGCGGCCGTTGAGCTTCGACAGCGTGCGCTGTTCCGAATAGCTGTCCTGCACCTGGGCGATGTCGGCGAGGCGCACCGTCCGGCCGCCGCCGACCGCAATCTGCGTCTGCGACAGGTCATAGGCGGTCTTGGCATTGCCGAGCACGCGGACCGACTGTTCCGAGCCGGCGATCTCCGCACGGCCGCCGGTCGCGTTGAGATTGACCTGACGCAGCTGGGCATTGACCTGCGCGGCGGTGATGCCCTGGGACTGGAGCGCCGCAGGATCGAGCACCACGCGGATGTTGCGATCCACCCCGCCCTCGCGGGACACGGCGGCGACTCCCGCGATGCCCTGGAGCTGTTTGGAGACGTCGTTGTCGACGTACCAGCTGAGCTCCTCAAGGCTCATATCGGTGGTCTCGGCGGCGACGAACACGATCGGCTCACCGGCGATGTCGATACGCTCCACCTGCGGCTCGAGAATGCCGTCCGGCAGATCGCTGCGGATCTGGGTCACGGCATCGCGGACGTCGTTTACCGCCCGGTCGCTGTCCGTGCCGATCTGGAACTGGACGAACGTCTGGCTATTCCCCTCGCGCACCGAGCTGCTGATCTCGTCGACGCCGTTGACGCCGCGAATCGCCGCCTCGACCTTTTGCGTGATCTGGCTTTCCATCTCGCTCGGCGCGGCGCCGGGCTGCGACACCGTCACGTTGACGGCCGGAAAGTCGATGTCGGGGTTGTTGTTGACGCTCATCCCGTGGAACGCGAGCAGCCCGGCCAGCATGAGGCCGATGAACAGCACGATCGGCGGCACCGGATTGCGGATGCACCAGGACGAAATGTTGCGGAAACTCATGATCGAACTGCCTTTGGGTCGAACGGATTAGCGGGCAACGCCGTTCGCCGCGGCGCGGACCGGATTGACCTTCTGGCCGGGGTTGAGGAACGGACCGGCGGACAACACGACCGGTTCCTGGCCCGACAGTCCCTCGACGATGGTTACGCCGGCATCGCTCACTTCGCCGATCTTGATCGCGCGCCGCTCGACCATCTTCCTGTCATTGATGATGTAAACGTAGTTGCCTTTCACGTCGCTCAACACCGCGCTCTGCGGCAGCATCGGCGCAGTCGTCGAGCCTGCGGAGATACGCGCCTCGGCGAACCCGCCCGGCCGTATGGAGGGGGCGTAGGGGATCGCGATCCGTACCTGGCCCTGCCGGCTCTGGGGATCGATCACCGGTGCGACCTGCCATACCGAGCCGGCGGCGGGCCGGTCGAGACCGAGCGGCGTGACGCTTGCCGCCATCCCGGGCCGGACCGCGGCGAGATCCTGCTGCGAAAGCGAGGCCCGCATCTCCATCTCGCCGCCGAGCGCCAGCCGGAACAGTGCGCCTGCGGACGGACCGACGATCTGACCGACTTCGATGTTCCGGGCGAGGATCAGCCCGGCGGTCGGCGCCCGCACATCCAGCTGTCCGATCTGGGCGCGGGCGCCGCCGAGCTGCGCCTGCGAGACGCGCACCTGGGCGTTGGCGGCGTCGCGCGTCGCCCGCCGGGAATCGAGGTCAGCCTTGGACACGAAGCCGCCGGCGACCAGGCCCTGGGCCCGTTCGAGGTTCGACTGGGCAAGCGCGGCGTTCGCGCGCGCCGCCTCGATCTGGGCGGCGAGCTGCGCCGCCTGCTGCGCCTGGACCGAGCGGTCGATCGTGGCGAGGACCTGCCCCGCTCGGACCCAGCTGCCGGCATCGACCAGCACCCCGGTCACGCGGCCGCCCACGCCTGCCACGCCGACCGGCTGATCGCGACGCGCGGCCAGCGCGCCGGACGCGGTGATGATCCGGCCGACCGCGCTCCGGCCCGGCACAACCACGCTCACCGTCGGCAACTGGCCGCTGGGACCGCCGCTCGATCCGCCGGTGCTCGCGGCGCCCGCCGGAGGCTCGGCCCGCTTGCCGCGGTTCATCATCAGCGCAAGTGCGATGGCCAGCGCGACAATCCCGACGACGACCGCGGCAATGATCAGGGTGCGGCGCCGGCGCGAGCGGTCGACGACCACCAGCGTTTCGGAACTCTCGAAAGTGGTTTCCCGGTTCATGTTCGCTTCTCAATGGCGCCGGGACGCAATCCATCATCGCCCCCCGGTGTATTAGCTCAACAAGGCAGCTGCGGCAACTGACATCCCCGAACGCTGCTGGAAAGCGGTTTTCGACCAACGGCGGCACTCGTATGACGGAGCCGCGTTACGCCATATGAACGCTGCGCCGGATCAGCCGAAAAGGGGAAGAACATGCTGGGATCGCACGGAATCATCGGATGGATCATCATCGGCGGCCTGGCCGGCGCGATCGCCAAGGCGCTGATGCCGGGGCGCGATCCGGGCGGCTGCATCGTGACGATCATCCTGGGCATCCTCGGCGCGGTGGTCGCCGGCTATCTTGGGCGGGCGCTTCACTTCTACGGCCCGAACGATGCAGTGGGCTTCATCGCCGCCATCATCGGCGCCTTCATCATCCTGTTCATCTACCGGTTGGTCGCCGGCCGCCGGCGCCTCTAGCCACCAGCGCGCGCTTGCGTCACATGGTGCGTTCGGCAGCTCGTCCGCTGCCGGCGAAGATGCGGAGCGCAGGCGATGACGAACAGGTTCCATGCTGCCGTGCTGACCGCGGCGCTTGCAATGCCGACCTCGTTGGCGGCGCAGACGGCCGTTGCCGTGCCACAAGCGCTTGGCGGGACGCGGCTCGAGATCAGTGCGACCGGGGAGGTCTCGCGCGTTCCGGATGTGGCGATCGTTTCCGCGGGCGTCACCACACAGGCGGCGACCGCGAGCGAGGCGCTATCGCAAAATGCCGCGGGCATGGAGCGGGTGCGCGCCGCGCTGAGGCGCGCGGGCGTCGCCGACCGCGACCTGCAGACCGCGTCGATCAACCTCTCGCCGCAGTATCGCTATGCCGACAACCAGCCCGCGGTGCTGACCGGCTACCAGGCCGCCAATCAGCTCAGCGTCAGGTTTCGCGACATCCGCAAGTCCGGGCAGATCCTCGATGCGTTGGTGGCCGCGGGCGCCAACCAGATCAACGGCCCCAACCTGACCATCGACCAGCCCGCCGCGGCGCTCGACGAGGCGCGGGCGAAGGCAGTCGTAGTCGGACGGGCACGGGCCAACCTTTATGCGCGCTCGCTGGGGATGCAGGTGGCGCGGGTGGTGTCGGTCAGCGAAAGCGGCGGATTCGCTCCGCCGCCGCCGATGCCGATGATGGAGCGCTCGTTCTCCGCGGCGCAGGCCAAAACCTCGGTCGAGCCCGGCGAGCAGCAGCTTCAGGTCACCGTCGCGATGAGCTTCGAGCTGCGCTAGAACACACGAGGCAGAACACACCGGGCGCAAACAAGCAGAAGGCCGCGCGGGTCACCCCACGCGGCCTTCCAAACTCAGTCTTGTCGCGCGTTAGCGGACCGAACCGCGGCGAACCAGGTTCACGATCGCGAGCAGGACGACGGCGCCCAGCAGCGAATAGAGGAACGTCTCGAGCGTAATGCCATTGTTGAGCGACGCGCTGCCGCCGAAGATGAAGCCGGCGATCGCGGCGCCGACGATGCCGACGATGACGTTGAGCACGATCCCCTGCTGACCATCGGTGCGCATGATCATGCTAGCAAGCCAGCCGCAGATGCCGCCGACGATGAGCCAAATAAGAATACCCATGAGCGTGTTCCCTCCTGTTCACGGCCGCCGAAACGACCTTCCGGCATCAAGACGCGTGATGGCCGCATCTTGTTCCGCCACAGAAACGCTCCGTTCATTTTCCACGATGTAAACGCAAAGGCTGAGGCGTAGCGATCAGTAGCGTTGCTGGCGCTCATATTGTTCGCGATAGCGCTTGATCTGGGTGACGCGCAGGCCGGGCATCCCGCTGCGGTTCACGGCGCGCTGCCAGCTGGTGAACTCCTCGATGCTCAGCGTATAGCGCTGGCACGCCTCGTCGACGCTCAGCAGCCCGCCCGCAACCGCCGCGACGACCTCCGCCTTGCGGCGCACCACCCAGCGGCTGGTCCCCGGCGGCGGCAGCGAGGCGAGCGTCAGCGGCTCGCCAAGCGGCCCGATGACCTGCGCCGGCCGGATCTTCTGATTCTCGAGCATGAGCGTCCCTAAACCTGCATTTCGTTGTCGATGATCCCGATTAACTTGGCCGTTTGAAGATATTCACAAGGCCGCTGGTAAACGCGTGCGTCATTCCTCCTGTGCGCCCGTTAACCGCATCCGGTCCTGCCCTCTCGGGCCACTTGGGACCGATCGGAAGGCTGGCCGGTCTAGAAGTTCAGGGTGAACATCGGGTAAAGGACCGCATGCCCGACGTGCCGCCCGAGCCCTCGTTCGACCTGGACAAGCCCGCACGCGGCGCACGCATCGTCGTCGCCATGTCCGGCGGGGTCGATTCCTCCGTGGTGGCCGTCCTCGCGGCGCGGACCGGAGCGGAAGTGGTCGGCGTCACGCTCCAGCTCTACGATCATGGCGAGGCGGCCCGGCGGCCCGGTTCGTGCTGCGCCGGGCAGGACATCTACGACGCGAAGAGCGTCTGCGATCGGCTCGGTATCGCCCACTATGTGCTCGACTATGAGAGCCGGTTCCGCACCGGGGTGATCGACCGCTTCGCCGACGAGTATGCCCTCGGCCGCACGCCCGTCCCCTGTTCGCTGTGCAACCAGGGGGTGAAGTTCACCGACCTGATCGGCTTCGCCCGTGAACTTGGCGCGACCTGCCTTGCGACCGGCCACTACGTCCGCCGCGTCGTCGCGCCGGGCGAGACGCCGCAGCTGTGGCGCGGGCAGGACCCCGCACGCGACCAGAGCTACTTCCTTTACGGCACCACGGCCGGGCAGCTGTCGTTCCTGCGCTTCCCGCTCGGCACACTGCCCAAATCGCAGGTGCGCGCGCTGGCGGCTCAGGCGGGCCTGGAAGTGGCGGCGAAGCCCGATAGCCAGGACATCTGCTTCGTCCCCGACGGCGACTATGCCGGCCTCGTCAAGCGGCTCCGGCCGGAGACCGCCGCGCCGGGCGAGATCGTCGACCTGTCGGGCCGGGTGCTCGGGCGTCACGCGGGCGTGGTCCACTTCACCGTCGGCCAGCGGCGCGGGATCGAGATCGGCGGGCAGCCCGAACCGTTGTACGTGGTCGGCATCGACCCCGCCGCTCGCCGGCTCGTAGTCGGCCCGCGCCGCGCGCTGGCGATCGGGGCGGCGCGGGTCGAGGGCGTCAACTGGCTCGCCGAAGACCAGCAGGCGGTCGAGGCCAAGGTACGCTCGCTCGCCCGCCCGGTGCCCGGCTGGTGGGACGGCGAGTGGCTGCGCTTTGCCGGCGCGGAATACGGCGTCGCGCCCGGACAGTCGGCGGTGTTCTACGCCGGCGATCGCCTGCTCGGCGGCGGGACGATCGCGGAAACGCGGCCGGCCGCGCTCGCCGCTGCCGCCTGATGGGCCGCACGCGGATCGTCGACGTCTTCGGCGGGCGTGACTTCTCGGGCAACGCGCTGGCGGTGATCGACGATCCCGCCGTCGTGGATACCGCCGAGATGCTGCGCATCACCCGCTGGTTTGGCTTCTCGGAGACGACGTTCCTGCTGCCGCCGACCGACCCCAGCGCGGACTATCGCGTGCGCATCTTCACGCTCTCGGGCGAGCTGCCGTTCGCCGGACACCCCACCCTCGGCACGTGCCACGCCTGGCTGGAGGCGGGCGGCGTGCCCAAGGCGGACGTCGTCGTCCAGGAATGCGCCGCGGGCCTCGTTCCGATCCGGCGCCACGACGGCCAGCTCGCCTTCGCTGCGCCTCCCCTCCTCCGTTCGGGCCCGATCGACGCAGCGCTGCTGGACGAAATCGCGTCGTTCCTCGGAGTCGCCGGGGAAGCGATCGTCGACAGCCAGTGGGTCGACAATGGTCCCGGCTGGGTCGCCGTCCTGCTCGATTCTGCCGACGCGGTGCTCGCCGTGACTCCGCCCGCGAGCCACCCGCGCGATATCAAGCTCGGCGTCGTCGGCCCGCACCGCTCGGGACCCGCCGCGTACGAAGTCCGCGCCTTCTTCAGCAACGATCGCCGCGCGATCCTCGAGGACCCCGTGACCGGCAGCCTCAACGCCTCGCTGGCCCAATGGCTGACGGGCAGCGGCCGCTTCACGCCACCCTATCTGGCGCGGCAAGGCACCGCGATGGGCCGCGAGGGACAGGTCAGCGTCGAGCGTGGTTCGGAAGGCAGGCTGTGGATCGGCGGACGAACGCTCACGATCGTCGCCGGCTAGCGGTTCTCGGTGAGGTGCGAGGGAAGCATCGTCTCCCGGTCGGTATGGCCTTCCGGGTCGAGGTGCATCAGGATTTCGGTGTTGGGAAAGCGCCGCCGCAGGTCGTCCTCGACCGGGTCCATGCGGTCGTGCGCTTCGCGGATCGTCCAGTGCGCCGGCACCCACACGTGGAACTGGACGAAGCGGTGCGTGCCGCTGCTGCGCGTCCGCAGGTCGTGCAGGCCGGCCAGCTCGGCATGGTCCGACGTTGCGCTGAGGAACTCGGCGCGCTGCGCTTCCGGCCATTCCTCGTCCATCAGCTGCGAGAGGGCCTGGCTGGAGGACTGGTAGGCGCCCCACGCGAGCCACGCGGCGAGGATCAGCCCGAACGCCGCGTCCGCGCCGCGCAGGTGCAGGAACTGCTCCAGGGCGAGCGCGACGATCACCGTACCGTTGAGCAGCATGTCGGACTGGTAGTGGAGCTTGTCGGTGGCGATCGCGACGGAGCCGGTCTGCTTGACCACCCGCGCCTGATAGAGCGTCAGGGCAAGCGTCACGAAGATCGCTGCCAGCGACACGCCCATGCCCAGTTCGGCGTGCGAGGTCGCCGCGCCGTGCGCCAGCCGTTGGGCGGAGCGGAAGGCGATGGCCACCGCCGAGACGCCGATCACGAACACTTGCGCGAGCGCGACGAGCGCCTCCGCCTTGCCGTGCCCGAAGCGATGGTCCCGATCGGCCGGCTGCGCCGCCACGCGCACCCCGAACAGGGTGACGAGACTGGCGAGCAGGTCGAGCGCGGTGTCGGCGAGGCTGCCGAGCATCGCCATCGAACCCGTCTCGAGGGCTCCCCAGCCCTTCAGACCGAGCAGGAAGATCGCGCACGCCACGCTGGCAAGGGCGGCGCGGGTCGATAGCGAGGAGCGTTCCCCATCGCCGAGATGCGGCCCTTGGTGCGCATGGCCGTGATGATGGAATCCGCTCATGGATAGAGCAGCCCCTCGCTCCATTCGCCGGCCCCCTGTGCGACGAACACGCGCCGCTCGTGCAGGCGATGCGGCCGGTCCGACCAGAATTCGATCAGCAGCGGCACGACCCGGTATCCGAGCCAGTGCGGCGGGCGCGGCACGTCGCGCCCGTCGAACTCGCGGCTGCGCTGCGCGAACGCCTCCTCGAAGGCCGTGCGGCTGGCGAGCGGGCGCGACTGGTCCGAAGCCCAGGCACCGAGCTGCGAATCCCGGCTGCGGCTGGCGAAATAGCGATCCGCCTCATCGTCCGAGACATGCTCGACATGCCCCTCGACCCGCACCTGTCGCCGCAGCGATTTCCAGTGGAAGAGCAGCGCGGCATGCGGGTTCTCCGCGAGCTGCCGCCCCTTCTCGCTGTGGGAGTTGGTGTAGAACACGAACCCGGCGGGCCCATGTCCCTTGAGCAGGACCATGCGGTTCGTCGGAACGCCGTCCTCATCCGACGTAGCCAGCGCCATAGCCTCGGGATCATTCGGCTCGCTCGCCTTCGCCTCGGCGAACCAGGCATCGAACAGGTCGAACGGGTTCTCGGCTGAGGGTTCGTCGGCCATGGCGCGTTCTAGGCGCGGTCGATGCTGCACCGCAACCGGCTTGTTCGGAACGGCCGCCAAACCCATCTGGTCAGCGACTCCCTAAACCGCCTAAGGTAAGCCATGGATCTTTATCAACGCCTGGGGATCAAGCGCGGCGCGGACGAGGCCGAGATCAAGAAGGCCTATCGGAGCCTCGCCAAGCAGCTCCACCCCGACCGCAACACGGATAATCCCAAAGCGGCCGAGCGCTTCGCGCAGGTGACGCACGCCTATGACCTGCTGTCCGACAAGGACAAGCGGGCGCAGTACGACCGCGGCGAGATCGACGAGGACGGCAATCCCAAGATGCCGTCCGGCGGCGGAGGGTTCGGCGGCGGCTACGGCGCTGGACAGCGTTCGGGCGAAGCCGGCGCGAGCGGGGGGTTCCAAGGCTTCCCGGGTGGCTTCGATGGCGCCCAGACGGCGGACCTGTCCGACCTGTTCGAAGGGCTGTTCGGCGCCGGCGGCCCTGGCATGGGAGCCCGGCCCAATGGCGGCGCATCGAGCTTCGGCCGCAGGCCCGGGGCGCCGCAGAAGGGCGCCGAGGTTTCGTATCGCCTCAAGGTGCCGTTCGTCGACGCCGCCGCGCTATCGCCCCAGCGGGTCACGCTGGCGGGCGGGCGCACCATCGACCTCAAGCTGCCCAACGGGGTCGAGGACGGCACCAAGATCCGCCTCGCCGGGCAGGGGCAGGAAGGACCCGGTGGCAACGGCGACGCGATCGTCTCGATCGAGATCGCGCCCCACCCTTTCTACACGCGCGAGGGCAGCAACATCCGGCTGACCCTACCCGTGACGCTCAACGAGGCGGTGCTCGGCGCCAAGGTCAAGGTGCCGACGCCTGACGGGCCCGTCATGCTGTCGGTGCCCAAGGGCAGCTCGTCGGGCAAGGTGCTGCGGCTCAAGGCGCGCGGCTTCACCGACAGGAACGGCGTTCGCGGCGACCAGCTGGTGACGCTCGCCGTCGACCTGCCGGAGCACGACGACGCGCTCGAGGCGTTCGCCGCGACCTGGAACGGCGGCGGCAATCCGCGCGCCGGGCTCGGGGTCTAGTCACGCTCCATGCAGATGGTGTCCCCCCAGTCGCCGGAAGAACGGCGCAAGCGGCTTGCCGAGCTGCGGGCCAAGTTCGGCGCGGAAGTGGCCGACCGTTTCCGCCCGGACAGCACGCCTTGGGTCGTGCTGAAACGGGTTGCGCTGGGCGTCTATTCGGACGGGTTCATCCACGCCGGCAACCTCGCCTATCTTGCCGTCCTTGCGCTGTTCCCATTCTTCATCACGGCAGCAGCGATCGCGCACCTGCTCGGCCAGAGCCAGGACGCGATCCTGACCGTCAACACGGTGTTGCAGCGCCTGCCGTCGAACGTCTCCGACCTGCTGCGCGCGCCGATCGCCGAGGTGCTGACCGTGCGCCAGGGCTCGCTGTTATGGTTCGGCGGGCTGGTCGGCCTGTGGACTGCGGCGAGCTTCGTCGAGACCATCCGCGACATCCTGCGCCGCGCCTACGGCGTCCAGTTCTGCGCGCCGTTCTGGGAGTATCGCCTCGGCTCGATCGCGCTGATCATGGCCGCGGTGCTGCTGATGATGATCGCTTTGGGGGCCTCGGTGCTGCTCGCCTCGATCCACGAGGCGGTCGTCACCTGGTTCCCGTTCGCGGGAGGCGTCGTCACCCGGCTGGGCTTCTATCGCCTGGCGCCGGCCGCGACGCTCTACGTCACCTTCTACTTCCTGTTCCTCGCCCTCACCCCGTCGCGCTATCGCAGCATGACCTGCCGCAAGTGGCCCGGCGCGCTGTTCGTCACCCTGTGGTGGCTCTCCGTCGTCGAACTGCTGCCGCGCGTGATCGCCATGCTCGGCGGCTATCAGAAGACCTACGGCAGTCTCGCCGGCGTGATGGTGGCGCTGTTGTTCTTCTTCTTCGCCGGTCTGGGGGTCGTGATCGGCGCGGAACTGAACGCCGCGCTGGCGGATGCCGGCAGCAAGGCGTTAAAGGGCGAAATCTATTCGGGACCCTTCAGCAACGAGCTGGAAGTCGAGGACGCGCCGCCCGGCGAAAAGGTGGTCGCCGATGCCAAGGAGCCGAGCTTGAAGGGATTGCAGGCATGAACGGGCCACGGAAAACCGGCATGA
>CAXSDY010000060.1:0-1474 GCA_964235835.1 uncultured Sphingomonadaceae bacterium | reverse complement strand
CCTCATCATGGGCCTCGCCAACGACCGCTCGCTCGCGTGGGGCATCGCCAGGCAGCTGGGCGAAGCCGGCGCGGAGCTGGCCTTCTCCTATCAGGGGGAGGCGCTGGAGAAGCGGGTGCGCCCGCTGGCGGCCGAGGTCGGTTCGGATTTCCTGATCGACTGCGACGTCGGCGACATGGCCAAGCTCGACCAGGCGTTCGCGACGCTTCGCCAGCGCTGGGACGGGCTCGACTTCGTCGTCCACGCCATCGGTTTCTCCGACAAGAACGAGCTGCGCGGCGGCTATGTCGACACGAGCCTCGACAATTTCCTGATGACCATGAACATCTCGGTCTACAGCCTCGTCGCCGTTGCCCAGCGCGCCCGCGCCATGATGAAGCCCGGCGGGTCGCTGCTGACCCTCACCTACTACGGCGCCGAAAAGGTGATCCCGCACTACAATGTCATGGGGGTCGCGAAGTCGGCGCTCGAGACGTCGGTCAAGTATCTGGCGGCCGACCTCGGCCCCGAGGGCATCCGCGTCAACGCGATCAGCGCCGGCCCGATCAAGACGCTCGCCGCCAGCGGCATCGGCGACTTCCGCTACATCCTCAAGTGGAACGAATACAACAGCCCGCTACGCCGCAACGTGACGATCGAGGATGTCGGAGGCGCCGGCCTGTACTTGCTCAGCGACCTGGCGAGCGGGGTGACAGGCGAAATCCACCATGTCGACGCCGGCTACAACGTCATCGGCATGAAAGCCGAAGACGCCCCGGATATCGCCACGGTCTAGCGCCGTTCGAATCGCACACGGCGTGAGCCGCTGACGAGGAACGTGTCGTAAGGAGTCTCTCGGAGAACCTGCCTGACCGGTCCACCTCCGTTCGCCGTGTTGGCCCAATACTGTGGACGCAAGGCACTCTGCGGGAGCTTGCTGCCGATCAGCTCTTCGATCTTGTAGAACGGCAGCTCAAATTCACGAAGCGTTTGCCTGCGCACATGCTCAGCAAGTGAATCGTATTTAGACATGCGAACTCCTATCCGCTGAACGGATCCCGCACCAAAATCGTGTCCTCGCGCTCCGGCGACGTGCTGACCAGCGCGACCGGGCACCGCACCAGCTCCTCGACCCGCCGGATGTACTTGATCGCCTGGGCCGGCAGCTCGGCCCAGCTGCGCGCGCCGCGGGTTGTCTCGCCCCAGCCTTCGAACTCCTCGTAGACCGGCTCGACCCGCGCCTGGTCGGCGGCGTGCGGGGGCAGGTGGTCGAACGCCCGCCCGTCGATGCGATAGCCGGTGCAGATGCTCAACGTCTCGAACCCGTCGAGCACGTCGAGCTTGGTCAGCGCGATGCCGGTCACGCCGCTCACCGCCACCGCCTGGCGCACGAGTACCGCGTCGAACCAGCCGCAGCGCCGCTTGCGCCCGGTCACCGTCCCGAACTCGTGCCCGCGCTCGCCGAGCCGCTGGCCGGTCTCGTCCTCGAGCTCGG
>CAXSDY010000059.1:0-14095 GCA_964235835.1 uncultured Sphingomonadaceae bacterium | reverse complement strand
GCCGAGTTCATCGTTGGCCGCGGTGACGGCGGCGCTGGCTTCGGCGGGCTTGAAGCCGAGGTTGGCAAGGGCGCTGAGCGCGTCGCGGGCGATGCTTCCGGCGGGGGCCGGGGCGCCGGGGACGGCCGCCAGGGCGGGGCTGCCGAGCTTGCCTGCCAGTTCGTTGGCGATGCGCTGCGCCAGCTTGGGGCCGACGCCGCTGGCGCGGGCGATCATCGCCTTGTCGCCCTGCGCGACCGCGCGGGCGAGGTCTTCGGGGGCGAGGACCGAGAGGATCGCGAGCGCTACCCGGCCGCCGACGCCCTGCACGCTGGTGAGCGCACGGAAGCTCTCGCGCTCGGCGGCATTGGCGAAGGCGAACAAGGTCATGCTGTCCTCGCGCACCTGGAGCTCGGTGAGGAGCAGGACGGCCGAGCCGACCGGCCCGATCGCGTCGAGCGTGCGCGTGCTGGCGAGGACGGCATAGCCGACGCCCGCGACGTCGACCACGGCGTGATCGGCCGCGGTCTCGGCGAGGGTTCCGGTGAGGCGGGCGATCATCTCCGGGACGCTAGGCGACGCGCCGCGCGCTGGCCAGATGGTGGGCGTGGGTGATGGCGACGGCGAGCGCGTCGGCGGCATCCTCGCCGGCGATCTCCACGCCGGGAAGCAGGCGCTGGACCATGGCGTGGACCTGCGCCTTTTCCGCCGCGCCGGTGCCGACGACGGCTTTCTTGACGAGGCGCGCGGCATATTCGCCGACGTCGATGCCGGCGCGCGCGGCGGTCATCAGCACCACCCCGCGCGCCTGGGCGAGTTTGAGCGTCGATTGCGGGTTCTTGTTGAGGAAAATCTCTTCGGCCGCAGCCGCCACCGGCGCGTGATCGGCGATGATCGCGTCGAGCATGGTAGCGAGGTGCGACAAGCGGCGCGGGAGCGTCTCTTTCGGATCGGTCTTCAACTGGCCGTTCGCAACGTGGGTGAGGCGATTGCCTTCTGCGCGGATCGCGCCCCAGCCGGTGCAGGACAGCGAAGGGTCCAGGCCCAGAATGATCAGCCGAGCTTCTCCATCACCTCGTCGCTGACCTCGTAATTGCCCGAGACGGTCTGGACGTCGTCGTCTTCGTCCAGCGCGTCGATGAGCCTGAGCAGGGTCGTCGCGTCGTCCTCACCGACCTCGACCATGGTTTGGGGTCGCCACGCGAGCTTGGCTCCTTCCGCCTCGCCGAGGACCGGTTCGAGCGCTTTGGCGACTTCATGGAGATCGGCCTGGTCGGTCCAGATCTCGTGACCGTCGTCGGACGAGGAGACGTCCTGCGCCCCGGCCTCGAGCGCGGCTTCGAACACCTTGTCGGGATCGCCGGCGGAGGCCGGATAGCTGATCAGGCCCATGCGGTCGAAGGCGTGGCTGACGCTGCCGCTCGCGCCGAGATTGCCGCCGTTCTTCGACACCGCGGTGCGGACGTTGGTCGCGGTGCGGTTGCGGTTGTCGGTCAGCGCCTCGATGATCAGCGACACGCCGCCGGGGCCGAAGCCCTCGTAGCGGACCTCCTCGTAATTCTCCGCGTCGGACGCCGCGGCCTTGTTGATCGACCGCTCGATATTGTCCTTGGGCATGCCGCCGGCGCGCGCGGCGAGCACCGCGGCGCGCAGGCGGGCGTTCATCGCCGGATCGGGCAGGCCCATCTTGGCCGCGACGGTGATCTCGCGCGAGAGTTTGGAGAAGACCGCGGAGCGCTTCTTATCCTGCGCGCCCTTGCGATGCATGATGTTCTTGAACTTGGAATGGCCGGCCACGGGGTACCTTCGGATCGTCGATCGATCGGCTTGCCCTAGCTGCGACGCCGCGCTTGCTCAACCTTGCGGCGGGCCCTCGGCCCGCCGGGCGAGCAGCGCGTCGACCTTGATATGCAACCGCTCGATATCGAGCTCGGCGCGCAGATTGGTCTCGAAGTCGAGCCTCGCCGAGAGGCGGTCCTTCGTCGACTGGCGGTTCTGGCTCATCATGATGATCGGCGCCTGGATCGCGGCGAGCATCGACAGCATGAGGTTGAGGAAGATGAACGGGTACGGGTCGAACTCGACGCCAAGCCGCTTGCCCAGCCCGCTGTTGATGATCATCCAGGCGAACAGTACCACGCCGAAGGCGATGATGAACGCCCACGAGCCGCCGACCGCGGCGACACGGTCGGCCAACCGCTCGCCCTGCGTCGCATCAGGTAGAAGATAGGCGTTGGCGCGCGATCCGGAAGGCTCGCCCGACGCGATCCGTTCGAGGATCCGATAGGCGTCCTCGCCATAGCTCGTCTTCGGGTCCGCGAGCATGGCGCGGGCAAGGTCGGCGGCACTCGGGCAGGTCGCAGCGCTGCGGTCCACCGGAGCAGGATCAACCACGCCCGGTCATTCAGGCGAGGCCGAGTGCGGTACGGTAGGTCTCGAGCAAGGCATCTGCCTCCTGCCTGACGTGGGCCTCGAGCCGACGCAGGCCGACGATCTTGCGCATCGTCTTGGTGTCGTAGCCATTGGATTTGGCCTCCGCGTAGACGTCCTTGACGTCGTCGGCGATGCCCTTCTTTTCCTCCTCGAGTCGTTCGATCCGCTCGATGAACAGCCGCAACTGGTCTGCCGCGACATTGCCTTCGCTCATGTGTCTTCCCGTTTCGCCTGGTCGATCACTGCGCGTTAGGCGAGCGGCCGCCGCTGCTCAAGTCGGTTGAGCGCGGCCGCGAGCACCTGATGAAGCCGGTTGAACCGATCCGGCAAGCGGCTATGGCGCGGCCGACCGCAGGGAGTTGGCCGTGAGCGAAGCAATGAAACCGCGCGACCGCAAGGTGAAGATCCTCGCCACCCTGGGCCCCGCGAGCGCCACGCCGGAGAAGATCGAGGCGCTGATGGTCGCCGGCGCTGACGCCTTCCGCATCAACATGAGCCACGGCGAGCAGGCCGAGAAGGCCAAGCTCGTGACCGCGATCCGCCACCTCGAGGAGACGCTCGGCCGCCCGACGACGATCGTGTTCGATCTCCAGGGTCCCAAGCTCAGGGTCGGCGACTTCAGCGGCGGGTCGGCGGTGCTGAAGGAAGGCACGATGTTCATCCTCGACAGTGACCCGGCACCCGGCAACGACCACCGGGTCGAACTGCCGCATCCCGAGCTGTTCCAGGCCGCGCGCAAGGGCGACCGGCTGCTGATCGACGACGGCAAGGTGCGGTTGAAGATCGCCGGAGTGGAGGCCGGCAAGATCGGCGCGGTGGTCGAGGTTGGCGGCAAGGTCTCCAACCACAAGGGGGTCAACGTGCCCGACGTGCTGGTCCCGATCCCGGCGCTGACCGAGAAGGACCGCAGCGACCTGATGTTCGCGCTGGAGCAGGGCGCCGACTACATCGCCCTGTCGTTCGTTCAACGGCCCGAGGATGTCGCGGAGGCGCGCGAACTGGTCGGCGACCGCGCCGGCCTGCTGGCCAAGATCGAGAAGCCACAGGCGATCGAGCGCCTCGACGAGATCCTGGCGCTGGCCGATGCGGTGATGGTCGCGCGGGGCGACCTCGGCGTCGAGCTGCCGCCCGAGAGCGTGCCGCCCTTGCAGAATCGGATCGTGGCGCGTGCGCGGCAGCTGGGCAAGCCGGTCGTCGTCGCCACGCAGATGCTCGAGTCGATGATCGTCTCCCCGACCCCGACCCGAGCCGAGGTGAGCGACGTAGCGACTGCCATCTACGACGGGGCGGACGCGGTCATGCTGTCGGCCGAGAGCGCGGCCGGCCAATATCCCATCGAAGCCGTGCGGATGATGGACCGGATCGGCTGCAACGTCGAGAATGACCCGGTCTACGCGGCACGTATCCATTTCACGGAGACGCCGGCCGAGGCGACGGCCGCCGATGCGCTGGCCGACGCAGCGCGCGGCATCTCCACCAGCCTGAAGACCGGGGCGATGGTCTGCTACACCAGCTCCGGGTCGACCGCGCGCCGCATCGCGCGTGAGCGGCCGCCGGTGAAGATCCTCGCCATGACGGCGAGCAAGACGGTGGCTCGGCGGCTCGGGCTGCAGTGGGGCGTCCACGCCGTCCACACCCGCGATGTCGCCAGCTTCGAGGAAATGGTCGCCAAGGCCAAGCGCATGGCGCTGCGGCACGGGCTCGCGGTGGCAAGGGACCGACTGGTGATCCTCGCCGGTGTCCCGTTCAAGACCGCTGGCTCGACCAACGTGCTGCACATCGTGCGCCTCATTGGCGACGAGCTCGAGCGGTACCAGACCGAGCAGATCGGCACGCCGACCGACCTCAGCGAGAGTCAGTCCGAGTAGAGCAGCGCCGGCACTTCCTCCGGGAGTTCGCGGGCGAGGTAACCCCGGACGCCGATCCGCTGGCCGAGTCGTGCGCCCGCCTCACCATGGAGCCACACGCCCCACAGCAGGGCGGTGAGTGGCTCCGCGCCCCGGGCGAGCAAGCCGCCGACGATGCCGGCGAGGACGTCGCCACTGCCCGAGACGCCCAGGCCGGGGCCGCCGCCCTGGTATTTCCACGCGCGCCCGTCCGGCGCGACGACGTGGCTCTGGACGCCCTTCATCAGGGTGACGGCGGCATAGCGATCCGCTGCGCGGCGTCCGGCGGCAAGCGGGTCGGCCTCGATCTCCGCCTCCTCGCAGTCGAGCAGGGAGGCCATCTCGCCGGCGTGCGGCAGCAACACCGGCGGGCAATCGGCGGAACGGGAGTCGCGCTCGGCAACGGCGTGCAGCAGCGCGGCATCAAGCGCGAGCGAGCGGCCGAGGCCGCATAGCTTGCCGGCGAGCGCCTGGCCGGTGCCGTTGGTGGTGAGGCCCGGACCGGCGACGATGGCGTCCACGTGTTCGGCGGCTTTGAGAAGTTGGTCGAGCGCCGGTTCCGCGAAGCCGCCGTCGTCGGCCTCCGCGAACCCGAGCACCATTGCTTCCGGCATGGCGATGGCGAGGTGCGGCGCGACGGACGCCACCGTGGCGATCTTGAGCTTGCCGGCGCCTGCCCGCATGGCGGCGTGGGCGGCGAGGAGTGCGGCGCCAGGCACCGAGCGACTGCCGGCGATGATCAGGATCGCGCCGTTCGAGTCCTTGTCGCCGGCCTCCACCGGCGGCAGCGGATGCGCGTCGAGCATCGCGCGGTCGAGCTCGGCTGGCGGATCGCCGATCAACGCGAGCCCGCGATCGCATCGGGCGCCGAGGTCTTTTCGGCCCCTTCAATCTCGAGCGGCGCGCCGTGGTTCCACAGCGCCAGCCACGGAACGCACAGGCCCTTGCGGTCGCTGGCGAAGTCGTAGGCGCAAATGCCGCAGTTGAGGATTTCCGCCTGGCGGTCGATGGCGAGGATCTGCGCCTCGGTCAGCTCCTCGAGAATGTAGCGCATGCACAGCACGACGACCTGGTGGCAAACGACCAGCACCCGCCGGCCCTCGTACTGCAGGGCGATGCTGTTCATGGCGCTGCGCAGGCGCAGGATAACGTCTGCCCAGCTCTCGCCGCCGGGGGCGCGGTGATAGAATTTTCCCATCTTGGTGCGGTGAGCGGCTTCGTCGGGATAGCGCTCGCGGATGCCGCGGGTGGTCAGGCCGTCGAACACGCCGAACTCACGCTCGCGCAGCCGCTCGTCGAGCACGGTCGCCTTCGCGCCCCCCGCGAGACCGCCCGCCTTGCAGATCGCCTCGGCGGTCTGGCGCGCGCGAACGTAGGGGGAGGAGAGCAGGACTTCGGGCCGCTCCGCTTCGGGGAGGGCAGCGAACCAGCGCCCTGCGGCCTCGGCCTGCCGGTGCCCCAAATCGGACAACGGCACGTCGACGTCACGCAAGTCGAGCGCGATCACCGAGTGTCCCGCCTGGTCGGCGAGATCGCGCGCGACGTTGCCCTGGCTCTGTCCGTGCCGCACCAGCCACAGCCGGCCCGGCCAATGTTGCCGCTCCATCCAAGCTCCTCAGGCTGGAGAAAGCATGGCGGGTGGGTTTGGGTCCGTCAGGCCCGGTCGATCAGGCGAGATCGGCGAGCGGGCGGGAGTAGCGGACGAAGTCGTCCAGCGCGGCGTCGAGCGGCCGGAGCAGGGTGCCGTGCCCGCTGTACAGGCTGGTGTTCGGGGCGACACCATCGTCTGCCGGGACAATGCGCCTGGCATCGTGGCCAGTCCGCTGGGCGATGTCGCGGGCGAGCTCGTTCCAGCTGATCTCCCCCTGGTTGGCGAGATGGCGGATGCCGGTCTGCCGGTCGAGCAGCAGGTCAAGCGTGGCGTGGACGAGGTCGGGGACATAGGTCGGGCTGACGACGGCACTGCCCGCGTCGGTGATGTGCTCGCCGCGCTTCAGCCGGTCGATGATGTTGACGAGGAAATTATGCTGGTCCCACGGCCCGAAGAAGGCGCTGGTCCGTACCACGAGGGCGTCGCCGTAGGCGCCGAGCACCTTCTGCTCGGCCTGAGCCTTGCTGCGGCCATAGGCCCCCTGCGGCGAGACGGCATCCCCCTCGACGTAGGGGCGGCCGAGTTGGCCATCGAACACCAGGTCGGACGAGAAAGTCACGAACGGGATTCCGGCGATGCGGCACGCCCGCGCGAGCTGTTCCGCCCCCAGCACGTTGATCGAGAAGCATTCGTCGACCTTCGAGTCGGCTTCCCAGGTCCGCACGAAGCCGGCGGTATTGATGACCGCCCACGGGTTCTCGCGCGTCAGGGCGGCCGCGATCGACGTGGTGTCGGTGATGTCCAGTTCGGCGCGGGTGGTCAGTCGGCAGGCGAGCCCGCGATGGTGGCAGATGCGCGCGAATGCCTGGCCGAGCGTGCCGGTGGCACCGGTGACGAGCAGCTTGCGGCCGGGCAGCTGCTCATCGGCCGGGTCGTGATTGTTGTGGTAGAAGCGGCCGGGACGCTGCCACCAGCCGGGCTGGTCGAACACGGGGTGATCCGGGCGGCCGCCGCGGCCGAGCGTCGCGGCGATATCGGCAACGAGCGTTCGGCGCGGCTCGGGGCTTCGCGTGTCGAACGCGCCGCCTTCGTAATGATGGTCGAAGCGGGTCAGCAGCGAGCGCCAGTCGACCGTGCCGAACATCGACCACAGGGTCACGGCGCGGATGTCGGCGCCGGCGGCGCGCTCCGCCTCGACCGCGTGCCACACGTCGCGGAACCAGCGCACCTGCTCCTCGCGGGTGCAGCCGTGGTGGACCTCGGACACGACCATCGGCAGCTTGTAGCGCTGCCACGCCTCGCGCAGCCGCGGGCCAGGACCGACATCGCTGGCGAGTTCGGGAACGCGCACCGCTTCCAAGTCGAGGTAGGTGTCGTGACCATTCGACCCCGGCTCGGTCCCGGGATGAAGCTCGAGACGCTGATCGAGGTACCGCTCGCTCGTCAGATAATGGTTGATGCCGATGATGTCCGGGGTCGCTTCCGCGGAGGCGAGTTTGCGCAGAGCGGCGGGGTCGACCCCGGCGGCGATCAGGGGAAGGTAGAATTGATGCGACGGATCGACGCGCCCGGCGAGCAGGTCGAGGCTCAGCCAGCGCCGCTGGTTCTCGTGCTCCGCCTGGTAGGCGAGTTCCGGCGTCGCGAACGTCTTGCCGAGATCCTCGGTGACCAAAAGCTTGGCCGCCGGATTGACGCTTTTGATCGCGCGCATCGCCTCGAGCGTGCCGAGGCACTCGTTGACCAGCGCGCGCAGCATGGCGCCGAGACTTTTCTCATGCGGGAACCAGTGCCCGTACAAGCATGAAAAGCGCGCCGTCGTGAGCGGCTCGTTGACCGGCGTCCAAGTGTCGATCCACGGGAAGCGCTCCGCCGTCCGCGCGGCATATTCGCCGAGCAGTCGGGGGAACTCAGGATCGAGCAGGCTGGTGTAGCGCGGACCCGAACCGTGGTGCACGAGGCCACCGATCGGGCGGATGCCGAGCGCGCGGATCCGTTCGAGCCGCTCGGCATGCCACGAGAAGTCGCATGAGTCGGGACGATCTGGCGCGACCGTTTCCCACACGATCGGATAGCGCACCGCCTTGATGCCGAGGTCGGCAAGCAGGTCGATGTCGCCCGGCCGGTCACGGTGCCCGGTCTCGACCAACTGGTCGCGGAACCGGTCGCCGATGCGCACGACCGTACATTCGACGCCGCCCCACAGTTCGAGCCCGAGAGGACGATCGCCGTCTGACATGGTCAGAGGCTTCATGTTGGGTTCCTTATGCCACGATGCGCATACCGCCCGCGGTTGCTCCAGCGGCGGTGGTTGCGGATACGCCTGTCCGGGCCTTGCGCGCAGCGTCCATGCGGCGGAACGTTGCGAGCGCCTGACCCACGATCTGGTCCATGTTGTAGTAGCGGTACGTCGCGAGCCGGCCGACGAACGTCACGCCGCTGGTCGCATCCGCCAGCGCCTCATAACGCTTGAACAGCGCCTGGTTCTCGGGACGCGGAATGGGATAGTAGGGATCGCCCTCCGCCGCCGGATATTCCAGCGTGATGCTGGTCTTGCTCGACTGCTGCCCGGTCAGGTGCTTGTACTCGCTGATCCGCGTGTAGGGCACGTCTTCCGCGGGATAATTGACCGTGCCGACCGCCTGATACTGCGACTGGTCGAGCGTCTTGTGCTCGAACTTCAGGCTGCGATAGGGCAGCTTGCCGAAGCGGAAATCGAAATATTCGTCGATCGGGCCGGTGTAGATGATGTGCGCCGCCTGAACGGACTCCTTCACCTCGCGGTAGTCGGCGCCCAGCGCGATATCGATATTGGGATGATCGACCATCGCCTTGAACATGGCCGTGTAGCCGTCGGCCGGCATCGCCTGGTGCTTGTCCGTGAAATAGCGGTCATCGGTGTTCGTCCGCGTCGGGATGCGGGCGGTCACCAGCTTGTCGAGCTCGCTCGGGTCGAGGCCCCACTGCTTGCGGGTGTAACCGCGGAAGAACAGCTCGTAGAGCTCGCGTCCGACGGCGTTGATGACCACGTCCTCGGAGGTCTTGATCTCCTCGACGGTCTCGGCGCGAGTCGCCAGATAGGCGGCCGCTTCCTCATCGGTCTTGAGGTCGAGGTCGAACAGCTTGTTGAGCGTCGTCCGGTTGATCGGGATCGGCACCAACTGGTCGCGGACGCTGGCGAGCACGCGGTGCTCGTAGGGCCGCCACTTGGTGAACTGCGATAGATAGGCGAACACCTCGTCGCTGTTGGTGTGGAAGATGTGCGGGCCATAGCGGTGCATCAGGATGCCCGCCGCATCCTTCTCGTCGAACGCATTGCCGGCGATGTGATCGCGCTTGTCGATCATCAGGACGCGGGCGCCGTGCTGGTTGGCGAGCCGTTCGGCGAGCACCGATCCGGCAAAGCCGCACCCGACGATAAGATAGTCGTACTTGCGGCTGGTCGCGAGGTGGGCGATCGCCTTGCTCGGCGCGGCCGTGCCGATCGCCGGCTTGTCGCTGGCCGGGTCGGCTCCTTCCATCACTTCATCGATCAGGGCGGCCATGCGCGCCTGGGTCGTATCCCAGCTCATCGTCGAGAGGAGACCGTCAACCTCCGCCAGCCAGCGGTCGCCGCTGTTCGCGAGCGCCAACTGCGCGTCGCAGCCGGCGATGAACTGCTCGGGCGTGCCGGCGATGCGGACCCCCGCGACCCGCTCGTAGGTGCGCTTGACGTCGCGGATCGGGGTCGAGACGACCGGCTTGCCCGCGGCGAGATATTCCGGGGTCTTGGTCGGCGAGATGAAGCGGGTCGCCGCATTGATCGCAAACGGCATCAGCGCGACATCCCAGTGCGCCAGATAGGCCGGCAGCTCGTCGTACGACTTGCCGCCGATGTAGTGGATGTTGGCGCGCTTCGGCAGGTCGGCTTCGGAAATCTTGACGACCGGGCCGACCATCACGAGCGACCAGTTCGGCCGCGCGTCGGCGACCGCCGCGATCAAGTCGAGATCGATGCGCTCGTCGATGACGCCGTAGAAGCCGAGCCGCGGATGGGCCAAGCCAGCCTGATCGGCAGGATCGGCAATGTCGCCACGGGCCGCGGCGAAGTGAGCGCGGTCAACCGACGACGGGAACGGATGGACGTTGCCGTGCCGCTGCTTCTTGGATTCATAAAGGCTGTAGCCGCCGGTGAACACGACGTCCGAACGTTCCAGCAGCTCGCGCTCGAGATCGAGCAGTTCCTTGGGTGCGAAACGGAAGTTGGCGAGCTCATCCATGCAATCATAGACGGTGCAGGCGGCGTCGATGTGGCGTGAGAAGGGCAGCATCATCGGTGTGTAGTACCAGGCGACCAGCGGGCCCGTGACACCGGCCAGATAGCCGTCGAGCAGCTTCTTCAGAGTCGCGTTCCGCTCGTCCTCAGAGCCGCCTTGAGGGATGCGCGGGGTGATCACGGTCACGCCGCGGGTCTTGGCCGCCGGACGGATCTCAAGCGATGGAGAGGCACCGTCGACGGCGTCGATCGCCTCTTCCCACACGACCACCGGAGCAGTGCGCGCGAAACGGCCCATCAGGTGCTGGGGACGCTGGAACACGAAATCCCAGCGCAGGTGAGAAAAGCAGAGAAGCGTCGCGTTATGGTGTTCGGTCGGGCGCGCAGCCTCTCCTCTGGAACCTACGCCGCCGACACCAGTGAACATAGACACACTCCATGCAAGAACGTTACCAAAGCACAACATCGGCCCGGTTCTGCGGTTCCGGCCGCATGACGCAAGTTAGGCAGATTCTGCTGCACCTGCGAAACGAAACTGGCGTTTCCGCGAACATTTGACTGGGTCGCCGAAGGCGTGAAAGACGCGCTTCGGCAACCAACCGGGGAACTTACATGGGGACGACGGCCGACGAATTGGAGTCCCGCCGCGCCGAAGCGAGGCTAGGCGGCGGCAAGGGGCGCATTGCAGCGCAGCATGCCAAGGGCCGCCTGACGGCACGCGAGCGGCTGTCTGTGCTGCTTGACCAAGGCAGTTTCGAAGAAGTCGACATGTTCGTCGAACACAATTGCACGGACTTCGGGATGGAGGCCCAGAAGATCCCCGGCGACGGGGTGGTGACGGGGTCGGGCACGATCAACGGCCGGCTGGTCTATGTCTTCGCGCAGGACTTCACGGTGTTCGGCGGATCGCTGAGCGAGCGGCACGCGCAGAAAATCTGCAAGATCATGGACGCGGCGCTCAAGGTCGGCGCTCCGGTGATCGGCCTCAACGACAGTGGTGGCGCCCGCATCCAGGAGGGCGTCGCGAGCCTCGGCGGCTATGCCGAGGTGTTCCAGCGCAACGTGCTGGCGAGCGGGGTCGTGCCGCAGCTGAGCCTGATCATGGGGCCGTGCGCGGGCGGCGCGGTCTATTCGCCGGCGATGACCGACTTCATCTTCATGGTGAAGGATTCAAGCTACATGTTCGTAACGGGCCCTGACGTGGTCAAGACGGTCACGAACGAGGTGGTGACGCAGGAGGAACTGGGCGGCGCGGTGACGCATACGACCAAGTCGGGGGTCGCCGACGTCGCGTTCGAGAACGACATCGACGCGCTGCTCGCGACGCGCGACTTCTTCGACTTCCTGCCGCTCAGCAACCGCCACGAGGGGCCCGTGCGGCCCACGAACGACCCTTGGAACCGGGTCGAGGACAGCCTCGACACGCTGATTCCGCCGAGCGCCGCGACGCCGTACGACATGCACGAGCTGATCCGGAAGGTGGCCGACGAGGGCGACTTCTTCGAACTGATGCCGGCGCATGCCGGCAATATCATTATCGGCTTCTGCCGCATCGAGGGACGCACGGTCGGGGTCGTCGCGAACCAGCCGATGGTGCTCGCCGGTTGCCTCGACATCGCGGCGTCGAAGAAAGCCGGGCGGTTCGTGCGCTTCTGCGACGCATTCGACGTGCCCATCCTAACCTTCGTCGACGTGCCGGGCTTCCTGCCGGGCGTCGGCCAGGAGCATAACGGCATCATCAAGAACGGCGCCAAGCTGCTGTTCGCCTATGCCGAGGCGACGGTGCCGAAGATTACGGTGATCACGCGCAAGGCCTATGGCGGCGCCTACGACGTGATGGCGTCGAAGCATCTGCGCGGCGACTTGAACTACGCCTGGCCGACCGCCGAGATCGCGGTGATGGGTGCGAAAGGCGCGGTCGAGATCATCTTCCGCGGCAAGACCGCCGACGAGATCGCCGAGCGCACCCGCGAATATGAAGAGCGTTTCGCCAACCCGTTCGTCGCCGCGAGCAAGGGCTTCATCGACGAAGTGATCATGCCGCATTCCACCAGGCGTCGCGTTGCCCTGGGGCTACGCAAGCTGAGAGGCAAGCAGCTGGAGAACCCGTGGAAGAAGCATGACAATATTCCGCTCTAGGAAGCGGCCAACCCTCTGCGGCCGGCTCGGCGAAGGTTGAGTATGATCATGTCATTGTAATGCACGAAGCAGATGTCTACCTGACGTTCGAAGGAGCGCTGCGATGCAGACCGAGCGAGTGACATTCCTGACCAGCCGCGACCACAAGGCTGCCCTCGACGCCTACGCAGCACGCAACGGCCAGTCGGTCGGCCATGTCGTTCGTGAGGCGACCTCGACCTACATCGCGCAGCCACTGGTCGAGGCTCACGAAGAAGCAGCGTTGGCTCTGCTTGCGGACGAGATCGAAACCGCGATTCCCCAGTGGAATGCACGGTTCGATTCAATGGAGGCTTCGATCGACAAGGCGCGCAAGTCAATTCGAGAAGCGCTCGCCGCCGTGGAAGCCACGAAGTGAGCGCGTTCGATCGGGTCTACGGCGGCATCAAGGCGGTGATGCTGATGGAAGAACGGTTCGATCGGATCGACACGCAGTTGCGCGGTCTCGGCGACGACGTCGGGTTGCTCGCGAACAGTCACGCGGAATTGGCGCAGAGGGTCGCGAGGATCGAGGGATATGTCCGGGGACGCGCCGATCAGGCCGCGAGCCAGTCCCGGCTGATGGCGCGGGACGAGGAATGAAACTCGGCCGCTTGAACCACATCGGGGTGGCGACGCCCTCGATCGAGGCTTCCATCTCGATGTACCGCGAGACGATGGGCGCGGAGCCCGCGGGAGAGCCGTTCGACCTGCCTGCGCAGGGCGTTCGCGTGTGCTTCATCGACGCGCCGAACATGCAGATCGAGTTGATCGAGCCGCTTGGCCCGGATTCGCCGATCGCCGGATTCCTCGCCAAGAACCCGCTGGGCGGGCAGCATCATGTCTGCTTCGAGGTCGCGGACATCGACGAGGCGAGGGTCTGGTTCGACGGCAAGGGCGTCCGGATTCTCGGCCCGACCCGCATCGGCGCGCATGGCACGCCGATCTTCTTCCTCCACCCCAAGGACATGGGCGGGGTGCTGACCGAGATCATGGAAAGCGCGCGCCAAGCGCACTGACCTGTCGGTCGGCAGGGCTGGACGGGGGTCGGCGCCGGGTTAAGGGGGAACATGACCGACGCGTACGACCAGTGGAAAGCACTCGCCGCCAAGGAGGCGCACGGGGCGGATCTGTCGAGGCCGACGCTGGAGGGCATCACGCTCAAGCCGGTTTACGGGCCCGACGACGTGGCGCACATCGACAGCGGCTATCCCGGGATCGCGCCGTACACGCGGGGGCCGTATGCCACGATGTACTCGGGCCGGCCGTGGACCATTCGGCAATATGCCGGTTTTTCGACGGCCGAGGAGTCGAACGCCTTCTATCGCCGCAACCTCGCCGCGGGCCAGAAGGGCCTGTCGGTCGCGTTCGATCTGGCGACCCACCGCGGCTACGATAGCGACCATCCGCGCGTCACCGGGGACGTCGGCAAGGCCGGGGTCGCGATCGACTCGGTCGAGGACATGAAGCTGCTGTTCGACGGCATTCCGCTCGGCGAAATGTCGGTCAGCATGACGATGAACGGCGCAGTGCTGCCGGTGCTCGCCTTCTACATCGTCGCCGGGGAGGAGCAGGGCGTGCCCCGTAAGCTACTCAGCGGCACGATCCAGAACGACATCCTCAAGGAGTTCGCAGTCCGCAATACCTACATCTATCCGCCCGAGCCGTCGATGCGCATCGTCGCCGACATCATCGCCTACACGTCGCGCGAGATGCCGAAGTTCAATTCGATCTCCATCAGCGGCTATCACATGCACGAGGCCGGGGCGACGGCGGTGCAGGAGCTGGCCTACACGC
>CAXSDY010000058.1:4338-14657 GCA_964235835.1 uncultured Sphingomonadaceae bacterium | reverse complement strand
CCGCGATCCTGCGCCCGGTTGCCAAGCCGCTCGACGTCGTAGCGTTCCCGCGGCCGCAAGTGATCCTCGTGATCGGGGTCAACGGCAGCGGCAAGACCACCACGATCGCCAAGCTCGCGCATCTGTTCCAGGAGCAGGACTACGGCGTGCTGCTGGCCGCGGGGGATACGTTCCGCGCCGCCGCGATCGGCCAGCTCGCGGTGTGGGCCGACCGGCTCGGCATCGGCATCGTCCGCGGCCCCGAGGGCGGCGACCCGGCGAGCGTGGCCTTCGACGCGGTCAAGCAGGCCACCGCGACCGGGATCGACGCGCTGATCGTCGACACCGCCGGGCGGCTCCAGAACAAGCGCGAGCTGATGGACGAACTGGCGAAGATCCGCCGCGTGCTCGGCCGGCTCAACCCCGAGGCGCCGCACGACGTCATCCTCGTGCTCGACGCCACGACGGGGCAGAATGCGCTCAACCAGATCGAGGTGTTCCGCGATCTCGCCGGGGTGACGGGGCTGGTGATGACCAAGCTCGACGGCACGGCGCGGGGCGGCGTGCTGGTCGCGGCGGCGGAGCGGTTCGGCCTGCCGATCCATGCGATCGGCGTCGGCGAAGGGGTCGACGACCTGCGCCCGTTCGACCCGCGCGCGGTTGCCCGGGCGATCGCGGGACTGACGGCATGAGCGACGCTCCCGCCAAGCCGCGCGAGGTTTCGGCCACCGTGCGCCTGCTGCTCGACCTCGGGCCGCTGGTGCTGTTCTTCTTCGCCAACGCGCGACTCGGGGTGTTCACCGGCACCGCAGTGTTCATCGTCGCGTTCGTCGCCTCGCTGCTGGTCAGCTTTGTGCTGACCGGGCGGCTGTCGGCCTTGCAACTGTTCTCCGGCTTCCTCGTGATCGTCATGGGCGGGCTGACCCTGTGGCTGCACAACGAGACGTTCATCAAGGTGAAGCCGACGATCTACTACGTGATCGTGGCCGCCCTGCTCGCGTTTGGGCTGGCGACGGGACGCCCGCTGCTCAAGAACGTGCTCGGGTCCGCCTATCCCGGCCTGAGCGAGCGGGGCTGGTCGCGGCTGACCCGGAACTGGGCGCTGTTCTTCCTCGCGATGGCGATCGCCAACGAGGCGGTGTGGCGCAACGTCACGACCGCGCAGTGGATCAGCTACAAGCTGTGGATCGCCCTCCCCGCTACCTTCCTGTTCGCCATCGCCAACGTCCCGATGCTGATGCGTCACGGGCTCGAGATCGGGGAAGCCAAGCCCACCGAGCTGCCCCCAGAATGAGCGACACGATCCTGTCCATCCGCGGGCTGCGCAAGGCCTATGCGAGCGGCACCGAAGCGCTCAAGTCCGTCGACCTCGACATCCGCCGGGGCGAGATCTTCGCGCTGCTCGGGCCGAACGGCGCCGGCAAGACGACGCTGATCAACATCGTCTGCGGCATCGTCACCGCATCCGGCGGCATCGTGCTGGTGGATGGTAAGGACCATGCCACCGACTATCGCCACGCCCGCCAGCGGATCGGACTCGTGCCGCAGGAGCTCACCACCGACGCGTTCGAGAGCGTGCTGTCGACCGTCACCTTCTCACGCGGGCTGTTCGGCAAGCCGAGGGACCCCGCGCGGATCGAAGACATCCTTCGCCGCCTGACCCTATGGGACAAGCGCGGCACGCGCATGATGGAACTGTCCGGCGGCATGAAGCGCCGGGTGATGATCGCCAAGGCGCTGAGCCACGAGCCCAGCCTGCTGTTCCTCGACGAACCGTCGGCCGGGGTCGACGTCGAGCTGCGCCGCGACATGTGGGACATGGTCCGCAAGCTGCGCGAGGATGGGACGACGATCATCCTCACCACCCACTATATCGAAGAGGCGGAGGAGATGGCGGACCGCGTCGGCGTGATCCGCCACGGCGAGCTGATCGCGGTCGAGGACAAGAGCGCGCTGATGGCGCGGCTCGGCACGAAGACGCTCAAGGTCACGCTCGCCGATCCGCTCGGCGCCGTGCCGCCCGAGCTCGAAGAGTGGAGCGTGACGCTCGCGGACGAGGGGCGCCAGCTCGCCTATTCGTTCGACAGTCATGCGGAACGGACCGGCATCGCCGCGCTGATGCGCCGGCTGTCTGATCTCGGCATCGGCTACAAGGACCTGTCGACGCACCAGTCGAGCCTGGAGGACATCTTCGTCTCGCTGGTCCACGAAAGCCCGCGGCCATGAGCATGCACAGCGTCGCGGCGATCTATAAATTCGAGATGGCACGGGCGCAGCGCACGCTGTGGCAGAGCCTGGTCGCGCCGGTGATCACCACCGCGCTCTACTTCGTCGTTTTCGGGTCCGCGATCGGAAGCCGCATGTCGTCCATGGGCGGGGTCCAGTTCGGCAGCTTCATCGTGCCCGGCCTGACGCTGCTGTCGGTCTTCATGCAGTCGATCTTCAACGCGAGCTTCGGGATCTATTTCCCCAAGTTCCAGGGCACGATCTACGAGCTGCTGTCCGCGCCGGTGTCGAGCATGGAGACGGTGCTCGCCTACGTCGGCGCGGCCGTGACCAAGTCGGTCGTGCTGGCGCTGGTGACACTGGCGACGGCGACGCTGTTCGTGCCGATCCACGTCGATCATCCGCTGCTGATGGTGATCTTCCTGCTGGCGATCACCACGGCCTTCTGCCTGATGGGCTTCGTCATCGGCATCTGGGCCAAAAGCTTCGAGCAGCTGCAGATCGTGCCGATGCTGATCGTTACGCCGCTGACCTTCCTCGGCGGGGCCTTCTACTCGGTGACGGCGCTTGCCGAGCCGTGGCGGACGGTCACCCTGTTCAACCCCGTGGTCTATCTCATCAGCGGGTTCCGCTGGACGTTCTTCTCCACGGCAGACGTGCCGGTGTGGGCGAGCGTGGCAGTCATGGCGGCGATCATCGCGCTGTGCCTCACGGCGATCGTCGTGATCTTCCGGACGGGGTACCGGCTGAAGCAGTGATGCCGGACCATGCCTTCGGGGGGAGAGGCAGCCGCGACGGAGGGGTTCTGGACGCGTGGACCAGAACCCCTCCGTCACTGCTTCGCAGCGCCACCTCCCCGGCAAAGGCCGGATATTGTCACACGCTCGCGGCCGAGAACCGTTCGTCGGCCTTGGCCCAGTCGACCACGTTCCACCAGGCCTTGAGGTAGTCGGCACGGCGGTTGTTGTAGGTCAGATAGTAGGCGTGCTCCCACACGTCGTTGCCGAGCACCGGCGTGCCGCCGCCCTCGACGCCGTCCATCAGCGGATTGTCCTGGTTGGGGGTCGCGACGACGCGCAGGTCGCCGCCCTGCGCCACCAGCCATACCCAGCCGGAGCCGAACTGGCCGACACCGGCCGCGTTGAACTCGTTCTGCAGCGCCTCGAGCGAGCCGAACTTGCGCGTGATCGCCTCCGCCAGCTTGCCCGACGGCTGCGCGCCGCCCGGCGCCATGGCTTCCCAGAAGAAGCTGTGGTTCCAATGGCCACCGCCATTGTTGCGCACGACCTTGGGAAGCGCCGACACGCCCGCGAGGATATCCTCGAGCGACTTGCCCTGCAGGTTCTGATCGGCCGCGACGGCCTCGTTGAGCTTGTCGACATAGGCCTGGTGATGCTTGTCGTGGTGCAGGCGCATGGTCTGCTCGTCGATGGTCGGGGCGAGCGCGGCATAGTCATAGCGCAGCGGCGGCACTTCGAACGGCATGAGCGATTCCTTGTCGTGGGGGGAGCAGCGCTAACGAGCAGCGCCCGCTTCCGATGCCTCACGCGACCAGAAAACTTGCGCCGAGCCGTGCCAAGGCCGTAACAATCCGCGGATGACGCCGTGTGGCTGATTGCAAGGGGGCCAAGATGAGCAAGTTATTCCAGAATCTCTACTTCACGCTGGGCATCGGCCTGCTGTTCGCGATCGCGCTCAGCGCCGTGTTCCACGCCGATTCGATGAACGCCGCGGTGATCATGCGCTGGATCCACGTGTGGTTCGGGATCATCTGGATCGGGCTGCTCTATTACTTCAACTTCGTTCAAATCCCGACCATGCCGACCATCCCCGCCGAGCTGAAGCCCGGCGTGTCGAAGTTCATCGCGCCCAGCGCCCTGTTCTACTTCCGATGGGGCGCCGCGTTTACGGTCCTGGCCGGCCTGCTGCTCGCCTGGCTCAACGGCTACATCCGCGAGGCCTTCGAACTGCGCGCAGGCTTCAAGCTGATCGGAATCGGCATGTACCTGGGCCTGATCATGGCGTTCAACGTGTGGTTCATCATCTGGCCGAACCAGAAGCGCGCGCTCGGCCTCGTCGAGACCGACGATGCGACCAAGGCCAAGTCGGCCAGCACGGCGATGCAGACCAGCCGATTGAACACGCTGCTGTCGATCCCGATGCTGTACGCGATGACGACCTACCAGTCGCTGCCGGCGTAAGCGTCGGGCTTCAGGCGCTTTCCTGGAGCTTGTGGCGCTTCATCGCGTGCCTCAGCTGGTCATAGCTGAGGCCGAGCGCGGTGGCGGTCGCGCGCTGGTTGAAGCGGTTGCGGGCGAGTGCGTCCTCCAGCAGGGCGCGCTCGTAGGCGTTGACCGCGCCGCGCAGGTCCGCCGCCGGTTCGGGCGGCGGCGGCGCGCGCTCGGGCAGCGACAGGTCGGGCGGCGCCGCCGGAGCGGCTGACGGGGAGTCGTGCGGCGCCCAGGGCGAATGAAACGGATCGAACTGGATCGCATCGACCGGCCGCTCGGGGTCCTCGGCGCGATACACGGCTCGCTCGACGCAGTTGCGCAGCTCGCGCACGTTGCCCGGCCACGGATAGGCCTCGAGCTCGGCCATCGCGCGCGACGTGAAGCCGGGCCACTGCGGCCAGTCGAGCTCGACCGCCATGCGCCGCGCGAAATGATCGGCGAGCAGCGGCACGTCGCCCTGCCGCACGCGCAGCGGGGGCAGCGTCACCACCTCGAACGACAGCCGGTCGAGCAGGTCGGCGCGGAACCGCCCCTCGTCGACCATTCGCGGCAGATGCTCGTTGGTCGCCGCGACGATCCGCACGTCGACGCGGATCGGCTTCGACGCGCCGATGCGGGTGACCTCGCCATATTCGACCGCGCGGAGCAGCCGGTCCTGCGCCTGCGACGACAGGGTGCCAAGCTCATCGAGGAACAGCGTGCCGCCGTCGGCCTCCTCGAAGCGGCCGTGGCGGGTTTTCGCGGCGCCCGTGAAGCTGCCCGCTTCGTGCCCGAATAGCTCGGCTTCGATCAGACTTTCGGGCAGGGCTGCGCAGTTCATCGTCACCAGCGGGCCGGCCCAGCGGCTCGACAGATGGTGCAGCCGCTCGGCGATCAGCTCCTTGCCGGTGCCGCGTTCGCCGACCACCAGGACGGGGCGGTTGAGGGGCGCGGCGCGGCTGGCGCGCTCGACCGCATCGAGAAAGGCCAGGCTCTGCCCGACGAACTGATTGGCCCGGTCCACTGCCCAACACTTGGTGCGAATCCCCATCATCTCGCAAGATATTTCCGACCGCCGTTGGTCGAAAAGTAGGATGAATTCCGCTTTCCCGCGATTTAGACGATCTGGCACGAGCCCTGCATAGACACCAGGCATCAGGCGCCTGATCTGTCGACGGAGTAGTTGAATGGGCATATTTTCCCGCACACGGGACATCGTCGCGGCCAACATGACCGAGCTGCTTGACCGCGCCGAGGACCCCGCACGGATGATCCGCATGATCATCCTCGAGATGGAGGAGACGCTGGTCGAGGTGCGTGCCTCGGCAGCGCGGTCGATCGCCGACGGCAAGGAGATGCGCCGTGCCATCACCCGCCTCGACGATCTGCAGAACAGCTGGACCGAGAAGGCGCAACTGGCGCTGTCCAAGGATCGTGAGGACCTTGCCAAGGCGGCGCTGATGGAGCGGCAGAAGGCGGCCGAGATGGCGGCCGGCCTGCGCCAGGAGATCGCCGTCATCGAGGACACGCTGAAAGGCTACGAGGCCGACATCGCCAAGCTCCAGGGCAAGCTGCGCGAGGCCCGTGCCCGCCAGAACGCCATCGCGACGCGGATCGAAAGCGCGGTGACCCGGGCGCGGACCAGCGAGGTCATCAACGGCAACCGCACCGAGGACGCGTTCTCGCGGTTCGAAATCCTGGAGCGGCGCGCCGACTTCGCCGAAGGTCGCGCCGATGCGCTCGGCATGACCGGGCCCAAGACGCTCGAGGAGGAAATCGCCGGCCTGCGTTCGTCGGACAAGGTCGATGCGGAACTTGAGGCCATGAAGACCGCCCTGAAAGCCAAGGAACTCTGATGCCACCTGAAGCTGCACTCACCGGGGTCATTGCGATCCTGGCACTGTTCGTCGGCCTGCCCTGGCTCGTGTTCCACTACATCACGAAGTGGAAGACGACCGCGCGGCTGACCGGCGGCGACGAAAAGCTGCTCGACGAACTCTACGACGCCGCGCGGCGGATGGACGACCGGCTGTGCTCGATCGAGCGGATCATGACGGCCGAGAACCCGAATTGGCGGCAGCAGTGCCTGCCCGAGACCGGCCCGCGCCAGCGGCTGCTGAACGAGGAGGACTGATCATGGCCCAGCCGCCGAGCCGGACCCGCTTTTATCGCGACAAACGCCGCGGCAAGGTGCTCGGCGTGTGCGCCGGGATCGCCGACTACACCGGCTTCGACGTTCTCGTCGTCCGCATCTTCATGTTCATGGCCGTGTGGCTGAGCGGCGGCGGCATCCTGCCGTTCTACTTCGTGACGGCCTGGCTGACCGCGGACAAGCCGAGCGAATTGCGCGGGGACGATCCCGAGGAGCGCAAGTTCTGGCAGGGCGTCCGGGCTTCTCCGGCGCAGAGCGCTCGTGAAATCCGCAGCCGGATGCGCGATATCGACCGGCGACTCGCCGACATCGAATATTATGTCACGACCGAGAACCGCAGCCTCGCGCAAGAGATCGAGCAGCTGCGTTAAGTCTCTTACCGGGAAGGGATTGCCATGGACCTGGGACCGTTAGTGCCGATCGTCGCCATCGTGTCCGGCCTTGGCTGGGGCTGGATCGGGCTGCAGAAGAAGAAGCTTGAGGTCACGACGCGCCACGCGCTCGCCGACCGGGACGACGAGCGCGCCGAGAAGGAACGGCTTGCGCAGCGGGTCGCCGTGCTGGAACGGATCGTGACGGATCGCGGCGCCCAGACCGCCGACCAGATCGAAGCGCTCCGCGGAACCAACCTGATCGAGGAAAGCAGGAACGTATGAACCCGGCTGAAATGGTGGTGCTGATCGTCTCCATCGTGATGATCAGCAGCGTCTTCAGGGCGCGCTACCAGCATCGCTCCGTCCGCCGTGCCCTCGAGGTCGATCCCGACGACCCGCGCGAGGCGGTCGACAACGCCCGGCTCCGTGACGAGGTGCAGGCGCTCAAGCAGCGCATCCAGGTGCTCGAGCGGATCACGGTCGAGAAGGAGAACAGCCTGACCCGCGAGATCGAGCAATTGCGCGACCGCTAGGGAGCAGGGTAGGCGCGCGCCATGACCCTGCCCGCGCTCGACGACCTCGCCGAAGAATATGAGTTCCTCGAGAGCGAGGACCGTTACCGGCTGCTGATCGACCTCGGCCGCAGGCTCGAGCCGATGCCCGACGCGCTGAAGACCGAGGCGACCAAGGTGCGCGGTTGCTCGGCATCGGTGTGGGTCTATCCGACCCGCCTGGGCGACGGGCGGCTGCATTTTCTGGCTGACAGCAATGCGGCCATCACCAAGGGCATCGTCGCCCTGGTCGTCGCCGCCGTTCAGGACAGGCCGCCGGCCGAAATCGCCTCCACCGACGTCGCCGCGGCCCTCGCTCCGTTCGACCTGTCGCGCGAGCTCAGCTCGAACCGGACGCAGGGCCTGCCGAACATGATCGCACTGGTGCGCGAGACCGCCGAGCGGCTGGCGGCGTGAACCGCCGTGGCGATTTGGAAGCGAGTGTCCGCCGCGAAGGCGCATTCGATCCCGTCGCCTTTTTCGCCATGGTGCAGGATCATGGGCACGGCGGTGCGCTCGGCATGCGCTACGAAGCGCATGGCGACGACTGGGTCGAGATCGCCCTGCCGTGGCGCGAGGAACTGGTCGGCGTGCCCGACGGCGGGCTGCTCGCCAGCGGCGCGATCATCAGCCTGATCGACCTGGCGGCCGGCACCTCGGTGTGGCTGAAGCGTGGCTCCTTCGGCCCCGACGCGACCCTCGACCTGCGGATCGATTATCTGCGGCCGGCCCGTGAGGGCGAGACGGTCTATGCCCGGTGCCGCTGCACCAGGATCGCGCGGCTCGTGTCGTTCGTCGAAGGCGTGGCCCACGTCGGCGACCCGGACGATCCGGTCGCGCGCGCGATGCTGACCTTCATGGCGACGTAGGCGCGGCGGTCAGGCGGACTTGACCGCTTCGCGGCGCTCGTCGGCCTTGCGCAGCACCTCATAGGCGGTCTGGACCTGCTGGAAGCGGGCGGCGGCGGCAGCGTCGCCGGGCCGCACGTCGGGGTGCACCTCCTTCGCCAGCCGGCGATAAGCCGCCTTGACCGCCACCGCATCCGCGTCCGGTTCGAGCTCAAGGACATCGAGGGCGCGCATCTCGTCGCTGCTGCGGGTGCCGTCGCCGGGCCCGGCCCATTGATAATGAGCGCTCGTGCGGAACGCCGATGCGCCGGCCTCTTCCTCCGCCGCGCGCCGGGCCGCTTCCTCGGGGGTCAGGCCGGCAAAGTAGTTCCAGTTGCGGTTGTACTCGGCGGCGTGCGGCTCGCAGAAGTACCAGCGCTCCGGGCTGTTCGGGGCTTTCGGCGCGGGCCGGTCGCCGGGCTCGTTGCAGCCTTCGCGATCGCATAGCCGCACGCGCACCGCGTCGCGCGCCTTGGCGCCATAGGGGCGCCAGCGCGGGAAGCCCCAGTCGTCGGATCGGGTCGCCTTGGCCATGGTTCGTCCAACCTAGAAAGAGTGCCGTTGCTCCGCCAGCGGAGTTTGAGATTTGGTTTCGTGGCGAAGAACCGGACCGGCCCGCGCCCCCACCCGGCCAACCCATTCCAGTGTACTCTGTGGGTTGGCCACGTGGGGGTGCGGGCCGGCACAGCACTTCAACAAAAACGCCAGGTGGCCTGTAAGCCGGGTTCTGTCCTCCCTCTTGCGAAGGATGGGCGACCATTCCTCTAGGCGACGGATTGCTCCGCCGCTCAAGCGACCAACCCGGGCGGCGGGCCGGAACAGGCCCATGTGCCGCCCCTATTCGGTCTTGCACCCGGTGGGGTTTGCCGTGCCGGCCGCGTTGCCGAAGCCGCGGTGCGCTCTTGCCGCACCGTTTCGCCCTTGCCGACCCGAGAGCCGGCGGTCTGTTTTCTGTGGCACTTTCCCTGAACCCCTTGCCCGGTTTCCCTGGCAGCGAGCCCGCCGGGCGTTACCCGGCACCGTCATTCCGTGGAGCCCGGACTTTCCTCGCCTCCCGAAGGGAGCCGCGGCCGCCCAGCCACCTGGCGTGCCGAGCGATAGCGCTATTGCGGACGCGGCAGCAAGAGGGACAGCAGCTTGGCCCGGCACTCGCCGTCGACGATGCCGTCGATCCGGTCGGGGCGGAAGCGGCGCTGGAAGGCGATGACCGCCTTCTTCTGCTGGCTGACGTCGTAGCCGAACCGCTCCAGTGCGAGGATGAAGCCGGCGTCGGTCCAGAACGGGTCCATCAGGTCGCGGGTCGGGCTCGGGAGCGCCAGGCGGCGGCGGGCGAGCGCCTCCCAGGGAAAGAGCTCGCCAGGATCCTCCTTGCGCGCCGGGGCGATGTCGGAGTGGCCGACGACGTTGCCGCGGCCGACGCCGTGGCGGTCCTTGATGTCGGCCAGCAGCGGTATCAGCGCGGCGATCTGCTCATCCGGGAAAGGACGATATCCGAACTCGTGTCCCGGGTTGACGATCTCGATGCCGACGCTGGCCGAATTGACGTCGGTCGTTCCGCGCCAATAGCTCTTGCCGGCGTGCCATGCGCGCTTCTCTTCCGCAACCATGCGGACCACCTGGCCGTCCTCGCTGACCAGATAGTGGCTCGATACCTTCGCCTCGGGCGAGGTCAGCCGCTGGATCGCGGCGGCCGCATCGACCATGCCGGTATAGTGGAGCACGATCATCGACACCGGCAGGGAACGCTCGTCGAAGTTCGGCGAGGGCGTGTCGATCATCTCCATGCCCGCTTGTCGCACCGCGGCGCCGGCGGTCAAGCCCCGCCGGTCGCCACCTTGCGCGCGGGGCGGTCGAGGCCGGCGAGCGGCTGCGCCTGCTGATAGAGGCCGCGCCGGACCTGATCCGCGGAAGTCGCCGGACTTTGAACCTCTCGAGCTAGG
>CAXSDY010000058.1:0-4328 GCA_964235835.1 uncultured Sphingomonadaceae bacterium | reverse complement strand
ATCACGGTCTCGCCCGCGCCGAGCATCAGCCAGCCATCGGGGGCCAGCGCGGAAGACAGGCGATCGAATGCGCGGCGGCGATTGTCCGCGCACAGGTAAAGCAGAACGTTGCGGCACAGGATGATGTCGAACGCACCCGGATGCGGCGGCGCCTCGAGCAGATTGTGGACCTGGAACCGGACCGGCCTGCGCAGCGCCTCGACCGCGCGCCAGCCGCCGTCGCCCTCCTCGAACCAGCGGATCATCTCCTTCACGCCGAGCCCGCGCTGCACTTCGAACGGCGTGTAGACCCCGGCTCGGGCCCGATCGATCACGGACGCCGACACGTCGGTCGCGACGATGTCGATCGTCCAGCCGCGCCACGTCGCTTCGGCCTGTGCGAACATCATCGCCAGCGAATAGGCTTCCTGCCCGGTCGAGCAGCCGGCCGACCACACGCGCAGCCGGCGCGAGGTCCGCCGCCGCTCGGCCAGCAGCGGCAGCGCCTCTTTGGCGAGCAGGTCGAACGGGTTGCGGTCGCGGAAGAAGTACGTCTCGTTGTTGAGCAGCGCCTCGACTACCCTGTCGGCCAAGGCCGGCTCGCGTCCGCCGACGAGGATGGTGATGAGTTCGTCGAGAGTCGCGATGCCGCGATCACGCAGCAGGGAGGACAGAGCGGTTTCGATCCGCCAGCGGCGGCTCATCGAGAGTTGCTGGCCGGTGCGCGCTTCGAGCAAGCCGCCGAGGATGCGACAGCCGCTGTCGCTGACCTGCACCTAGCACCCCTCGCAACGGGTGGCGACGCGACGCGCAAGTTGGTCGGGCGGCGCCACGGCGGCGGCAAGACCACCGTCGGCGATCGCGCGCGGCATGCCCCACACCGCCGAGCTGGTCTCGTCCTGCGCAAGCACCGCGCCGCCGCAGGCGACGAGCTTGGTCGCGCCCTCGAACCCGTCGCGGCCCATGCCGGTGAACACGACGCCGACCGCGTGGCGGCCGAGCTGCCGTGCGACGGAGGCGAACATCGGGTCGAGCGACGGCATGCAGCCGCTCGCGACCGGCGAGCGGTTGAGCCGTGCGACCAGGCGGCCGCGCTCCTCGTCTACGGTCAGGTGAGCGTCCCCGGGGGCGATGAACAGCGTGTCGGGGGTGAGCGCCATGCCGTCTTCGGCGACCCACGCCGGACGCGCCGCCGAGACCCCGAGTTGCCGCGCGAACACCGTCATGAAGGCGGGCGGCAGGTGCTGGGTGACGAGGATCGGCACGCCGACCTGGCGCGGCAGATGCTGGAAGAAGGTGCCGAGCGCGTGGATGCCGCCGGTCGAGGCGCCGAGCGCCAGCAGCCTCAGCGGTTCGGCCGACATCGCGCGGAGCGACGGTCCGCCCGGCTGCACTCGTGGCGTGGCACTTCGTGGCTCCGGCGGGCCGCGTTCGGCATGGCCAAGCGCGCGCAAGCGGGCGAGCAGGACTTCGGAGAAGCGGCCGTTGAAGCGTCCGGCGCCCGGCTTCGGCAAGGTGTCGGCGGCGCCCAAGGCAAGCGCGGCGACGGTCTCCTCCGCCCCCTCCTCCGCCACGGACGACACGATCATCACCCGCGCTCCGCGGGCGGCGCGCAGGATGCCCGGGATCGACTTCAGGCCGCCGGCGCCTGGCATCTCCAGGTCGAGCAGGACGATATCCACCTCGACATGGGCCAACGCCTCGATCGCGTCCTCGCCCGTGCCCGCGACGGCGACGATGTCGAACTCGCCATCGGACTCCACCATCCGCGAGAGGACGGCGCGGGCGACCACCGAGTCGTCGACGATCATCAGCCGGATGGAGCGCAGCGCGCCCGAGCGGCCACGATCGGTCGGCGAGGAGGCAAGCGCCGGCTTCACGGGTTCAGGCGACGCCGACGAGCTGAAGCTTAACGTGCAGCGTCTCGCGGTCGAACGGCTTCATCACATATTCGTCGGCGCCGGCTTCGAGCGCGGCGCGAATGTGAGCCATGTCGTTCTCGGTCGTGCAGAACACCACCTTGGGCTGGTCGCCGTGGCCGCGTTGGCGAAGCAGCTTGAGGAACTCCATGCCGCTCATCACCGGCATGTTCCAGTCGAGCAGGACGACATCGGGCATCGCCTGCTCGCAGCGGGTCAGCGCCTCGCGGCCGTCGCCGGCCTCTTCGACCTGGAATTCCAGCGTTTCCAGGATGTGACGGGCAACCTTGCGGATGACCTTGGAGTCGTCGACGATCAGACACGTCTTCATGGGCCAAAACTTTCCTGCGCCGCGTCCCATCGGCTCTAAGGGTCAAGGGTAACGAAGAACTTAAGCAGCCTGCGCGCGGTGCTCGCCGCCACTGACCAGGACGGCGACGTCGACCAGTAGCAGCGGCCCCGCCTCGCTCTCGACGATGCCGAGCGAGGCGCGCTCCCAGCCGGTGCTCATCGCGGCACGGATCGGCACCGGAGCGCCCTGCGCTTCGACCACGTCCTCGACCACGTCGACCATCAGCGCGTAATGGTGGCCGTCGAGTTCGACCACGGCGGCCTCCTGGATCGGCCTGGGCTCGGACGTCCCGAGTTCGAGCGAGCGCTTGCAGTCGATGACGGTCAGCACCCGGCTGCGCAGCGCCGACAGGCCCGCGATGTGCGGCGCGGCGCGCGGCACGGGGATCACGGCGTCGAGCTCGACGACGGATTCCACCGCCGCTGCCGGAAGCGCGACCCGGCTGCCCGCGATCGTGACCAGCAGCAGGAGGTCGTTCATCGGTGGGTCCCCGTCTTCCTCGGATCGGCCGCCTGCAGCGCCTGCATCAGCCCGGCACGGTCGTAGCGATAGATGGTGTCGGTGGCGCCGCTCGCCGCCTCGGGCTGGCTGCGGAGCCAGATCGTGCGGCTGCCGGCCTCGGGCGAGGCGCCGCCTTCGAAGGCGATGGTGAGGTCGGCCGCGACGTCCGCGGTCTCGTTTACGACCCGGTAGCCGGCCGCTTCGACGATCGGCCGGAGCATGTTCTGGAGCCACGGATCGTCGGACGCGAGACGGCACACGGCCGAGCCGCGCAGCAGCGCCGGTGAGTGATGCGCGAACAACCAATGCGCGTCGAGCACTTCGGCCGGCTCGCCCCCGACCAGCGCCACGCCGCCGACCTCGCCCGGCGCCGCCGCGGGAACCGGCGCTTCGGCGAGCGAGGTGAGATCGATCACTTCGGCGAAGGCAAACCCGATCTCGCCGCCGCCGTCGTTGAGCCGGAAGAGGCGAACCTTGCCGTCCAGCTGCATCCCCGCGGGGACGCCAGCCAGCGGCAGGATGGCGTCGCCGAGCTGGACGCGCAGTCGTCCCGCGGCGAAGCGGATGGCGGTATGCGGCACTTCCTCGATGCGCTCGACGACGCCGAGGTGCAGCGCGCGCCGGCCCCCGTCGAGTCCGCGGAACAGCAGCACCGGGACGTCGCGGGTGGGCGTGCCGTCCGCCACGGGGTCGAGGACCCGTCCCGCCCGCTCCTGCGCGTCCAGCCGCACGCCGCCGCGCTGCGCCAGACCCGCCGGATCGAACAGCAGGATCGGGCTGCCGTCGTCCGCCAGCGTCGTGCCGGCGTAAAGGCCGGTCGCCATCACCGCCGGAGCCGCGGGCTTCACCACCAGTTCCTCATGATCGTGGATGCGGTCCACGGCGAGCGCATAGACGTCGCCTCCGGCAGGACGCAGGACGACGAGCACCCGGTCCGTGTCGGCCACCTCGCTCGGCAGACCGAGCACGTCGGCGAGCGCGATTTCGGGCATGCGCCTGCCGCGGATCGTGGCGACCCCTGCCCCGCCGATCCGGTCCAGCGTCACCGACCCGCCGTTGGCGCGGACGATCTCGTCAATCGCAGTGCGCGGGATGGCGAAGTGCTGCGCGCCGATCGAGACGGTCAGCGCCGGGATGATGGTCAGGGTGAGCGGCACGCGCAGGGTCATGCGGCTGCCCTTGCCCGGCGTGCTGTCGACTTCGACGGTGCCGCCGATCCGCTCGATGTTCGAACGCACGACGTCCATCCCGACGCCCCGGCCGGAGATGGCGGTGACCTCGCTGGCGGTCGACAGGCCGGGTTCGAAGATCAGGGCGAGGCGGTCGCGCGGCGCCATGGCGACGGCGTCGGCCTGCTTGAGCACCCCGGAAGCGAGCGCCTTTTCGAGCAGGCGCGCGCCATCGATGCCGCGGCCGTCGTCGGCAATGTCGATCAGGATCTGGTTGCCCGACTGACGGGCGGACACGGTCAGCAGCCCGATCTCGCGCTTGCCGGCACGCAGGCGCTCGGCCGGCGCTTCGATGCCGTGGTCGACCGCGTTGCGGACGATGTGGGTCAGCGGATCGCGGATCATCTC
>CAXSDY010000057.1:0-14681 GCA_964235835.1 uncultured Sphingomonadaceae bacterium | reverse complement strand
GTCGATGCAAGCGCGATCGCCGCGGCCAACGCGATGATCGCCGAGTCCCGGGCGCCCATTCTCTATTTCGGCGGCGGAGTGGCCATCGGCCGTGCCGAGCGGGCGCTGCGCGCGTTCGCCGAGCGCACGTCGATCCCGTCGGTGGCGACCCTCAAGGGCCTGGGCGGCATCCCCACCGACGCGGCCGGATTCCTCGGCATGCTCGGAATGCACGGCACCCGCGCGGCCAACGTCGCGATCGACGAGTGCGACCTGCTGATCTGCGTGGGCGCGCGGTTCGACGACCGCGCGACGGGCAAGCTCGACACCTTCGCGCCGCGCGCGCGAGTCATCCATCTCGACGGCGACGAGGCCGAGATCGGGAAGCTGCGCCGGGCCGAAGTCGGGCTAGCGGGCGACCTGTCCGAAGCGCTTGACCTGCTCACCGCCGTGCCGGCCGATGCCGCGGGCTGGGTCCAGCGTTGCGCGCGGCGCAAGGCCGAGTGGGCAATGTGCTATGACGCGCCGGGCAGCTCGATCTATGCTCCCGCGATGCTGAAGCAGCTCGCCGAGCAGGCGGGCGATCAGGCGATCTTCACCTGCGACGTCGGCCAGCACCAGATGTGGGTCGCGCAGCATTGCCGCTTCGTCCGGCCCCAGGCGCACCTCACCAGTGCCGGCCTCGGCACGATGGGCTATGGCGTTCCGGCCGGGATTGGCGCGCTGCTCGCGGAGCCCGAGGCGACGGTGATCACCGTCAGCGGCGACGGCTCGATCATGATGAACATCCAGGAGCTGGCGACGCTCCGGCGCTATCGCCTGCCGCTCAAGATCCTGCTGCTCGACAACAGCCAGCTCGGCATGGTCCGCCAGTGGCAGGAGCTGTTCTTCGACGAGAATTTTTCGGAGATCGACCTCAGCGACAATCCCGACTTCGCCGAAGTCGCGCGGTCGTTCGGGATCGAGGCGTTCACGATCGACCATCGCTCGGAGGTCGGCCCGGCGATCGACCGCCTGCTCGCCACCGACGGCCCGGTGCTGTGCCACGTCCGCATCGATCCGCGGGCGAATGTCTGGCCGCTAGTTCCGCCCAATTCGTCCAACCTCGAGATGATGGATTCAAGCCAATGAGCGGACGCCTGATCGTCGATTTCCGCCCCGAGGAAGGCGCCGTCCCGCGCATCGTCGGTCTCGTCGAGCGGCGGGGGTTCGAGCTTCGCGGGCTCAGCATGACCGGCCGCGCTCCGGCCGCGTCGCTGACCCTCGACGTCGCCGCGCGCGACGCCAGCCGTCGCCTCGACCTACTCGAACGCCAGCTTCGGCGTCTCGACGGCGTCCGCCAGGTTTCCTTCTTCTCTCCGCCAGTGAGCGCCATGCCATGACCGATATCGTCCGCATTTTAGACACGTGCCTGCGCGACGGCGAGCAGGCTCCCGGCTTTTCGATGACCGAGAACGCCAAGCTGCGCATGGCCCGCGCGCTCGCCGAGCTTCGCGTCGACGTGATCGAGGCAGGGTTCGCCGCTGCTTCGCCGGGAGACACGCGCTCGATCGAGCGGATCGCGCGCGAGGTCCAGGGTCCGACGATCTGTTCGCTGGCCCGCGCCACCCGCGGTGATGTCGAGTCCGCCGCCGGTGCCCTGCGCGATGCGCCGCGCAAGCGCATCCATCTGTTCCTCGCCACCAGCCCGATCCACCGCGAGGCCAAGCTCCACATGAGCAAGTCGCAGGTCCTCGCCGCCATCCGCAGCGGCGTCGCGCACGCTCGCTCGCTGGTCGACGACGTCGAGTTCTCCGCCGAGGACGCGATCCGCACCGAGCGCGACTTCCTGGTCGAGTGCCTGTCGGCCGCCGCGGCCGAAGGCGCGACGACGCTCAACGTGCCGGACACCGTCGGCTACACCACGCCCGACGAGATCTACGAACTGTTCAAGTTCCTCGATGCTCACGTCGACCGGCCCGCCGGGACGATCTTCTCGACCCACTGCCACGACGACCTCGGCATGGCAGTCGCCAACTCGCTGGCCGCCGTGCGTGGCGGTGCGCGGCAGATCGAATGCGCAGTCAATGGCATCGGCGAGCGCGCCGGCAACTGCGCGCTCGAGGATGTCGTCATGGCGCTCAAGACCCGTGCCGATGCGTTCCGCGTCACCACCAACGTAGACACGACTAAGATCATGGGCGCGAGCCGCGTATTGGCGCAGGTCACCAACAGCCCGCCACCCCGGAACAAGGCGATCGTAGGCGCCAACGCCTTCGCCCATGAATCCGGCATCCACCAGCACGGCATGCTCCAGAATCGCGAGACCTACGAGATCATGAAACCCGAAGACATTGGCCTGTCGGCGGAAGGCATCATCCTCGGCAAACATTCCGGCCGGCACGCGCTGGCGGCCCGCGCCAAGGCGCTCGGCTTCGTGCTGGAGGAAGAACGGCTCGACCGCGTGTTCGCGGCGTTCAAGATCGTCGCGGACGAGGTCGGCACGGTCGACAGCGCTCGCCTCCTGTCGCTCCTCGCCGAGGCGGACGGCGGCAAGCGCGAACGGCTGTGGAAGCTCAACAAGATCGACATCCGCTCCCCCGTGTCGGCCGCCGCCTGGCCCGTCGCACGGGTGGAACTGGAGCATGGGGAGCGCGGCCGCGTGACCGACCTCGCCTCGGCTCCGGGCGCGCTCGACGCGGCATTCGCGGCGGTCAGCCAGATTATGTCGCTGCCTGCACGCGTCGACCATATCGAGATGCAGTATATCGCGGCGGAGACGGGCGAGGTCGCGACCGACGGCCAGGGCGCCAGCGTGCTCGTCGAGATCACGATCGAGACCGAGGGCGAGATCTTCGCCGGCCGCGCGCGCGGGCGCGACATCCTGCCGTGCTGCGTGTCGGCGTATATCGACGCGGCCGGCAACGCCGACGCTGTGCGGCAGGTCCGGGCGGCGCAGGAAGCGCGGCCGCAAGCGGCATGAGCATGCATCGCGTACGGACCATCGTCGTGCTGCCGGGTGACGGCATCGGCCCGGAAGTCACGCGCGAGGCGGTCGCCTGCCTGGCGCTGCTGTCGGACTCGCTCGGGCTCGAATTGAAGTTCGAGGAGCATCGCTTCGGCGGGGCCGCGATCGACGTCGAAGGCACTCCCCTCTGCGCCGCGACCCTGACTGCCTGCCAGCACGCCGACGCCATCCTGCTCGGCGCCGTCGGCGGGCCGCGGTGGGACGACGCGGCCGAGCGCCCCGAAGCGGGGCTGCTGGCGCTGCGGACCAAGCTCGGGCTGTTCGCCAACCTGCGCCCGGCGCGCGTCGTCCGCGGCCTGGAAAGCTTCTCCCCACTCAAGCCGGAGATCGCCGGGGGCGCGGACGTGCTGGTCGTGCGCGAGCTCACCGGAGGCATCTACTTCGGCGCCAAGACATCCAGCGCTGACGCGGCGTCGGACCTCTGCTCCTACAGCCGCGACGAGATCGAACGGATCGCGCACGTCGGGTTCCAGGCGGCCGGCAAGCGCCGCGGCAAGCTGACCTCGGTCGACAAGGCCAACGTCCTCGCCACCTCGAAGCTGTGGCGCCGCACCGTCGACGAGGTCGCGCGCGGCTACCCAGACGTGACGCTCGACCACATGTACGTCGATGCCGCGGCGATGGCGCTCGTGACCCGGCCGTCGCAGTTCGACGTGATCCTGACCGAGAACATGTTCGGCGACATCCTGTCCGACGAGATGTCGGTCATCGCCGGCTCGATCGGGCTGATGGCGTCGGCGAGCACCGGCGCGAAGAACCCAGCCTTGTTCGAGCCGATCCACGGCTCTGCGCCGGATATCGCCGGCAAGGACATCGCCAACCCCGCCGGCGCGATCGCCAGCGGGCTGATGATGCTCGATCATCTCGTGTTCACCCAGGCGGCGGGCATCCTGTCGAGCGCGCTCGAGCAGGCGCTGACCGAAGGGTCGCGCACCGCCGATCTCGGCGGAACGCTCGGTTGCGCCGCCTTCGGCGCGCGTGTCCGGGAGATCATGCAGCAGGCGCTGCAGCCCGCCGCCGAACCCCAGCGAGCAGACGCATGACCCAGCCGCGCACCCTCTACGAGAAGATCTGGGACGCCCACGTCGTCGAGCGCCGCGATGATGGCACCTGCCTGATCTACATCGACCGCCACCTCGTCCATGAAGTGACCAGCCCGCAGGCGTTCGAGGGCCTCCGCGCCGCCGGTCGCCAAGTGCGGCGGCCCGACCTGACGCTGGCGGTGCCCGATCACAATCTGCCGACAACCCGCCGCGTCGACGACGCGGGCAACCGCTTGCCGATCGCGGACCCGGCCAGCGCGCAGCAGCTCGCCGCGCTGACCGCCAATGTCGCCGAGTTCGGCGTGCCCTACATCGACGACCTCGCCGCCGCGCAGGGCATCGTCCATGTCGTCGGACCCGAACAGGGCTTTACCCTGCCCGGCACGACGCTGGTGTGCGGCGACAGCCACACCGCTGCGCACGGTGCGCTGGGTGCGCTGGCGTTCGGCATCGGCACGAGCGAGGTCGAGCACGTCCTCGCTACCCAAACGCTTCAGTTGCAGCAGTCAAAGACGATGGAAGTGCGGCTCGACGGCCCGCTCGGCTTCGGTGTGTCGGCCAAGGACGTCATCCTGGCGATCATCGGCGAGATCGGCGCCTCGGGCGGCGCCGGGTACGTCATCGAATATCGCGGCAGCACGTTCGCGGGGATGAGCGTCGAGCAGCGGCTGACGATCGCCAACATGTCGATCGAAGCAGGCGCGCGCTCGGGCCTGTTCGCGCCCGACGAGACGACTTTCGCTTACCTCCAAGGCCGGCCGATGGCGCCGCAGGGCGCGGAGTGGGACCGCCGGCTGGCGCAGTGGAAGACCCTGTTCACCGATGAGGGCGCCGCGTTCGAAAAGAGCGTGGTCATGGACGCAGCCTCGATCGGCCCGAACGTCACCTGGGGCACCAGCCCGGACGACGTCGTGCCGATCACGGGCCGCGTGCCCGACCCCGATGCGATCGCCGACGAGGGCCGGCGCGAGGCCGCACGGCGCGCGCTCGACTATATGGGGCTGACCGCCGGCACCGCCATGCAGGACGTACCGATCGAGCATGTCTTCATCGGCAGCTGCACCAACGGCCGGATCGAGGACCTTCGCGCCGCTGCCAGCGTCGTGCGCGGGCGCCGCATCGCCGGCGGGATCATCCAGGCGCTGGTCGTGCCGGGCTCGGGTCTCGTCAAGCGGCAAGCCGAGGCCGAGGGGCTCGACCGCATCTTCGTCGAGGCCGGGTTCGACTGGCGCGAGCCGGGCTGTTCGATGTGCCTCGGCATGAACCCCGACAAGGTCCCGCCGCAGGGCCGCTGCGCCTCGACCTCCAACCGCAATTTCGTCGGTCGGCAGGGGCCCGGCGCGCGAACCCATCTCGTCTCGCCCGCGATGGCCGCCGCCGCGGCGCTGACCGGGCGGCTCGCCGACGTGCGGGAACTGGTCAAGTGACGCCGGTGCGCAAGGTCGAGGGCAAGGCGATCCCGCTCGGCCGCGACAATGTCGACACCGACCTCATCATCCCGGCCGAGCATCTGAAGTCGATCACCCGCGCCGGGCTCGCCAGGTTCGCGTTCCAGGTGCTGCGCCGGCACCCGGCCAATCCGTTCGACGACCCGGCGTTCGCCGGCGCGCCGATCCTGGTCGCGGGCGCCAATTTCGGCTGCGGGTCGAGCCGCGAGCACGCCGCCTGGGCGCTCTCCGACCTCGGCATCACCGCAGTTATCGCGCCGAGCTTCTCCGACATCTTCTCCGCTAACGCCTACAAGAACGGGATCGTCACCGTCGTCCTCGATCCCGCAGCCGTCGAACGCCTGCTGCTGCGTGCGCGGGCCGGCGAGCGCATCACGGTCGACCTCGATGCGATGACGGTGTCGGCCGGCAATGCGCACTTCGACTTCGCGCTCGATCCGTTCCGCCGCGAATGTCTGATGAAGGGCCTCGACGAGATTGCGCTCACGCTGGCGAGCGAAGACGCGATCGCCGCCTTCGAACGGCGCGCGGCCGCCTGATCAGGCGGCGTTCGCCATCGAGTCAAGGCCGACACCGAGGCTCCGCCGGGCCGGGCCGGAATGGCCGCGCATCAGCGCTTCGGCGATGTCCGCCTGCCCCGCTTCGATCGCGTCCACGATGGCGTGGTGCTGCCGCTGGCCGCTGTTGAGGATGGGGAAGATGTCGTCGCGGGCAATCGCGCTGAACGCCACGACGTCAGGCGCGACGAACGGCACCGCATAGACCCGCTGGATCAGATCGGAGAGCAGCGCGTCCGCGGCGCCCCCGACGATGATGTCGTGGAAGCGGCGATTGATCCGTGCATAGGTTTCCTGGTCATCGCCGGTGAAATGACCCTTGGCGAACAGCTTGTCGCCTTCGGCCAGGCAGGCGCGCAGCTCCGCGACCACCTGCTTGCTCGCGCCGCGCTGCGCGATACGGGAGGCGGCGTAGCCTTCGAGCACGCAGCGCAGCTCGGTCGCGCGGAAACTATCGTCAACGCTGAAGCTGCGCACGGCATAGCCGCGCCGTCCTATCGGCTCGAGCAATCCCTCGGCCGCGAGCGCCGGGATGACGTTTCGCACCGGCGTTCGCGACACGCCGAGCCGCTCGGCGATGGCAGCCTCCGCAACGCGGGAGCCGGGCGCCAGGCTGCCGTCCATGATCAGATCGCGGATACGTTGCGCAACCGAGACATCGTTCATCGTGGCCACGCCAACTCCCTTACGCGTCATGGAACAACAGCTTCCGACGATTCCTCCTACCCGCTTTGCGCAGATCCCGTCCACAACCGCGCCGCATGGCCAGCGCAGCCGCCTTCCCTGCAGGGTCGAACCGGGTCCAGCATGGCGTCCCGCCTGGCGGATTGACAAAACCGGCGATTCTGTCCACTCGATCGCCATCCATCGAGACCGGCTGAGGGACAGGCCCGAAGACGCCGGGGCAACCGGGAGCGAGCGACAGCCCGCGCCAAAGGTGCCAAGTCCTGCGGGGACCGCAAGGTCGTCCGGCAGATGGTTGTGGTTCCCCCACGGGTGAGCCCTGCTGTCCGCCAACCCGCAAGCCTCGCTGGGCGTGTTGGCGAGGACGATGATGAGCGTGGCACTTCAGCAGGACGAGCAGCAGATCGGAGGGTCGTCGGGCAACGCGCCCGGCGCCGTTCGCGGGACGCTGGAACGGATGCTCGACCTGCGCCACGCCGGTCCGCGCTCGATCGCCCTTCACTACGAACTCACCGGTCCGGAGCAGGCGCCCGTGCTGATCGTCGCCGGCGGCATTTCGGCAGGGCGCCACGTCATCGCGTCGCCGGAGTTTACGGACGCAGGCTGGTGGGAGGGCCAGAGCGTGGCGCTGTCGCGCGTGCGCTTGCTGGCGATCGACTGGATCGGCGCGGACGGCACGCTCGACTGCCCGATCGACCCCGCCGACCAGGCGGTCGCGCTGGCCGCCCTGCTCGACGAACTGCACATCCCCTACGCCGCGGGGTTCGCCGGTGCCTCCTACGGCGCGATGGTGGGCATGCACTTCGCGGCCCTGTTCCCCGATCGGTGCGGCCGGCTGCTGTCGATCAGCGCCGGCGACAGCGCCCATCCCTTCTCCAGCGCGTGCCGCCTGCTGCAGCGCCAGGCCGTCGCGCTGGGCGAGCAGGGCGGCGATCCGGCGGGCGGGGTCGCCCTGGCGCGCGCGCTGGCGATGCTGACCTATCGCACCGCCGACGAGTATCGCCAGCGGTTCGACGGCGCGCCGGTCGTCAATGGGCCCGACGTGCGGGTTACCGCTCAGGACTACCTCGAAGCACAGGGCGCGCGGTACGCGGCGCGGACCTCTGCCGCGGCCTATCGCCGGCTGTCGGAGTCAATCGACCTTCACCGGGTCGAGGCCGCCGCGCTCAAGCTGCCGGCGACCTTCGTCGCGGTCGAGAGCGACTGGCTGGTGCCGATCGACGACATTCGCGCCTTGGCCGCTGCGGTCCCGGGCGCGAGCTTCATCCTGATGCCGAGCCTTTATGGACACGACGCCTTCCTCAAGGAGGAACGACAGGTACACACCGTTCTCACCGATTTCATTGACTTGCTGGAGCCCCTTCGATGACCGACTTCACCCCGACAACACGCGCGGTTCGCGCCGGGATCGACACCGACACGGCGCATGGCGCCGTCGTGCCGCCGATCATTCTTTCGACCAATTTTACGTTCGAGGGCCTCGGCGGCAAGCGGCAGTATGACTATAGCCGCAGCGGCAATCCGACCCGCGATCAGCTCGGCATGGCGCTCGCCTCGCTCGAGGGCGGCGCCGGCGGGATTGTCACGGCTACCGGCATGGGCGCGATCACGCTGGTGCTCCACGCGCTGCTCTCGCCCGGCGACCTGCTGCTTGTGCCGCACGACTGTTACGGCGGCAGCTGGCGGCTGTTCCACGCGCTCGCCAGGAAGGGGCTGTTCGAGCTCGAGACCTGCGACTTCACGAATCTTGCCGGCCTCGCCCCCGCCCTTGCCCGCAAGCCCAAGCTGGTCTGGCTCGAAACCCCCTCGAACCCGCTATTGCGCCTGACCGACCTCGAGGAGGTCATTCCCATGGCGCATGCCGCCGGCGCGCTGGTCGCGGTCGACAACACCTTCCTGTCGCCTTCGCTGCAGCGGCCGATCGAATTCGGCGCCGACGCGGTGGTCCATTCGACGACCAAATATATCAACGGACACAGCGACGTGGTCGGCGGCGCGGTGGTCTCCGCGGAGCAGGCGGTGCACGAGCAGATGGGCTGGTGGGCCAACGCGCTGGGCATCACCGGGGCGCCGTTCGACAGCTACATGACGCTGCGCGGGCTGCGCACGCTCGACGCCCGGCTGCGCGTTCACCAGGAGAATACCGCCGCTGTCGTCGACTTGCTGACGCGGCACGAGGCCGTCGAGCGGGTCTATTATCCGGGCCTGATCGACCATCCCGGGCACGCGATCGCCGCCAATCAGCAGCATGGCTTCGGCGCGATGCTGTCGTTCGAACTGGCGGGCGGCGAGGAAGCGGTGCGGACGCTGGTCGAACGGCTCGAATGCTACACGCTGGCCGAATCGCTCGGCGGGGTGGAGAGCCTGATCGCCCATCCGGCGTCCATGACGCACGCCGCGATGACCGATGCGGCGCGCGAGGCGGCGGGGATCAGCCGGTCGCTGATCCGACTGTCGGTCGGCATCGAGAGCGCGGCCGATCTCGTCGCGGACCTCGGCGGCGCGCTTGACCGCGTGCTGGCCTCGAGCCAGCGCAACCGCGCCGCTTAGGGCAGCTTCGCCTTCGGAAAGTCGCTCCAAGCGCCGTCATAGTCGGGCTGCGCCGAAGCGAGCGCTCGCTCCGTCGGCACGAACGGCCAGCAGCTTTCGACCATGAAGGCGAGCGTCCCGTCGATCTTGTGCGGGGCAAGCTCCGCCTCGCTTGCCGCGCGCCAGCTGGCGAGATCGGGGCCGTGCGCGCTCATCATGTTGTGCAGCGACAGGCCGCCGGGCTCGAACCCCTCGGCCTTGGCATCGTACGCACCGCGGATCAGCCCCATCGCTTCGGACATCAGATTGCGATGGAACCATGGAGGCCGGAACGTGTCCTCGGCCACCATCCAGCGCGGCGGAAAGATGACGAAGTCGCAATTGGCCCGGCCCTGGACGGAGCTCGGCGAGGTCAGCACGGTGAAGATCGACGGATCGGGGTGGTCAAAGCTGACCGTCCCGATCGTGTTGAAGCGCGCCAGGTCGTATTTCCAGGGCGCCAGATTGCCGTGCCAGGCGACGGCGTCGAGCGGGCTGTGGTCGAGCCGCGTCGTCCACAGCTTGCCGAGCGATTTCTGAACGAGCTCGAACGGCTCGTCACGGTCCTCGAACCAGGCATCAGGCGTCTCGAAGTCGCGCGCATTAGCTAGGCCGTTGGAGCCGATCGGGCCAAGCTCGGGCAGCCGGAACAGCGCGCCGTAGTTCTCCGCGACATAGCCGGCCGCTTCGCCGTCGGGGAGCATCGCGCGGAACCGCATGCCGCGGGGCACGAGCGCGATTTCCCCGGGCGGGACGATCATGCGGCCGAGCTCGGTGAGCAGCTCGATCCGCCCGCGCTGCGGCACGAACAGCAGCTCGCCATCGGCATTCGCGAACGCGCGGGACTCCATTCCGGCGTTGGCGCGATAGATGTGCACCGCGACGCCCTCAAGGTCGGCCGGAGCGCGGTTGGCGAGCATGGTCGTCATGCCGTCGACGAGGTCGGTGCCGGGCGGGGTCATCGCGAGCGGCGACCAGCGCAAACGGTTCGGCGCGAGCGGTTGCCGGGTGGTCGCGGGCGCGAACTCGGGCGCGCCTTCGTAAGGCTTGAAGGCCGCGTGGCTCGCGCTGGGCCGCAGGCGGTATAGCCAGCTGCGCCGGTTGTCGTGGCGGGGCGCGGTGAACGGCGTGCCCGACAGCTGCTCGGCATAGAGGCCGAATGCGGGCTTCTGCGGCGAATTGCGGCCGACCGGCAGGGCTCCCGGCACCGCTTCGCTGGCGAAGCTGTTGCCGAAGCCGGTCAGGGTCATGCCCCGGTGCCCGCCGGGATCACTCCGCGGCGAATCTGGTCAAGCTCCAGACTCTCGAACAGCGCCTTGAAATTGCCCTCGCCGAAGCCGTCATTGCCCTTGCGCTGGATGATCTCGAAGAAGATCGGCCCGACCATGTTCTCGGTGAAGATCTGCAGCAGCAGCCCGCCCCCGGTCTCCGGCGCGCCGTCGATCAGGATGCGGCGCTTGCGCATCTCCTCGACGTCGTGGCCGTGGCCGGGCAGCCGCTGGTCGATCAGGTCGAAATAGGCTTCGTTGGTGTCCTGAAAGCGGATTCCATTGGCGCGTAGCGCGTCGACGGTCGCGAAGATGTCGTCGGTGGCGAGCGCGAGATGCTGGATCCCCTCGCCGCGATATTCGCGCAGGAACTCCTCGATCTGGCTATGCTCGTCCTGGCTCTCGTTCAGCGGGATGCGGATCTTGTCGTCGGGCGCAGTCATCGCCTTGGAGAACAGGCCCGTCGCCTGGCCTTCGATGTCGAAATAGCGGATCTGGCGGAAGTCGAACACCCGTTCGTAGAACTCGGCCCAGTGCGCCATCCGGCCCCGGTTCACGTTATGCGTCAGATGATCGAGCGTGTGCAGCCCGACCGAGCGGTCGTCAGCGACCGCGCCGGGCACCGGATCGAAGTCGATGTTCCAGATGGTGGCCGGTCCGCGCTCGTCGACCAGGTAGAGGTGCGATCCGCCGATGCCTTCCACTCCGGGCAGGTTGAGCTCGCCCGGTCCGGCCTTTGGTTGCACCGGCGTCGCGCCCCGCTCGATCGCCAGGGTCAATGCGCGGCCGCTGTCCGCGACCCGGAACGCCATCGCGTTCGCGCTCGGTCCGTGCGCTGCGCGGAAGTCGCCGACCTGTCCCGACGGCTCCATGTTCAGCAAGAAGTTGATGCCGCCCTGCGCGTAGCGCCTGACATTCTTCGACCGGTGGTTGGACAGATGCGTGAAACCCATGCCAAGAAACAGCTGGGCAAGAGCGTCGGGGGCGGGGCCAGTGAATTCAACAAAGGCGAAGCCGTCGAGGCCCATTGGGTTGTGGTGCATGGCTGATCCTCACGGTTTCGTTGCACTTGCAACTAACTTGACCGAGCCGGGAGATCAACCGTGAGTCGTACCAAGCTACGGCTGGAACACTTTCTGCCGTATCGGCTGTCCGTCGCATCGAACGCCGTCTCGACCCGCATCTCGCGCGGTTACCGCAAGCGGTTCGGGCTGAAGATCCCCGAATGGCGCCTGATCACGATCCTCGCGGAATCCGACCGGATGACCCCCGCCCACCTCGGTGAAGCGACCAGAATGGATAAGATCACGGTCAGTCGGGCGGCGAGCGCGCTCATCGCCCGCGGCTTCGTCACGACCCACGACAACCCCGCGGACGGCCGGTCGCACCTGCTCTGCCTCACCGACGAAGGCCGTGCCCTCTACGCCGAAGTGGCCCCACTGGCCCTCGCCACGGAGGCGGAGTTGTTCAGGCAATTCAGCGCCGAGGAGCGGGGCCTGCTCGACATGCTCCTGCGGCGGGTCGAAGCCGCCGCGCTCGCATCGCTGCGCGACTGACCCGCCGCTAAAAGAGAATGTCGGGCGACTGGATGTGCCAGTCGGTCGACGCCGAGTTCACGATGCCATTGACGCTGAAGCCGCCGCCGGCCTGGCCGAACCATGTTCCGACCACCCCGCCGTCCTGCCGCCACAAGATGTCGGCACGGCCGTCCCCGTTGTAATCCCCCGTCCCTGCGACGTGCCAGTCGCTCGCTGCGAGAGCGGTGGCGGTGCCGATGGTGAAGCCTCCGCTCGTGTTCCCGAACCACTCGCCGATGACATTGTTGTCGCTACGCCACAGGACATCGGACCGGCCATCGCCGTTGAAGTCGCCGGTTCCCTCGACGTGCCAATTCGTCTGTGCAGAGATCGCGCCGGAGTTCACGACGAAACCGCCGCTGGCCGTGCTGAGCCAATCGCCGACGACACCCGCATCGCTGCGCCACAGTACGTCTTCGCGTCCGTCACCGTTGAAGTCGCCGGTTCCCGCGACTTTCCAGTCGGTCGAGACCTGGTTCAGGCTGTTGGTATTGACCGCGAAGCCGCCAGCCGCGTTGCCGAGCCAGTTGCCGAAGCCGCCGGTGTCGCTGCGCCACAGGATATCGTCGCGGCCGTCACCGTTGAAGTCGCCAGCGCCGACAATGTGCCAATCGTTTCCGACTGCTACGACGCCGGCGCTCGCATTGTAGGCGAACGCACCGGTCGCGTTGCCGAGCCAGTCGCCGAACGTCCCATTGTCGTTGCGCCACAGGATGTCGCCGCGGCCGTCACCGTTGAAGTCGCCCAGCGTTGCCACGTGCCAGTCGGCGGAGGCCATGAGGTTGCTCGCCCCGCCGACGGCGAAACCGCCGTTCGCTGTTCCCAGCCACGTTCCGACGGCACCGGACGGCCCGCGCCAGAGCATGTCGCTTCGCCCGTCCCCGTTGAAGTCGTTGGCGGGCGTAAACCCCGCGAGTTGCAGGTCGACCCCCCCGCCGACGGCCGCCGCCGCAACCAGGCGGCCCGCGGGAGCATTGGACAAAGTGATCGAACCGCCGGTGTAGGCCAGCGCTGTGCCGCTGAGCGCGAAACTGAAGCTCGCAAGGCTTGCGTCCGTGAACAGGAGGTGGTCGCCAGGCGCAAAGTCCGTGACGATGTCCCCGTTGTGGCCGGCGACCGTGTCCTTGAACGTGTCCGCCCCGGCCCCGCCGGTCAGCGTGTCTGCGCCGCCGCCGCCCGTCAGCGTATCGTCGCCGTCCCCAGCGTCGAAGGCTTCCGCACCGCTTCCACCCAGCAGCGTGTCGGCGCCCGGCCCGGCGATGACCCGCCCCTGCAACAGACCGCCAGCGCCATTGTAGCTGTCGTTGCCGGCGCCGAGCATGACGTCCCCAACGATCTTCCCGCTATTCTCGACGACGTCGCCGCCGCTCCCGAGCACGACATCACCGATCAGCTGCCCGCTATTGCGGATCAGGTCGGACGCCAGAGTAGACCCGCCGAAATCGTTGTAGATGGCGATGTCGGCCTGGATCGTTCCGCTGTTTTGAACGAGGAACTGCACGGCGCTCGTGAAATTCGAACCGTTCTGCGACAAACCGATGCTCGACCATTCGGAACTGGTGCCGACCGAGGCCAAAATCGATCCGCTGTTGGCGAAGCTCGTGGCCGTCATGTTGTCCCAGTGAACGCCTTCCGCGAAGGTCGTGCCTTGGGCCGTGAGGGTCCCGCGGTTGTCGACGCTGACCGAGGAGGACCCGAACACGCCGACCGCCGCGTAGCCGCTGGTGACCGTCATCGTGCCGCTGTTCACCACCGTCGCGGGAACCGCCTGCGCCTTGCCCGACGCCCAATAGCCATAGGCCTCGCCTGCGGCAGCGTGGACCGTGAACGATCCCGCGTTCTGAAATGCGATCGCCTGCTGCGGCGCGTAGAAGCCGATTGTGCGCCCCTGCGACAGGTCCGCGCTGTTCAGCCAGCTGCTGTCGACGGCGAACCGCCCGTCGCTCGCGTTGTTGAACAGCGATTGCGCGGTAACGCTGGAGGACGGCGAGACGAGGAAACCGTCGAGGTATCCGCCAGTCGGCTGGGAGAGCGTCGCACCGACGCCGCCATGGTTGACGAACGCCGCCCCGCCGCTCAGCGGATAATAGACGTAGAGCGGCCGGTCCGGGCTCGACTGACTGTCGAACGTGTAGAGGACGGGGTCAGCGCCGGTGACCGTATCGGTCGCGGCGACCGTGACATTCGTCGACACGATGCGTGTATTCGTACCCGCCATTTACCCAACCCCGCTGCCAGTGACTCGTGGCTGGCTGCAGAGGGTTGCAGCGCCTGGCGCGGGTGCTCGACGCGCCGGTTCCCAACCTTCGGACAGCCCCTCGGTAGAGGGCGTTTAAGGTCACGAACTCAGCGCAGCGAGGCATCCGTCCCCCACACGCAAGGGCTAGCGCGGGAAGGTTACCAACCTGTTGACGACCGTGGCCGCGCAGCAAGAGAACAGGGTGGGCGCGCAGGCCTTGCGGCCGGCCACGCGGCCGGCCGGCAAGGCTCCGCTCAGACGAACAGGTCGGTGGGGGCGATATGCCAGTCGTTGCCGACGGCGGCGACGCC
>CAXSDY010000056.1:0-15198 GCA_964235835.1 uncultured Sphingomonadaceae bacterium | reverse complement strand
AGCCCCTGCGCGATGCCGTGCGTCGGCTCGTAGCCGAGCAGGTGGCGCGCCTTGGCAATATCGGCCTGCGAGTGGCGGACGTCCCCCGGTCTGAACGGGGCGAGGACCGGCTCCCGGTCATAGTGTCGCTGATGCTGCCTAAGCCCGTCCCGCAAGTGACCAAACAGGTCGAGCAACGTCGTGCGGTTCCCGACGGCGACGTTGAACACCTCGCCGCGGGTCTCCTCAGGCGCGAGCGCGGCGCGGACGTTGGCCTGGACCGCGTTGGCGACGAAGCAGAAGTCCCGGCTTGTCCCACCGTCGCCGTTGATCGTCACGACCTCGTCGCGGAGCATCGCGGCAAGCCACGTCGGGATCACGGCGGCGTAGGCACCGTCGGGGTCCTGGCGCGGTCCGAAGACGTTGAAATAGCGCAGGCCCGTCGCGCGCAACCCGTAGGTCCGCGCGTAGACCGACGCGTAGATCTCGTTCGCGAGCTTGGTCGCGGCATAGGGCGACAGCGGGTTGCCGATGCGCTCCTCGCGCTTGGGCAGGTTCGGCTCGTCGCCGTAGGTCGAGCTGGAGGCGGCATAGACGAAGCGCTCCACGTCGGCCCTACGCGCAGCGTCGAGCATGTTGACGAAGCCAGTCACGTTGACGTCGTGAGTAGTGAGCGGATCCGCGATCGAGCGTGGCACGCTGCCCAGCGCCGCCTGGTGCAGGACGATGTCGACTCCGGCGACCGCCTCGGCGCAAATGGCACGGTCCCGGATGTCGCCTTCGATCATGCGGAACCCCGCAGCGCCGGCGCCCGCGCTGGCGAGCGCCTCGTCGACGTTGCGCGCGTGCCCGGTCGCATAATTGTCCAGTCCCACCACCGACTGGTCCGCCCCGAGGAGCGCTTCGACGATGTTCGAGCCGATGAAACCAGCAGCGCCGGTGACCAGCCATCGGCGGCGCTCGCGCTGCACTTCTTCGAGAAGGTGGGTCGGCAAAAGGGTCATGATCGTGTCCGGAAGCAGGTCACGCGACAGAACGGTCGTCGGTTGAGCGGGGCGAACGGTTCAACGAGTACAAGCGAGCCACCAGCCAAGATGCAGATCCCGCCGCAAGCTGCGGCCGTGCGGCGGCAGGGCGCCCTGCTTTAGCGATCCTTTCAGGGCCGGCACAAGACCGCCACGAACCCCAAGCGCGGCCGGCGAACGGTCCCGAATGTTCCCAAAGTTCGCGGTGACGCGGAACTTTGACGGTTGGCGGAAAGCTTTTTTCCTCTTTCAACGAAGCCGGCATCCGCGTGGCATGTTTTGGCCCGTTGTAGGACAGCGAAATCGAAGCCCGCGCTTCGACGAAGTCAGACTACCGCCAACGTGCCCGCTCGCCTGCGTCGCAGTTGCGCGCCCATGGCGCCGAAGCCCAGCAGCATCATCGCCCATGTGGCGGGTTCGGGCACGCCAGGATTGAACTGCGCGTCGGCGCCGATGTACGCGCGCTGTGTCCCGGTCGCGGGGAAATAGGCGGTGAAATACGTGAAGCCATTGGTCGGGATCGGGTTCGGGACGGTGGACAGATCCGTGTTCGAGCTGAACTCCGTCAGGAAGAAGGAATTCGATGCGTTCGCGAAGTTGAACACGATCGATCCGTCGCCGCTCAGGAACACGTCGACCAGGTCGTAATTGTATGTCTGACCCGCAACAGTGAATGACCCCGAGCCGTCAAGCGCATAGCCGATGTAGCCAGCGTTGACCCCGCCGTATTCGACCGGCCCGATGTTCTCGTCGTACGAAAAGCTGCCGGTAATCGGCAATCCCGCAGGGACGAACGTCGAACTGATGCCCGTCACGGCGCTGAAGTTGACCTGCACCGCTGCGTCGGCGCCGGCGGAGCAAGCGAGCAGGGCAGCTGCGGCTCCAATTACTGCAGTCCATCGCATCGCCGGAACTCCGCGCCACCACTTGGATACAAGTCAGTCCATGACCCACGGTTAACCGAATATCAACCGCGTTCTCTCCCGACGCTGTGCCAAGGGGAGATGACACCGGTGTAATCCTGGCGATCACTGCCGCGCCGTCTTTTTCTTCGGCCAGTCGGGGAGGGGTTCGACCACTCCGTACCTCTCCTTCCCGGGGGCTTGGTCAAGAGGCGCGAACGCCGGCAGGTCGAGCGGCGTGCCCGTGTCGGGCAGCCGGTCGAGGAGGTTACGGATCAGGGTCAGGCGGCCGCGGCGCTGGTCGTTGAAGTCGACCAGGGTCCAGGTCGCAGCGTCGGTGTGGGTGGCGCGGAGCATCGCCTCGCGCGCCGCGGTGTAGTCTTCGTAATGCTGCCGCGCGGCGAGGTCGATCGGCGACAGCTTCCACTGCTTGAGCGGGTCGGCGAGGCGCTCGGCGAAGCGCGCTTCCTGCTCCCTCTGATCGCAGCACAGCCAGTATTTGAACAGCAGGATGCCGCTCTCGACCAGCTTCTTCTCGAACGCCGGCACCGCGTCCAGGAAGGCCTGGACCATCGGCTCGGGCGTGAAGCCCATGACTCGCTCGACCCCGGCGCGATTGTACCAGCTGCGGTCGAACAGGGCGATCTGGCCGGGCGCGGGAAGGAAGGCGGCGTAGCGGTCGAGATAGGCCTGGGTGTCGAGCAGCCCGTCCGGCTTGCCGAGCGCGACGATGCGGCAGTCGCGCGGGTTGATGTGGGCATGGATCGCATCGATCGCGCCGCCCTTGCCGGCGGTATCGCGCCCCTCGAACAGCACGACGATGCGCCGCCCGGTGGCCTTCGCCCAGCGTGCCATGGAGACCAGCTCGACGTCGAGCGCCTTCAGCCGCTTGTTGTACTTGTCGCGCTTCATCGCTGTTCCCCTGATGCTGAGGGCGTTTGTAGCATCGTGCCGCGTTGCCCTCAAAGCGTCGGGCGCTATAGCCCGGCGCATGGCCGGCCACCCGATCTCGACCCTGCTGCTGTTCGGCGCGACCGGCGACCTGGCGCACCGCATGCTGCTGCCCTCGCTCTATGGTCTCCACGCCGACGGACTGCTGCCGGACGGGTTGCGGATCGTCGCCACGGCGCGGAGCACGCTTGACGATGCGGGCTACCGGGCGAGCGTGATGGCGGCCCTGCGCGAGCATGTGCCGAGCGATTTCCTCGACGAGCAGCGCGCGGCACAGTTCGTCGAGCGGATCGACTACGTCCCGCTCGATGCAACCCGGGCGGAGGATTTCGCCCGGCTGCGCGAGCGGATCGATCCCGGCGACGGGCTGGCGATCTTCCTGTCGACGGCGCCGTCGCTGTTCAAGCCGACGATCGACGGGCTGCAGGGCGTGGGCCTGACCGGCGACAAGGTGCGGCTGGCGCTGGAGAAGCCGCTCGGGTCGGACCTCGCCTCCAGCCGTGAGATTAATGATGCCGCGGCGGCCGCCATCCCGGAGGCTCGCACCTTCCGCATCGACCATTATCTCGGCAAGGAGACGGTCCAGAACCTCCTCGCGCTGCGCTTCGCCAACTCGCTGTTCGAACCGCTGTGGAACGCTGGCCATATCGACCATGTCCAGATCACGGTCGCCGAGACCGTCGGCCTGGAGGGCAGGGGCGACTATTACGACGGCGCCGGCGCGCTGCGAGACATGGTCCAGAACCATATGCTCCAACTGCTGGCGCTGGTCGCGATGGAGCCGCCGGCCAACTTCGACGCGACCTCCGTCCGCGACGAGAAGGTCAAGGTGCTCCGCTCGTTGCGGCGAATCGGCGCGGTGGAGGTCGGCGCCAATGCGGTCATCGGCCAGTACGGCGCGGGCGCGGTCGCTGGCGAGCCGGTGCCCGGCTACGCCGACGAACTGGGCCGCCCCTCCTCGACCGAAACGTTCGTCGCGCTCAAGGCGCATGTCGACAATTGGCGCTGGGCGGGCGTGCCCTTCTACCTGCGCACGGGCAAGCGGATGCCCGAGCGGCGCACCGAGATCTTCATCCAGTTCAAGGCCATTCCGCACTCGATCTTCGCGTCGCGCGGGGCGGCGAGCGAGGCAAACAAGCTGCTGATCGCGATCCAGCCGGAGGAAAATATCCGGCTGTGGCTGATGGCCAAGATGCCGGGGCTCGACCGCCAGGGCCTGCGCCTGCGCGAGATGCCGCTCGACATCGGCGTTGACAACGCGTTTTCCGATCACCGGCGGCGGATTGCCTATGAACGGCTGCTGCTTGACTTGATCGAAGGCGATCCGACCTTGTTCGTGCGGCGCGACGAGGTGGAGGCGCAGTGGGACTGGATCGATCGCGTGCGCAGCGCCTGGGCGGGCGCAGGCGTCGAGCCGAAATCTTACGCCGCGGGCAATTGGGGCCCGTCGGCGGCAATCGCGCTGACCGAGCGCGACGGAGTGAGCTGGCATGATTGAGGATTGGGCATGATCGAAGCGGAATTCTGGGACTATGACTCGCCGGCCGAGATGGCTGACGCGGTGGCCGGCGACATCGGCTTCATCGTCGAAAGCGCACTGGATGCGCGAGGCAGCGCGCTGCTCGCCTTTCCGGGCGGCGCGACGCCGCAGCCGATCTTCGCCAAGCTCGCCACGGCCAAGCTCGACTGGAAGAAGGTCACGATCATCCCCGGCGACGACCGGCTCGTGCCCATGGACAGCGAGCTGTCGAACGTGCGTGCGATCGCGAAAAGCTTCCTTCCGGCCGGCGCGCGGGTGTTTCCGGTGATCGCTGCGAGCATCGCCGACTACAAGCTGGCCGGCAATTCGGCCGACGCGCGACTGCAGGATCTGAGCTGGCCGCCCGACCTCGTCTGGCTTGGCATGGGGGACGACGGGCATACCGCTTCGATCTTCGCCGGCCCCGACCTGCAGGACGCGCTGGAAGCGCCTAAGGCGCGGCGGATGATCGGCGTGATGCCCGATCCGTTGCCTGCCGATGCGCCGGTGCCGCGGGTCACGCTGACCCGGTCGGCGATCCTGTCGGCGCGGACGATCCTCATCACCATCCAGGGGCAGGCCAAGCGCGACCTGCTCGAACAGGCGATCGAGGACGGTCATAGCTCGAAGTTGCCGATCGGACGGGTGCTGGCCGAGTGCGACCAGCCGATCGACATTCACTGGTGCGCATGAATATCGATGCGGTGATGCGCCTGGCACCGGTCATCCCGGTGCTGGTGATCGACGAAGGCGGGGTCGACCCGGTCGGTCTCGCTCGGACGCTGGTCGAGAACGGCCTGCCGGTGATCGAGGTGACGCTGCGCACGCCCGGCGCACTGGCGGCGTTGAAGGCGATGGCGGGCGTGCCCGGCGCGGTCGTCGGTGCGGGCACCGTGCTGGACCACGACCAACTCGGGCAGGCGGTGGAGGCGGGTGCGACCTTCATTGTCTCGCCCGGGCTAACGGAGCGGATCACGCGCGCGGCGATCGACAGCGGGGTCGCCTATCTGCCCGGCGTGACCAACTCGGGCGACATCATGCGCGGGATGGAGATGGGGCTCGACCGGTTCAAGTTCTTCCCGGCCGTGCCGTCCGGCGGGTTGCCGACGATCAAGGCGCTGGCCGGACCCTTCCCCAACGCGCGCTTCTGCCCGACCGGCGGCATCACCCAGGCGAACGCGCCGGAATGGCTCCGCCATCTATCCGTGCTGTGCGTCGGCGGCAGCTGGGTCGTGCCGGCGGGCGAGCGTGACCTGGCGGTGATCGGAGCGCTCGCGCGCAAGGCGGCGAGCCTGATGGAGTATGCGAGCTAGCGCCCTGGGGGTCGCTTCAGTTCGCGATCCCCAGCCGGTCGAGCACGAAGGCGTACATTTCGGCCTGGTCGCGATAGGCGCGCAGCCGGCCCGACTTGCCGCCATGCCCCGCCTCCATGTTGATCCGCAGCAGTAGCGGGTTGGAGTCGGTCTTGCGGGCGCGGAGCCTGGCGACCCACTTGGAGGGCTCGTAATATTGCACCTGGCTGTCCCACAGGCCGGTCGACACGAACATCGCCGGATAGGCCTGAGCGCGGACGTTGTCGTAGGGTGAGTAGGCGGCCATGACCCTGTAGTCGGCCGCGCGCGCCGGATTGCCCCACTCGTCGAACTCGTTGGTGGTCAGCGGAATCGACGTGTCGAGCATGGTCGTCAGCACGTCGACGAACGGCACCTGCGCGACGATCACCGCATAATCGGCGGGGGCCATGTTGGCGATTCCGCCCATCAGCAGCCCGCCCGCGCTGCCGCCCCGCGCCGCGACCCGGCCCTTGGCCGCATAGCCCTTCGCGACCAGGTCGCGGGTGACGTCGATGAAGTCCGTGAAGCTGTTCAGCTTGTGGATCAGATGACCGTCGTCGTACCACGCCCGGCCCATCTCCTGCCCGCCGCGGATGTGGGCGATCGCATAGACCATGCCGCGGTCGAGCAGGCTGGTCAGATGGGTGGAATAGGCCGGGTCGGTCGAGATGCCGTAGCTGCCGTAGGCATATTGGAACAGCGCCGCGGTGCCGTCGCGCTTGAAGCCCTTGCGGTACACCAGGCTGACCGGGATCCGCGCGCCGTCGCGCGCCGTCGTCCACACCCGCTCGGTGACATAGTTTGCGGGGTCGTAGCCCGGGACCGGCTGCACCTTGAGGGTGCGGCTTTCGCCCGTCGCGGCGTTCCATTCGCGCGTCGTCTGCGGCGTCACGAGCGAGTTGTAGGTGTAGCGGACCCACGGCGTCGACGCTTCGTGATTGCCGCTGAGGTCCATCTCGTAGGCGGGCTCGCTCGCATCAACCAGCGTCGACTTGCCGCTGCGCGACAGCAGCCGAAGCCGCTTGTTGCCGCCGTGCCGCTCGGCGATCGCGGTGAACGTGTCAAACACCGCGACATCGTCGATGAAGTCGGTCGCCGACGGGCGGGTCAGCGCGGTCCAGGTCGACACGGGCTTGCCCAGCGCCGCGTCGGGAAAGCTCATCAGCCGATAGTTTGGCGCGCCGGCGTTGGTGCGCACGATCCAGCGGCCCGCGGCATGATCGGCGGCGTAGAGCACGCCTCTGGTGCGCGGCGCGATCAGGGTCATTCGGCCGGGTGAGCCGACCGGGGCGCAGCGCTGCTCACTCATCGTCGTCGCCTGCGCGACGATGCAGACGTATTTGCCCGACCCGGTCCGCTCGACGCCGATGTAGAAGCTGTCGTCCTTTTCCTCGTAGAGCAGGCGGTCGGCGCCTGCGGGGGTGCCGAGCCGGTGCGCCTTGATCCGCTTGGACAGCAGCGTCACCGGGTCCTTCTCGACATAGAGGATGGTGTCGGACGCGCCCCAGGCGACCCCTTCCTCGACGTTCGGCACCGCGTCGTCGAGCGTGCGGCCCGTGGCGGTGTCGAGCACCTTCAGCACATATTGCCGCCGCCCGACACGATCCTCGGTGTAGGCGATGAAGCGCGCGTCGGGGCTCGGCTCATGCTCGGCGATCGCGAAGAAGCCGCTGTCCCGCGCCATCGCTGGTTCGTCGAACAGGATCTCCTCGGCAGCGGCGGGACTGCCCTTCCGACGCGCCACTACCGGGTAATCCGCGCCGGGCGTGAAGCGCGAATAATAATAATATCCATCCAACCGGTACGGCACCGAACTGTCGTCCGGCTTCAGGCGGCCCGTGATCTCCTGGTAGAGCCGATCCTCCAGCGGCTTCAGCGGCGCCAGCGCGGCATCGGCGTAGGCGTTCTCGGCCTTGAGGTAGGCGAGCATCTCCGGGTTCTTGCGCGTGTCGTCGCGCAACCAATAATATTCGTCTTTGCGCACCGCCCCGAACGGCGCGCGCACTTCATGCGGGCGCTGGGTCGCGACGGGCGGTAAGGGGAAGGTGGTCGCTTGCGCGAGGAGAGCGAGGGCTAGCGCAACGAGCATGGAGCCTCCTTCAAGTGAGCGGCTCTCCGCTGGTTTCCTTCATGAACAGGATCGTCGTCACGACCGACACGGCGGTGAACGCGAACGCGTACCACAGGCCGGCGTAGAGATTGCCCGTGATCGCGACGATGGCGAAGCTGGTCACCGGCAGGAACCCGCCGACCCAGCCGGTACCGACATGATAGGGCAGGCTCATCGCGGTGTAGCGAACGCGCGTCGGGAACATCTCGACCAGCGCGGCGGCCATCGGTCCGTACAGTGCGCAGGCGGCGGCGACGAACAGATTGAGCCAGAAGAACAGCTTGAACCAACTGATGCCGCGCGGATCGGCGGCGGACGGGTATCCGGCCGCGGTCAACGCCGCCTTGAGCTTCGCGCCCGTCGCCGCGTTCAGTGCCTTCAGCGCGGCGGGATCGAGCCGCCGGCCGTCGGCAACGGCCACCACCGCCCGGCCGACGTCGATCGTCGTGCTGCCATCGCCCGACCGCGCCTGGCGATACGAAATGCCCGACCCGGCGAGCAGGCTCTTGGCGATGTCGCAAGCGGTGGCGAACCGGCGCGTGCCGGCGGGGTCGAACTGGACCGAACAGGTCGCGGGATCGGTCGTCACGACCACTGGTGTATCGGCCTGCGCGGCGACGAGCGCCGGGTTCGCCGCATCGGCGATCGCGTGATAGCCGGGGAAGTAGGCGGCCAGCGCGATCAGCATTCCGCCGAGCATCACCGGCTTGCGCCCGACATGATCCGACAGCGCGCCGAACAGGACATAGAGCGGTGCCGAGATCAGCGTCATCACCATTACAACCATGTTGACGGTGGCACCGGGCAGCCCGACCATCTTCTCCAGAAAGACCTGCATGTAGAAGAAGGTGGAGTACCACACCGCCCCCTGCGCGCACATGAAGGCGAAGAAGGCGATCGTCACCTGTTTGAGGCTCTGGCGCTCGGCGAAGGCTTCGCGCAGCGGTGCCTTGCTGACTTCGCCTTCCTCGCGCAGCGCGACGAAGGCCGGGCTTTCCGCGAGCTTGCTGCGCAGCCAGAGCGACACGGCGAGCAGGATCGACGAGGCGAGGAACGGGATCCGCCAGCCCCATGCCGCGAACGCCTCCTCGCCGAGCACCGTGCGGGTGAGCAGGATCACGGCCAGCGCGGCGAGCAGTCCGAACGCCGCCGACGACTGGATCCAGCTCGTCGCGAACCCGCGGCCCTTGTCGGGCGCATGTTCGGCGACATAGATCGCCGCTCCGCCATATTCGCCGCCGAGCGCGGTCCCCTGGCAGATGCGGAGCAGGATCAGCAGCGCGGGGGCAAGCCAGCCCGCCTGGGCATAGGTCGGCAGCAGACCGATGAGGAAGGTCGCGCCGCCCATCAGGCTGACGGTGATCAGGAACGCGCCCTTGCGCCCCAGCCGGTCGCCGATGGAGCCGAACAGGATTGCCCCGAGCGGGCGGAATGCGAAGCCAGCGGCGAACAGCCCGAGCGCGGCGATCAGCGAGGCGGTCGGCGGCAGCGCAGCGAAGAACGTCTTCGAGATGACGCCGGCGAGCGAGCCGAAGATGAAGAAATCGTACCATTCGAACGCGGTGCCGGCGGACGAGGCTGCCACCACCCGCGCCATGCCCCATCGTCCCTCGCTCATCGCCATGCGCTTCCCCTCGGCTGACGGGATAGCGGCTCGGCGGGATCGGGCAAGACTCGAACCGGTTCGCGCGCGTCCTCGCGATCAGTCGCTCTTGACGATGACCTCGTCGAGGTGGGCGAGTTGGATGCCGAGCTTGGTGACGGTCAGGCGGTTGTCGAGGGTCTTGCCGTCGGCGCGCAGCACGAGCGTCTGTGCCGCCTTCAGGCCGCCCTTCATCGGATAGGCGATGTCTAGCCGAGGTCCGGCGACCGCCGCGCTGACCGGTCCGCTAGCGTCGGTCAGCGTGCCCGTGAACCGTCCCCCTCCAGCGGGCACGAGATGCCACGAACGGGTGCGGGGCGGCTTGCCGGGCTCCTCGATGCGCTGGTCGAGGAGGACGCCGCCACCGCCATCCGATCTGCCGTCGCTGTGGACCAGAATGACCTCGGGCTTGCCCACCAGCTTGTGCAGCGTCGCGCGGCCCTCGGCATGGCCGGTGAAGAAGGCGATGGGGTCGAGCGCCGGGCCTGGCGCGGCCACAGGATCGCTCGCATCCGCCGAGCAGGCGGTGAGCGCCAGGGAAAGGAGAAGACAGCAACGCATCGAGGGTGAACGCGACTGCGCGCAGCTTGGGTCCAAGCGGATTAGAAGGCGCGCCCCGCGACCAGCGCTTCCACCACCGCGGGGTCCGCCAGCGTCGAGGTATCGCCGAACCCGTCCGCCTGGCCCTCCGCGATCTTGCGCAGGATGCGGCGCATGATCTTGCCGGAGCGGGTCTTGGGAAGGGCCGGGGCGAACTGGATGCGCTCGGGGGCGGCGAGGGCGCCGATGTGCTGGCGGACGCCCTGATTCAGGTCCCGCAGCAGCGTTTCATCGCCTTCCACGCCGACGTTGAGCGTGACGAAGGCGTAGATCGCCTGGCCCATGATGTCGTGCGGGATGGCTACGACCGCCGCCTCGGCGACATGCGCATGTGCGACCAGCGCACTCTCGACCTCGGCGGTGCCGATACGGTGGCCCGAGACGTTGATGACGTCGTCGACCCGCCCGGTGATCCAGTAGTAGCCGTCCTCGTCGCGGCGGCAGCCGTCGCCCGTGAAGTAGAGCCCGGGGTAGGCCGTGAAGTAGGTCTGGAAGAAGCGCTCCTCGTCGCCCCACACGCCGCGCATCTGCCCCGGCCAGGAGGAGCGCAGGCAGAGGTTGCCGCTGATCGCGCCCTCCAGCTCGCGGCCCTCGGCATCGACCAGCAGCGGCTGCACGCCTGGCAGCGGGAGCGTCGCGGAGCCGGGCTTCATCGGCGTCGCGCCCGGCAGATTGGCGATGAGGATGCCGCCGGTCTCGGTCTGCCACCAGGTGTCGGTCACCGGGCAGCGCCTGTCGCCTACCACCCGCCAGTACCAGTCCCACGCCTCGGGGTTGATCGGCTCGCCGACCGTGCCGAGCAGGCGGATCGACGATCGGCGGTGCGCCTTCACCGGCGCGTCGCCCTCGCGCATCAGGCCGCGGATCGCGGTCGGCGCGGTGTAGAAGATCGTCACGCCGAGGCGGTCGCACGTCTCCCAAAAGCGGCCGTGGTCGGGGTAGTTGGGCACCCCGTCGAACATCACGCTGGTCGCGCCGTTCATCAGCGGGCCGTACACTGTGTAGCTGTGACCGGTGATCCAGCCGACGTCGGCGGTGCACCAGAAAATGTCGGCTTCGCGGGCCCCGAACACCCAGTCGAAGGTCGTCGCCGCCCAGACGCCATAACCGCCCGTGGAGTGGACAACGCCTTTCGGCTGTCCGGTCGACCCCGACGTGTAGAGGATGAACAGCGGGTCCTCGGCATCCATCGGCTCGGGTCGGCAATCGGCGGCGACGGTCGCGCGCAGCTCATGCCACGCGAGGTCGCGACCCTCGATCATGGCAACGTCGCCGCCGGTGCGCGCGACGACAATGACGGTATCGACCGGTGAGCGTTCGAGCGCCGTGTCCACGTTCGCCTTCAGTGGGATGCGCTTGCCGCCCCGGACGCCTTCGTCGGCGGTGACGACCGCGATCGCGCCGCAATCCTCGATCCGGCCGGCCAGGCTTTCGGGCGAGAAGCCGCCGAAGCACACCGAGTGGACGGCGCCGATCCGCGCGCAGGCGAGCATCGCGGCAGCGGCTTCGGGTATCATCGGCATGTAGATCATCACACGGTCGCCGCGCCCGACGCCGCGTGCCTTGAGCGCATTGGCGAAGCGGCAGGTCTCCTCGTGCAGTTCGCGAAAGGTCAGCGCCCGGCCGGTGCCGGGCTCGTCCGGCTCGAAGATCACCGCGACTTTATCGCCGCGAGCAGCGAGATGACGATCGAGGCAGTTGACCGACAAATTGAGCTCGCCGTCGGCGTACCAGCGGATGTGGAAGTCGGCCTCATCGAACGACCAGTCGCCGGCCTGCTGCGGGAAGCGGGACCAGTCGAGCCGACGTGCCTGGTCGAGCCAGAAACCGGCGGGGTTCCGGGCGAACTCGGCGTTGAGCGTCGTCAGTTCGGCCGAACCGATCTTCGCATCGAAGTCGGCCGAAATCGGGACCACCGCCTCGCTCACGCCGAGGCCTCCATTCCCCCCCGCGCCATGTCGATCACGAACCGGTACCGAACATCGTTCTTGAGCAGCCGCTCATACGCCGTATTGACCTCGCTCATCGCGATCATCTCGCATTCGGGATAAAGGCCTTTCGCGGCACAGAAATCGAGCATCTCCTGGGTCTCCGGGATGCCGCCGATCGCCGATCCACCGACGGCGCGGTTCCACCAGATGATGTTGAACCCGGTGAAGCCCGGCATCGGAGTCAGCGCGCCGACGATCACCATCCGACCCGACCGGCCGAGCAGGTTCAGGTAACCGTCGATCTGGTGGCTGACCGGAATGGTGTTGAGGATGAAGTCGAAGCGCGTCTCGGCCGCTTTCATCGCCGCGGCGTCGGTCGAAACGATCACGTCATGGGCGCCGAGCATCCTCGCATCCTCTGCCTTCTCGGGCGTGGTCGTGATCATTGTCACATGCGCGCCCATGGCCGCACCGATCTTCACGCCCATGTGGCCCAGCCCGCCGAGGCCGATGACCGCCATTTTGGTGTTCGGTCCTACGTCGTATTGTCGCAGCGGCGAGTAGGTCGTGATTCCGGCGCACAGCAGCGGCGCGACTCGCGACAGGTCCATCCCGTCGGGGACCTTCAACACGAAATGATCGCGCACCACGATGTGGTCGGTATAGCCTCCTTTGGTAATCGTTTGGTCGTGGCGGTCGGCGCTGTTGTACGTCTGCACACACCCTTCTCGGCAGAAGACTTCCCATCCTTCCAGGCACTGGTCGCAGGTCATGCAACTGTCGACCATGCAGCCGACCGCGACGCTGTCGCCGACGCGATGGCGCGTCACTTCGGGACCGACCGCCGTCACCGTGCCGACGATTTCGTGGCCCGGGATCACCGGGTAACGCGACCCTCCCCAATCGTTGCGGCAGGTGTGCAGATCGGAATGGCAGATCCCCGCGTGGCTAATGGCGATCGCCACGTCGTTGGCGCGCAGGTCGCGACGCTCAAACTCCATCGGCTTCAAAGGCGCATCCGCCGATTCCGTGCCCCAGCCGCGTGCCGTCGTGCCCATGAGTCCCTCCTTGCAGCCGAGCTCGTCAACTAGAGCGTGCACCCGACGATGTCAGCCAGATAACGTCACAGCCTCGGGGAAGATGCCGCTTGCGGGCGGGTTCAGATGCGGCCGCGCGCTTGACCCCGGCGTCGGCAGGACTAGCCTCCGCATCCGGCGCGATGAAGCGGGGACGCAATGTGGGGGCATGAGCAGGCGGGCATTGCCAGCGGCAGGCTGTTGTTTGTTGTGGCGCTGCTGTGGACCGGTCAGATCGCGTCGGCCGCGCAATCGCTTGCCGGGCGGTACCGCGTGTCGGGAGGACCGGACGTTGCCTCCGAACTGGTGCTCTCGGCTGACGGGCGCTTCACCTACTTCCTGGCGGCGGGCTCGCTGGACGAGCAGTCGGCCGGACGGTGGCAGGCCGATGGCAAACTGCTCCACCTGACGACGATCCCCACGCCGGTGCAGGCGGTCTTCTCGCGCGGTGCGGTTGGGACGTCTAAGGAGGCAGGACTGATCCTGCACGTCACGGGCCCACACGGCGGTGGCATTCCTGCGGTCGATTTTCGCATCGGCTTCGACGCGGGAGAGCCGGTCGAGGGCTATACGCAGGAATATGGCTGGAGCCTGCCCGCCGAGGAGAAGCGTACGCCGCGCTGGGTCGAATTCGCCGTGCCGATGTACGAGCTTCGCTCCCAGCGGTTCCCGCTCGACATGGTTCATGGAAACGTGATGACGTTCGTGATCACGCCCCATGATCTGGGAACGATCGATTTCACCAATGTCAGGATCGATGTCCAGCCCGGGCGTCTGACAAGGCACCGGGGCGACGCGCTGGTATTGTTCGAAGCCGAGGGGCGCTAGGTTGGAGGCACGAGCCCGCCCGAGCACGGGCGACGGCGCGGCCATCGGAGCGGAGTGCGCGGCGTTTCGATCACCAAGAGGGACCGGCCGCCTGATCGCAGCAACGTCCTGACGGAAGCGCCGCGCGCCGCGAGGCGGGATTCACAATTGGTTCATGCCAAAAGCCGCGATGAGCTCACTCGCAAGCGGAGTATTGAACGTCATGCTGAGCCTAACGCCTATCACCCCAGAACCGGACTCCGCGCAGGTGCCCGCCGACCAGCCTTGCGAGGATATCGGCTATTACTTGCGGCGCGCCGAGGAGGAGTCTGTCGCGGCGATCAAGGCAGTCGATGCGCGCGCGTCCCGCAGCCACTCCGATCTCGCCAACCTCTATTCGGAGCGTTCGGTCAAGTTGATCCGCGAATAGTGCCACGCAAACCGCGCCGGCGCGTTGGGCCTCGGACGAGGAGGAGTGCACCATGGCCAAGCTCGACGCCGACGATCGCAATGCACTGGAGAAGCGCGAGTTCGCCTTTCCCGAGCAGCGCAAGGAGCCGCTCGAGAACGCCAGCCATGTTCGCAACGCGATCGCTCGCTTCAACCAGGTGAAGGACGTCACCGACGCCGACCGGGACGCCGCGTGGAAACGGATCAGGGCGGCGGCCAAGAAGTTCGATGTCGAGGTGAGCGAGAGGAGCTGGCGCGAGATCGGCAAGTAGCAGGCTCGGAAATCCCGGGTTCGGCATTGCACCGGCCGCATTTCTCGAAAGATTGAAAAAGAAGGCAGGCTCCGGATCAAGTCCGGGGTGACGTGTTCCGGATGGGGTTGGAACTCAGGCGGACAGCAGCCGGATCGGGTTTTCGATCAACCCCTTCATCGCCTGCAGGAAGCTCGCCGCGTCCCAGCCGTCGACGACCCGGTGGTCGCAGCTGAGCGACAGGTTCATGATCTTGCGTGCCTCGATCTCGCCGTCGCGGATGACCGGCAGCTCCTGCACCTTGTTGACCGCGATGATCGCCACTTCAGGGCGATTGATGACCGGGGTCGAGGTGATGCCGCCCATCGGTCCCAGGCTCGACAAAGTGATGGTCGAGCCGCTGAGTTCATCGCGCGTCGCCTTGCCGGCGCGCGCCGCCTCGGCCAGGCGGCCGATCTCGCTCGCGAGCTGCCAGACGGACAGGGCCTGCGCCTCGCGGATCACCGGCACCATCAACCCGCCCGGCGTCTGCGTCGCCATGCCGAGATGCATTGCCCCGTGACGGGTCAGCTGCATCGCCTCATCGTCGAACGTCGCATTGAGCATCGGCCAGTCGGCGAT
>CAXSDY010000055.1:0-15246 GCA_964235835.1 uncultured Sphingomonadaceae bacterium | reverse complement strand
GTTCGGGTCTGAGGAAATCCCGGCGACGAGAGTGCAGCTTCGCGCAACGCCGGAGTTCACCGCCTCCGCAGCCCGGGTTTCCTGCCGAGTGCGATCCGCATCCTCACACGGGGGAGTCTTCCTCTCGGACCCTGATCATCACATCATCGAGGTGGCGTAAGCGCGGCTTCAAAGCGGGAGGACGGGAACCGGTCAGGCTTGTGCGTGACGCTTCTCAGGCTCGCATCCCACGTCTTTGCCGACGCTATTCGCTCCCGAGAATGCCGCCAAGGATGCCGCCGATCGCGGCTCCGGTCGCCCCGCCGCCGATCAGGCGCCCGATCCCGGCCCCGGCGCTTGCCTCCGCTGCCTCCTGGCGTGGCAAATGGCGCGCGATCTCCTCCGCCAGGTTCATGACCGGCATGGACTGGAGCCAGATCTTTCCTGGACCGGTGAGGGTCGCAAGGAACAGGCCTTCGCCGCCGAAGATCATGTTTCGGAAGCCGCGCACCATCGAGATGTCGGTAGAGACGGTCGGCTCCTGCATGCCGATATGCCCGGCATGGACACGCAGCCGTTCGTTGGGTGCGAGGGTCCTTTCGATGACCTCGCCCGACAAGTCGAGGAACACCATGCCAGGACCCGTGACCTTCTGCAGGATGAACCCTTCACCCGCGAAGAACCCTGCTCCAAGTCTCTGCTGCAGGACAATGTCCAGAGAAACGCCGCTCTCAGCGCATAGGAACGTCTCCTTGCGACAGATCAGAGATTGGCCGCCTGCAAGCTTCATGGCGATGATCTGACCAGGAAACCTTGGCGCGAACGCAACCTCACCTGGTCCGCCAGGCGCGGAATAGTCGGTGATGAAGAAGCTGCCGCCACCGAACGCACGCTTGAGTCCGGAGAACACTCCACCGCCGGTGTGCGTGTCCATATCGATTGCATCCGTCATCCAGGCCATGCCGTGCGTCTGGGCAAAAACGGACTCGCCTGGGGACAGAACGATCGAGAGGGTCTGCATGGTCGTGCCAGAGATTTCGTAGCGCATGAGAGACCTCAGCCAGCTAGATTCGGGTCAGAGCGGCAAAGCTTCTATGTCGCGGCGCCACGCGGTCAAGCCCGCCAGATGAGTGGAGAATGCTCTCCAAAGCAGGGCCTATCTGAAGACGATCGAACCGCGCGTTCCGTTGCAGCGCTTTGAGCTTCGCGTCGTCTATATTGCCTCCGCTCATCGGCCCAGTTTGGGTCAACGTCATGTTGCCGATCTGCTCGTAATATTGGTGGATCTGGGGCAACATCGCCTCCATCAGTGCCTTGGGGCGTGGTTCATTAACCATTTCGCTGACCGGGGGGTCAGCACCGACACCCGGGCGGTGGCAGCGCCCGAAGCAGACGGCATGCCTTGCCCGATGCTCGCCTACTTAGAAGCGTGCCAGCTAGCGCGGCGACGGCGCAATACTTCATGAGACATCCTCCAACGTTTGCCCCAGCGTAAGCCTCGCGGCCGAGGTTTGTCGAACGATTGATTCTGGATCCTGTCCGGTTCCCCGCGACTATCTTCTTTGGCTTCGGCGCGGCAGCTCGCCCGCGATCGTATTCACGCTCCTAGACGTGCGTCCCGCTCGCCACTTCCTTCGCACTTTTCGCCGCCGCCGCGATTTCTGCTGGACCGGGATCAAGCGCACCGGATTTCTCGCCGACCCATTCGCGCCAGAGCAGGATCAGCGCGGCCATCAGTGCTGGTCCGAGAAACAGGCCGACGAGGCCCCATGCCTCGACGCCGCCGAGGATGCCTAGCAGCACCCACAGGAACGGCAGGCGTGTCGCCCCGCCGATCAGCACGGGGCGGACAAAATGGTCGGCCGTAAAGGTGATCACCGCGCCGCACCCGACCACGATCAGTGCGGCGACTGAATGGCCGAGCATAAACACCGTCGCCGCCGCGAGCAGAAAGGCGAGCGCTGCTCCGAACGGGATCATGGCGAGCAGCATCGTGACCAAGCCGAACAAGGTCGGATGCGGCACGCCGGCGGACCAGTAGATGATGCCGAGGAGCACGCCCTCGGTGAGCCCCACCAGAACCAGGCCGTTGATCGTGCCATGAACCGAACGGATCATCTGCAGCCCGATCTTCTCGCCCCGTGGCCCGAACGCACGATAACTTGCAATGCGCAGCTCTCGCGCAAAGGCCTCTCCGTCGCGCAGCAGGAAGAACAGCGCGAGCAGCATGAAAAACGCCAGCATGGTCCGGTGCAATGCCTGCTCTGCGAAGGCTCGACCGGTGGTGGCCAGCTTGCCGTGCAGCGCGTGCGTGCCCAGCGCGGAGATCTGGCCAGGCTGTCCTATATTGTGTTGCCACCAGGCGACGAGGCGGGGCCCTGACGGCAGGCTCATCAGCGCAGGCGGCGGGGGCACCCCCTCCTGCCTGGCGCGGGCAAGCCACGCTGCGGCATCGTGGACCTCGGCGAGCAGCGGAACCGCGATGACGACCAGCGGCACCACGAACAGCAGTAACACGGCCAGCGCGAATGCCGCGGGCAACAGCTCGCCGCGATGCCGAGGCCAGCGCTTACCGAGGCGGTCGTAACTAGGCCACAGCCCGATGGCGAAGATAAGCGCCCAGACGAGTGCCGGCAGGAGAGCCCTGAGCGTGAAGAGGCCGGCCGCGACGAGCAGCACGATCGCGCAGATGCCGGCCCGCCGGTGAAACGATTGCACACGAGCGTCGGCAGGCGGCGCTGTAGAGACCTCGTTGCCGCCCATGTTCAAACTTCCCATCGTTCCTTGCCCCCCACACCGCGCGATAGCAGCTGGACAGAGCCGTAGCCCCGACCGCGCCGGCTTAAAGACGCCAACGACGGCATTAGCGGCAAGCGAATCCCGAAGTGCCGCAATGGCTTTCGCCGGCGCTTGGGCACGCTAAGGGATGTCGGCGCCCTAAGCGGCTTGTTAGAAGCTGAACCGACGTCCGCTTTTGCATTTCCGAGAAGCGGCTCTGAGTGTGTGTTTGTGGGTTATTCCGACGGTTCTGACTAAGGGTCTGGAACCTCTTGGTTAGGGTGGGCCCCAAGCCAGTGACTTGTTACACCCCGGCCTTGCGGTTCCACCGCTTGCCTTAACCAGGCTCGCAGGGACCCAGCATGCGCCATGATCCCCAACAATCGCGATGGCGTTGGAGATGGCTTCTTCCAAGTCTTGACCTTCGCCCAAGCAGCTGCCGCACCGATTATGCGTTCCCGCGCCCGAGCCGATCCAACCGCAGGCGCTCCCGGTCATCAGTCAGTTTCCTGGCAGCAAGATAGCCGCAGGCCACCACCGCGATCCCGCTCCCGCCCGACAGCAGGAACATCAGCAGTATCTGGTATTTCGCCGCCTCGATCGGATCCATGCCGGCGATGATCTGTCCCGTCATGATCCCGGGCAGTGTGATCAGCCCAGCAGCCGACATCTGGTTGATGACGGGCACCAGGCCGCGGCGCATCGCGTCACGCAGCACGGGACCGATCGCCTTCCAGAAGCTGGTGCCGAGTGCGAGCCGCGCTTCGATCGTCTCGCGCTCGCGTTCGGCGCCGCCGAGTACCCCGTCCAACGTGATCGAAGCCGCATTCAGGACATTGCCCAAGACGATGCCGGTGAGCGGCACCAGGTAGCGTGGATCGAACCATGGACGTGGCCGGATCGCGGTAGCGAGAGCGAGAGCAACGGTGAGGATGGTCGGCACCGCAACCGAGAGAGTGGCCACGACGTAGCTGCCGAGCGCTTGCAAGCGCGGCTTGGGTCGGACCGCAACTTCTCGAGCAGCGATCAGCGCCATGACAATCACCACCGCTAATGTTGCCATCGGGTTCGCCAAGCGGAAGACGAAGCGAAGGATGAACCCGATCGCCGCGAGCTGGACGGTCATGCGAACGGCAGCAACCGCGAAACTTCGGTGCAGGCCCAGCCGCAAGCCGATGGACAGGCCCACATCGATGAGCACGAGCGAAGCGGCAAGGGCAAGGTCGAGCGGATCGAGCGTGATGACGTTCATCTCGAAGCGATCAGCCGGCGATCACGCATCTCACGCCGATCTGTGCTGAGCCGTGCAGCTAGAGATCGGTCGTGAGTAACCAGCACCAGTGACAGTCCATTCGCGAGCCGCTCCGACAGTACATCAGCGACCGCTGCCGTCGCTTCCTGGTCCAAAGGACCGGTTGGCTCATCTAGCAGAAGCCCTGGCGAGCCGAGTAGGAGCGCGCGGACCAAGGCAATGCGCTGTCGCTCGCCGGTCGAGAGCTTGGCCACCGGTGCGTCGAAACGCCGCTCGTCGAACAACATCGCTGCCGCCAGCTTCCTGGCTGGATCCCGCTGGGCCGCGGTGAAGTGCTCCGCCGCGCTCGCCGCCCAGAAGCTCGGCGTCGCGGCGACATAGGGGCAGCTCGCGCGCCAGTCGGACGCCGTCATTGTGCTCCGCCCTTTGCCGCCGAGCCGTACATCGCCGCTCCCGGCGTCGAGGTCAGCAATGAGCCGAAGCAGCAGGGACTTGCCTGATCCGGAGGGACCCGTAATTGTCAGGCAGGAGCCAGCCGGGACCGCAAAACTGAAGGGTCCGGCAATGGACGAGGCAAGGTCATCGATCTCCAGCCCGGCGGAGGTAGGTTGGGCGGGAAGGCCTATCGAACTATCCCCCGTTCTCATGTAATCCTGTTCTATTGAGGGAGGCTCTTGGCGGTTGCCAGATGCTTACGAAGGACCGGAAGCGTCTTGCGGGCCAGCGCCAGGATGGGGGGCTGATCGCTGCTGCTGGCCTCGGCGCTGAACTTGGCGATATCCTTCTGATGGTCGTCGACCATGTATCGCGCGAACTCGCGGTCGAATGCGGCTCCCGTAAGCCTGCCCAACTTCGACTGCTCCGCTGCCGCTTCAGGGGCCATCCGATCGGTCACGGGAACGTGCATCTTGCGAGCAACCGCTGCAGCCTCCGCCTTTCCTTTTCGGTGATCGGAGGCCAGCATCGCTCCAAACTGGCGTACACCCGTGCTTGCTCCTCGCCGAGCGGCGATCGAGCCAAGCCTGGTCTCGCTGTTGTCTCCCTCCATCGCTTCCTTGAGGAATGATGCGCCGCCGGACTTCTGAGCTGCGATTGCAGGACCCGCAGCACCAGCCAGCACCAGGGCCGCGGCAATCAATATTCTCATGGCGATGTCTCCTCCGAGTGAGGAGGCGAACTGCCGATGAACTCCAGTGTTCCCGCCTGGTAAAGGAAGTTCAAAGTTGGACGCGCGGGAGCATCTCTCGACCCGCACGCTGCTTCCGCGGCGGAGCGTGCGGCTGCTTGGATCCAAATGCTACTCTCGACAGGCGCTGGTTGATAGGCTTGATCGGGATCGCAAACGCTTAGGAGTCGGCCATGTTCAACTCGGTCTTGTTCGTTCTCACATCGCTCGCGGCACTCTCGAGCGCGCCGATAACGTCTTACTCGGTAGTAGCGCAGCTGCCGGCGGGTGACGGCGGTTGGGACTTGGCGAGTGTCGAGCCGGGCGACCAGCGCCTGTATGTCGCGCATGGCGACCGGGTGACTGCGATTGACCTGCGCACCGGGGCGGCGGTGGACCGGATCGTACCGGGGCAGCGGGTCCATGCCGCGCTGGCGATCCCGGGAACCCATGACGTCCTGTCGACCAACGGCGGCACCGATCAGGCGACGCTCTTCGACGGGCGCACCGGCGAGATCCGGGCGACCATCCCGACCGGCAAGAACCCGGACGCCGCAGCCTATGATCCAGCAACGCGGACGGTGTGGATCATGAACCCAGGAAGTGGCGATGCGACGGTCGTTGATCCTAAGTCCGGGAAGGCTGTCGCAACGCTCCAGATCGGTGGATCGCTCGAGCTCGGCGTCGCCAATGGCAAGGGGGCAATGTTTGTGAACGTCGAGGACAAGAATGAGGTTGTCGTGCTCGATACGCGGGCCAGGAAGGTCGTCAGGCACATCGCACTTCAGGGCTGCGACGGGCCCACCGGGATCGCTTATGACCCCGGCACCGAGGAGATCGTCTCGGCGTGCGGCAACGGTGTGGCAATCGTGTCCTCACCCGCTGGTCGCCGAATCGCGAGCCTCCCGATCGGGAAGGGGGCCGACGGTGCAGCGTTCGACCCCAAGCGGCACTTGGCACTCATACCAGCAGGCCGGGACGGCGATCTGACGATCATCCGGCTGAGCCCGCGGCCAGTCGTTGTGGGGCACGTCCCCACAGCAGTGAGCGCCCGGACGATCGCGATCGACCCTTCGACAGGCCGCGTGTACCTGCCTTCTGCAACCTTGGCCGCTGCGGTTGGCAAGGACAGGCCAAAAGCCGTTCCGGGCAGCTTCCGGGTTTTGGTGGTCGCCCCGGCGCGTTAGAAGTTGAACCCGAGAGCCGAATACAGGTGATATCCGGTGCGGTGCTCAGCCCACGTCGGGCCGCCTGACAGCAGGAGAGACGCCGGCCCGGCAAGGTGGATGATCGAGCCGATGCCCGCCCGAGTCTGCGAGGTTCCACCAACCGCGTCCGGTCCCTGTCGCGTCAGCTCGGCGCCGATTAGCACCTGTTTGTTCAGGTCGTGGGTCACCGCGACGGCGCCTTGCCAGTAGTCTCGGTTGCCGAGGCCGGGATTGATAAGATAGCCGCCGCCGCCAAACAGGCTGGTGCCGCCGGCGCAATCCTTGCCCAGCCAAAGAGGAAGAAGAACCCGGGTTTTTCCGCCAGGTGCGTGAGCCGCCGTCGGTAGGATGACTCGAGGGAAGATTGACGCCGAGAGGCCCCGCTTCTCATCGTGGAAGAAGCGGTACTTCACGCCGAGTTCCACGTCTCCGGTGCCGCTCGTCCATCCCTCAGCCGCAGCGTGAGAGAAGCCAATCGGCAAGGTAGCCGTAAGCTGAATGTTACTCCCGGGCCGGTAGTTGAGATCTAGGCCGGAGTCCCCGTCGAGGGTCGATCGTCGACCTTCGAGGGCGGTGAACGCGTAAACCTCCCAGTGCCCCTCGTCCGTCGGGACCGGATCATCCGTCAGGAAAGGGGGCCCTGCATTGGCCGCGCCGGCGCTTATCGCAACGCCGAGCGCAACCAGCGTCCGGGGCAGCTTCACACCGCAGCTTCCGCCTGTCCCGGATGCGCGCCAGCCCGCTGCGGCAGCACCAGTATGAGGATCAGGATAACAACAAGGAGGACCAGCGACGCGATCGAACGGCTCAGCCCAAGTCCACCCTTGCTGACCGGCTTGTCCAGCCAGTCACCAACGGTCGCGCCGAGTGGCCGCGTGAGGATGAATGCCGCCCAGAACAGCAGCACACGAGAAAGCTTCGTGCTGAAGTAGAGGATAGCGAGCACAGCGAGGGCAGCTCCGAACACAAGCGCACCACCCGAGTAGCCGAGCCCCCAGCCGCCGTCACTCAGCGGATCTGCGCTCCAGTCTCCCAGGGCAGTACCCAATGTCTGCGAGAAGGTGATGGTCACCCAATAGAAGCTCTCCTCCGGAGGCCGTGCAACCGAGTTCACGTCGACCGTCCCAAGCGCGCGCCACCAGAGGAATAATGAAATAAGTACACAGGCGAGCAGCAGCAACGAGCCTCCGGGGTAGCCTATGCCCAGCGAGCGGTCCGCGAAGTCCGCCAGGGTCGTGCCACACGTAGTCGAGCCCACGATTGTGGCCCAATAGAGCCATCGATTGAACCTCCGGGCGTGGATCTGAGCCCAGACAAGAGCGATCAGAAGCACCCCGAAGATCGCCGTGCCGATTAGATAGCCGTTCGGCACAGGGTTCTTCGTCGTCTCGCCCAACCAGCTCATGGTGACAGTGTCGCCACCGGTCTCCCCGAGTGTCGTGGCGAGGATCTTGATGATCCAGAATCCCAGCGTGACCGCCGGGACCTTAGAGATGATGTCGTGGCTAAGCTGCCGCTCCGTCACACGTCGCTCCTCCATCTTCCACGACTCGCGCAACTGAAAGGCGAGGCGTTTGCTTCAACCGACTAACTGTTTGCAGAGGCTTGTGTTGCCTCCACTCCGACCGGTACCAAGATATGCAAATCTACATGTCTCGAAGGCAGAGTGCCTTCCTCATCATACAATTGTTTGGGCGTCTACCAGCCCTCAGGCGCACCTGAACGAACGGTCGCTTGTGGGAACAGGTAAGCCGGACCGGAACGTCGGGTTCTGGGTCGTTTCCTCTTCTGCGAGGTTGCTCGCCAGAGCGATTTTCGACATGCAACCAGTTGTGAATAGCTGACGTCGATCATCGACGCTCCTCCATGCTTCTGGAGCAGGCTCTCCTCAGTGCAACAGTGCCGTTTGCGAGTTCCTCTTCCAGTCTTGGAGTTCCTAGCCACCCTCTCTGCCGCCGGAAGTTACAAGGAGGGCAACCAGGCTAATCAGAGCTGCCCCCGAGATGTACAAGCCGGCGTAGCCAAGGCCGCCGCGTTCGGCGAGCGCCTGGGCGACGATCGGCGCGAGCGCGCCGCCAAGGATGCCGCCGACGTTGAACGCGACGGAGGCTCCCGTGTAGCGCACTCGAGCGGGAAAGAGTCGGGTGAGGAAGGCCCCGAGTGGCCCATAGACAAACCCCATGGCGAGCAGCGCAAGCGACAGGAACAGCCAGATCAAGAACAGCGAGCCGCTACCGAACAGCGCCCCCATCAGCAAACCGACCAGGATTGAGCCGAGGCAGCCGACGATCAGCACCTTGCGTGTCGATGTGCGGTCCGACGCGACCCCCGCAACGATGATGCCGATCGCAAGAAAGGGGATCGCGGTCAGCTGGAGCCGGAGGAACACGCCACGATCGTAACCAAGCGTCGTCGTCCCGTAGCCCAGCGCAAAGGCGGTCGTCAGATAGAAGATGGCAAAGCAGGCAACGACCGAGAAGGTGCCGGCAATGGTTGGGCGCAAGTCAGCTCGGAACAGCTCGGCGATTGGAACTCTCGGAGGAGGCGCCTGGGCGAGCGAAGCCGCAAAGGCCGGTGTTTCGGTGAGCTTCAGCCGGACCCATAGGCCCACGGCGACGAGTAGCGAACTCAGCAGGAACGGAATGCGCCAGCCCCAAGCGGTAAATTGTGCCTCGGTAAGCACCGAGCCCAGCAGCAGAAACAGGCCGTTGGCCGCAAGGAAGCCCAGTGGCGCACCCAGCTGCGGGAACATGCCGAAGCGGGCGCTGTGGCCAGGAGGCGCGTTCTCCACGGCCAGGAGCGCGGCCCCGCCCCACTCGCCTCCGAGCCCCAGACCCTGGCCGAACCGCAGCAGGCAAAGCATAAAGGGCGCTGCCCACCCGGCCGAGGCGTAGGTTGGCAGCAGTCCAATCAGGACCGTTGAGCCCCCCATCATGAGCAGCGATGCGACCAGCGTCGACTTGCGCCCGATGCGGTCGCCGAAGTGGCCGAACAGTGCGGCCCCGACCGGCCTGGCCACGAAGGCAACGCCGAAGCTCGCATAAGCGGCGAGAAGCTGAGTGGAAGGCGAGGTGCTCGGAAAGAACAATGGGCCAAACACCAGCGCCGCCGCGGTGGCGTAGATGTAGAAATCGTAGAATTCGACCGCGGTGCCAACGAGGCTGGCGAGCAAGGTCCTCGCGTGTTGGCGGTAGACCAGCATGGTCAGTGATTGCACATCGATGGCCGCAGCTTGATCAAACGTGCGTTCCAGTACGTCGTGCAGCCTTGATAAGCGAGCCGCTCTCCTGGCACTAGGCCTCGCCCGAGCTTCCCTCTGGACCGTTCGAAGCTTCCTTGCGCGGCCTTCCGCGGCGTTTGGGGCCAACCGGTGCCGCCCCGCCATCCTGACCTGTAGACGTTTGGGGCTTCCTCTTACGGGGCACCTTCGGCGCGGCGGCCGGTCGTTCGGCCGAAGCCGCCGCGAGCCCATCGCTTGGCGGCAGGTCCGCTGGACCTTCGTCGCTCGGGCGGCCCTTGCGCCCGAGTCCGATCTTCTTGGCCATGTCGCGACGCATGTCAGCATAGGCGGGTGCGACCATCGGATAATCGCGCTTCAAGCCGTAGCGGTCGCGATAGTCTTGCGGAGTCATGCCGTGCCGCGAGAGATGCCGACGCAGCGTCTTGTACGGCTTGCCGTCGATCATCGACAGGATGTGATCCTTGGACGCGAGCGAACGCCTCGCGGTCACAGCCGGAACATGCTCCTGAGCAGGTTCTTCCGCTGGTCCATTCGCGACCAGCGCTTCCACAGCCGAATACATCGTCTTCAGGAACTCGGGCACTTGCCCCGTATCCGCACGCGTGTTTGGATTGGAGAGCCATGCAATCGTCAGCTCGGTAGCCAGTTCTACCACATTCGATGGCGTTGCTTCATCTTCCAATGCCTGTCTCCCGAGTATGACAGTTGCCGTGGAGATGATCGCGTGAGACTGCAACTGGTAATGTGATTGCAACTCATGTGCGGGTTGACTGACACTTCAGCCTGCCTGGTAAAAAGCGGCACGCCGTGTTGAACGGGGAAGCAAATTCTCGGGAGCACTTAGGCTGCACCGAACATCGGAGTCTGGGTCTTAGTGGCCGAGGAGCGGCTCTCAGATGGACCGCGAATGGTCTCGGCTACGCCATACCGCGGTCGTGCGCACCGCACCTGCTGATTGCTCTTCCGGGTGAGGGGAGCCAGTCGAATGCAAGGGCTTTATCGCTCAGGCGTTTGGCAGGGTAATCACCAAGTCCTCTGCCGAAAGCCCGTACGTCGTGCGCGCGGCCTCGATGATGCGCATCTTCTGCCGGTTTGAGAGATTGATGTTCACGTACCAGCCCGGCGTGAACTCAGCCGCCAAGGCGAGGTCTGGTCGCTCAGGATGGATCTCACGAGCACTGCGCGCAATGTGAACCTTATCGCCTTTGCGGGCGCGTTCAGCGAGCTGCGGGATCTTGCCCGTGTCCCGGTCGGTGATCAACCGCAGAACCCTGATCATTGCGTTCTTGGCCGTGTCGAACGTCAGGGCATCGCCGAACAGTGTTGCGCCTATGCCGCTCCCAGTTGGCAGGTGCACGACCTTCGGTGCCGAACCACTTCGCACCCCCAGCGCAGGCATCGGAGTGAGAACGGGCTTGGCGTTCGCTGGCGCTGCCCTCCCCTGCCCCGCATCTATGTCCGCCAAGAATGCGACCACGTCCTCTTCGCTCGGCGTAAAGCCGCAAAGGCTCTCCGCCTTGCTGCTGAGCAACGACATCAGCGAGCTGTCCGGCTCTTCCAGCAGCTCATGCCAGGCTTGTGGGAGCGCAGCGATCGCCTCGCGCTGGCTTGCCGCTGCGCGATAGTCGCGCTGCGCGTCCTCGTAAGCCTGGCCGCTGCAGACCCGGTCTCTTGCCAAGTAGCGCGTGAGTACCTGCTCGCATTCGTCAGACAAGCGATCGTCCAACTGCAGGCGATAAACGCGGCGATCGTCGTAGCTGCCCTGAGCGCTGGGCAAATAGAAGCTCCACTCTGAGCCGCTCGTTAGAACGCATAGCGGTACGCCTTCATGGAAAGCGTACTCGAAGAGCTGCCTGTCAGCTTCCTCACGGAAGCCGTGCTTCTTTACTTCCACAAACACGGTTGGCTTTTTACCGGCGCCGAGCAGTGCGAAGTCGACCCGCCCTCGCCCGACCGGGTACTCGGGGGCGAGCTGCCGCGGGTCTGCGGTGTTCCAGCCGAGCGCCTGTAGGAGCGGTGTGACGACGCCATGCGAGATGCTGGCCTCGTTGGGGTAGGCGAACTCACGAAAGTTCTGCCTGATCTGCTCAATCAGTTCGATCACGTTCGCCGACCCGCCTTGCTCCTATGTGCCTCTCGGAGCGTCGGCCAAGCCGGATGTTGGAAACCCGCTGAAGCAACGAGCGCATGCGCCTTTACCGTTGCCGGCTGGACATACGCGCATGCCACCCGGCCTCCGATTGTTCGGTGACCGAGGTGCTTCAAAGGGGTTTCCACGCCCCGCTCCTGTCTCCAGGAGCAGCGCTGTTCTGATTGCTTGGCTGTTCGATGGCAATAGCGGCACGGCAGCGAGCTCTCCGCGGACTCTCCGGATGACTGGGTACCTGTATGTGGAGGACCATGATTTCGCTGGCTGCTCGGCGGCTGCGTAAGGCATGACCACGCAGTGACGACTGCTCTCATCACCCATGAAGCTTGCCTCGCGCATGACACAGGCCACGGGCACCCTGAGCGCCCAGATAGGCTTAGAGCAGTTCTGTCTGCGCTTGAACCTGAGCGCTTCCCCAATCTGCTCCGTGTCGAGGCGGGCTTCGCCTCTCCGAGCGACCTCATGCAGGTCCACGAGCGGAGCTATGTCGAGCGCATCCTCGAGCTTCGGCCTGCAGCTGGTAAGCTCATCGCGCTCGATGCGGACACAATGGTCAGTAGCGGCAGTATCGCGGCAGCACTGAGAGCCTGCGGCGGTGCAATCGATGCCGTCGATCTAGTGATGAGGGGCCGCGCCAGCTCCGCGTTTGTGGCCGTCAGGCCACCCGGACATCACGCCGAGCCGGCACGAGCTATGGGCTTTTGCCTGTTCAACAGCGTGGCCGTGGCCGCTCACCATGCCCGGGATCACTGGGGCTTGAGGCGGATCGCTGTCGCTGACTTCGATGTGCATCACGGGAACGGCACGCAGGCTGAGTTCTGGAACGAGCCCGAGCTCTTCTTTGCATCCAGTCATCAGAGCCCCTGCTACCCGGGCACGGGCCTTCCCGACGAGCGCGGTATTGCCGACAACATCGTCAACGCTCCGCTAGCGCCCGGTAGCGGCAGTACAGAGTTCCGTCGCGCCTGGAGCCGGATCCTGCTTCCGGCGCTGGATGCCTTTGCTCCCGAGCTGCTGATCATCTCTGCCGGGTTCGATGCACATCGCGCGGATCCGCTGGCCCAGCTGCTGCTGGAGACCGCCGACTACGACTGGATCACCGATGAGCTCGCCGCCCTTGCCTGGCGCCATTCGGGCGGACGGATCGTCTCGCTTCTCGAAGGCGGTTACGACCTTCATGCGCTGGCGGAATGCGCGGCTGCGCACGTTGTTGCGCTGGAGCGGAACTCGGAGCCGCCTACCCTGTCTTGAACCGTGCTCGATTATGCTTCGGCCAGGCTCGATGCGAAAACCCGCTGAAATGTGGGCTGCCAATGCCGTAACCGGCGCGCACGCGATTCCGCTTTCCTACAGCAGAACATATGTAGAACACGAAATCCGAAAGGAGTCGCGTCATGTTCATCATCGATCCCCCTAGTCTGCTGGGGTTAGCGGCGCTGCTGACGAGCGCAGCTGCGGTCATCTGGTCCATCCGCCGGCACCCCTAAGGGCGCAAGTCGGCCCGTGATCGCCGGTAGCCAGCCGCTCGAGCCTGCGCTTCCGTGCAGAACATCGCCTCTGCCCGGGTACCATCATAGTAGGGCATCCCGGGCAGATGGTAGATCCACTCGGCCTTACGTGAGTGGTTGCCCTTGATCGGGCAACTGCCAGTGATGACTGGCGGCATCGCACAGCGAGATGTGCGCTGCGGTCGGACCACGATTGGCAAGGCACTCCTCGGTCGCTCGTCCTGGTGACGATAGTCAGCTGGTGACTGGAACTCGCCGGCCCAGATGCCCAACCGTGCGCTACGTGCCCGCTCTTCCGCAGGCACATAGACGTTTGAGTATTGCCGGAACGCCATAGCCAGCCCTGCCCGAACCATAGCCTTGCCAATGTCCTGCGCGGCGACACTGCAGGAGGCGACTTCCCGGCCAAAGCCGTCAATCGAGCGAGGCTTGCAGATGATCTCCCGGTTGCTGACGAGCGCTTCGAGCTTCTGCTTGGCCGCTTCGCCACAGGCCCAGTTCTGACCGGCTCGCTTGCAAGTCTGGCTCAGCTCCGGGGCGTCAATCCCGAACAGCCGGATCCGTCTGCCTTCGAGCACCAGAGAGTCACCGTCGGCGGCGAGCGTGCCCGACGAGCAGGGCTGAGGAAGCTTTGGACTGGATCAACGACTGAGCGGTCGCGGCTGGCGCGGACAAGCTGGCAATCAGGCCTAGCGACGCGAGATCACGTACCAAGGTTCGCATTTGAGGGGCCCTCTTGCCCCAACAACTCTACCAACAGGCTGCTTCATCGCAAGTGACGGCAGCGTTGGCGCCTGGCCGGCTCAGAGGATCCCCCAACCTCCGGGTTCGAAGCCCGGCGCTCTATCCAGTTGAGCGAAGAGCGGGCCTCCAACAGCTTGCGCTCGTGGGAGCCACGGACGCTATAAGCGATGGCTGGTCACAAGTGGCTCAGCGGGCTTCCAGTGGCCGTCCTCGCTGCGCTTGAGCGGCACGGAGCAGCCATCGCACAGCGCCACATTGCCATAAGGACGCCCGATGATCGATGCCAGGAGTGGCCGATGGACACCGAAGAGACAGCGCAAGCTCATGCGTGACGGATACACCTCGTCGGGCAAGTAGGGCACGGTGATCGCGTAGTGCGCCGCAAGCTCCGCCTGGCGCGCCGACATCCTGAACCGGTTGCACATATTCCACCCCTCATCCGGCTGAGCTTCTGGCGACATCCACCCCGCGTCCGCAAAGGCAACCTCGATCGCGCGCAGTGCGTCGTGACAGCCGGCCCACGGACGACGGGGCATCTCAGTCGCGGCGATCCAGTACGCTTCCAGCAGGTCTCGACGAGGCAGGAACAGCCCAACCACCCTGAGGCAAAGCCGGACCTCGATCGTGCCCACCGCTTCATTCGACGAGTGATAGGCCGCCTTGCGCAAGACGCTCAGCGCCAAGCTGACCAGGATTGAGTCGGAGCGACGCCACACGGCTAGGAACATTCCGGGAACGCGAACGCGAGTCCAGCGCTCCTGTCCCATGTCCAGCAGGCAGGGCATGCGCGGGTTGGCCGATGGCTTCAACCCGACGACTTCGATGATCTACGGCTTGATAACGGGACGTTCGCCAAATAAGCGGCAGCGCGCGAAGGCATTCCGCCGCCAAGGATCAGCAGTGGCATCGTTCAAAGACCCGTCTTTTCAAGATCGCATGAAGGCGGCCGGCAAGGCCAAACAGAAGGCGCTGGACGAACTCAAGGCAAGGCCGTCACTCGACCCAGATCAGCTGGCAGAACAGCGTGCGGCCTGGACGGCGCGAGAGCAGGCCCTTTCTGCGGAGCGGGCCGCGAACGCCGAGGCAAGGGCCGCAGCGAAGGCGGAGAAGGCCTCTCTCAAAGCCGCCGAGATTGCGGCAGCGGAAGCAGCGGCGGAACTCAAGGCCGCGCGCTTGAAACCTGCTAGCCAAGCGGAAATGAAGGCAGCCCGCGATGCTCGCT
>CAXSDY010000054.1:0-15269 GCA_964235835.1 uncultured Sphingomonadaceae bacterium | reverse complement strand
CACCATTTTCCGCTGTGGACCAATAGTGGATGTTCCAGGCCTGCATATTAGCGGGCGGACGAGCGACCGGCATAGCCGAGATCAGCGTGCCAGCGCGCTGCGCTTGGGCAGAGGTCCCGGAAGCAAATAACGAGATCACAGCTAGGATAAGCCCAATCCTACTCATTCCTTGCTCCGTGATAGTGAAAACTAGGATGAGAAGGCTTGCATGGTCGAACGGTGCGCACAAGCCCCCTGAGGGTATCGTCCGAGCAATTGCAGGTACTGTGGGGTCGAAAGGCGATCTGGTTAGAGCAGCGCCAGTAAGGTCGTTTCATCGCTGTGGCGCTGACCCGCTCGTGTCGAGCAAGCACCGTGCCGGGGCATACTCATGTCCCTTTACCTTCTCAGACCTAGGGTCAGGACTCATTGACTCATAGCCACAAGATGACTGTGGCAGCGAGGGCGACGGCGGAGCGGAAGACGGTTGGGCACCGCTCGTTGCGAGTAGCGACGCGCTGCCAGTTTTTCAGGCGTCCGAACATGATCTCGATACGGCTTCGGCGCCTGTACCTGCGCTTGTCGTATCTGACGGGCTCGAGCCGGATTTACGGCCTGGGATGCAGGGCTTGATGCCCTTTGCCTGCAGAGCGTCCCTGAACCAGTCGGCGTTGTAGCCGCGCTCGCCGAGCAGCCACTGCGCCTTCGGCAGATCATCCAGCAGGGCTGCCGCGCCCATGTAATCGCTGACCTTGCCTGCGGTCATGAAGAAGCTCGAGGGGCGGCCGTTGGCGTCGCTGACGGCGTGAAACTTGGTGTTCATGCCCCCTTTGGTGCGACCGATCAGCCGCCCAAGGCCCCCCTTTTAAGCCGCAGGCTCGATGCCGTGCGGTGCGACTTCAAATAGGTCGCGTCGATCATGACGGCCTTCGGCTCGGCAAGGGGCGAAAAATTGCTGCCGCATGACTAGGTGATGCCTACCTCTTTTCCGCGCTGCCCCGACGCCCCTCGGTTCACGCGGGCTTGGTCTCGGCGAAGGTTGCTGCGCGGTTTCGATCAGGCATTCACCAAGCCTCGCGCAAAGATCGAACGGAAAGCGTGTCCAAGCCCGAGCAGGTCGAGGCGGCGATCGGCCGGGTGGTCGAGACCTTCGGGCGGCTCGACATCGCCTTCAACAACGCCGGCGTTGAGAACAAGGCGGCCCCGCTGCACGAGATCGCGCTCGAGGAGTGGGACCGCATCCTCGACATCAACCTGCGCGGCACCTTCGTCTGCATGAAGCATGAGCTCGCGCAGATGGTGCGCCAAGGCGGCGGCGTGATCGTCAACACCTCGTCGGGTGCGGGCGTCCGCGGCGTCGCGGGTGGCGCATCTTACGCCTCCTCCAAGCACGCCGTCATCGGTCTCACAAGATCCGCCGCGCTCGACTACGCCAAGCAGAAGATCCGGGTGAATGCGATCCTTCCCCGCAATATCGAGACGCCGATGATGGACCGCTTTACCGATGGCGACATCCAAAAGGTGATTGATCTTGAGCCAGTCGCCGCCTCGGGAAGCCAGAGGAGATCGCAGATGCGGTGCTGTGGATGAGCGCGGACCTGGGCGCCTTTGTCACCGGTGCGGCGATTTCGGTGGACGGCGGCTGGTCGCTTTGACGCGGCGTCGGTCCGCTTCAGTCGAAGGTCAGGAGAACCTAACCGGCGGTAAGTTGCTGAGGCTCTCCGATCAGGCGAGTGTGAGCCGTTGGTCCACTCGGGAGCGACGGCTCGCCGAGGATGAACTGACGTCTGGTTCTGGGAAGCTGGGGGAGGGCGCGGACAGGCCAGGTTGTCGTCCGCTCCAGCCAGATCTTGCACCAGTTTTGACGCGCGTTCCTGACGCTGTCTGAACTGCCGAGGAGCGCGGGTGGCGGGCTGGTGTCAGGACCGACCGGTTGTGACACGGCTGGTCAGCGAATCCGTTAACTATTGCTATAAGGACGTCTTTGCATGAGAACAGGTTAGGTTTCGCGCCATGCCCATCCGCATGCTCTGCCTTTTCTTGCTCGCTCTGTTCCCTTCAGGAGGAGCAGTCGCCAAGCAATGGTCAACCTCAGGTGACGGGATGCGATGCGTTCCGCTGAGACATGCCGATACCGTACAGCTTTGGATCAGGGGCGGGGAGGAAGAGTTCAGAGCGGTTGAGGGTTCGGAGGAGACGGCCGCAAAACGCGGTGATCGAGTATGGGGCCATCTGTTCTTCGAGGTACAGTTTGGCGTTAACCGACCCAAAGCCAAGTGCATGAGGGTGCGATGGCGCGTAGAGCCCTGGGGAGCCCACCCGGTCGATTCTGCTGACTTCGACGGTCGGCTGCCTTCCGGGTACATGGACCTGTTCTACAGCTCGGATGACCACGAGGTGGGCGGCGCTATACAGCTCTGGGCTCCTGATGACGGCAAGCGCGAAGGGCCGGAGACGTTCCGGCTTGTTCTACTCGACCCCGTCACGGGAGCGCCGCTGGCGGGAAGGGTGGGAAGATACAATCCGAACACCGGCTGGCGGGCGCGTAACGCAAGCCCTTCGTCATTGGATATGCGAAGGCGTCTGGTCATGACGGTCGAGGACGCACCTGAGCAGGCGCGGCGTTAGTAGGTTTGTGGCCATAGGGTGAGCGGTGTCACAACCGAACGGTTTCGACACCAGGCCAACGTCCGCTCCATTGGCGTCCAAACCAAGTAGTTCGTGCCAGCAAGTAGAACCAGTTGCTCCCAAGGGTAGTACGCGTTTCCGGGTGACTTCCGCTATTCTAGCTATCTTCGCTCAACTGGGCTTTCAGCTCTTGCAGCGAACGTCGATCCGCAGCGTAAAGGCTGCTTATAACCTCCACTGCCAACTTAGGCGAATGGGTGCGCTAGACACTGGGTTGTCATAGGCTTCGAGCGATCGTTGCAATCCTCACTTGATCAAGCGCCCGCGATTGAGCACCTTCTCGTGCGCCGGCAAGCGCCGCCGCATAGGGCAGCTCCGGCGGCGAACAGCGTTTGCCGCGACGGCACGTCGCTACAGCGCGCTCGCCAAGACATTCCGCGGTTCACGCTGGACCCCTTGGTGATGGGTCGGATCCTGAGCCGCGTCTTGCATTGCAACTGCCCGTCGCTAGGTCTTTCCTTCGTGGATGCGAGAAGGATCGGTGCTTGATGACTGTCACTGGACACCGACCCGCGTCGCTCAAGATGATGATCGGTGCGACCGGAGTTGTATTCGGCGACATCGGAACGAGTCCGCTCTACGCCTTTCGCGAAAGCTTCATTGGCCGCCACAAGCTGCCGCTCGACCAGGCTCACGTGCTTGGCGTGCTTTCGATGCTGGTATGGGCGCTAATCCTGGTCGTGACCGTCAAGTATGTGTTCGTAACGATGCGCGCCGACAATCGCGGCGACGGCGGTAGTTTCGCGCTACTCGCGCTGATTGAGCGGGTCGTGAAGACCTCGCCGGCCTTGCCGTGGATCGCGGGCGCGGCGCTGATCGCCACCGCGCTGTTCTATGGTGATGCGATCATCACCCCGGCGATCTCGATATTGTCGGCGGTCGAGGGAATGGAGTTGCTTGGTGCGGGGCTCGAGCGGTTCGTCATCCCGATCACACTGGTCATCGTGCTGATCTTGTTCGCGATCCAGCGGTTCGGGACGGGGGTGGTCGGCACCTTGTTCGGCCCGGTGATGGTCGCCTGGTTCGCGACGATTGCCGGGCTCGGCGCCAACCAGATCATGGCGAACCCAGTGGTGCTGCGCGCGTTTAGCCCCACCTATGCCGTTAGTTTCTTCCTCGACGATCCGATGAAGGCGTTCTTCACGCTCGGTACGGTCGTGCTGGCCGTCACGGGAGCGGAGGCGCTGTATGCCGACATGGGCCATTTCGGGCGGCCGGCGATTGCTCGAGCGTGGTTGTGGCTGGCCCTGCCGGCGCTGCTGCTGTGCTACGCTGGCCAGTCGGCGCTGGTGCTGGCCAACTCCAACGCGATCGAATCACCCTTTTACCTGATGGCCCCGGCGGCGGCGCTGATCCCGCTGCTGGTTCTCGCCGCCGTGGCGACAGTGATCGCTAGCCAGTCAATCATCTCGGGCGCCTTCTCGGTCACCCAGCAGGCGGTCCAGCTCGGCTATCTGCCGCGCATCAACCTTCGTCACACCTCGAAGGAGGAACGCGGTCAGGTCTACTCGCCGACGGTCAACGTCGTGCTGCTCATCGCGGTCGTCGCGCTGGTCCTCGGCTTCCGCTCGTCGAGCGCGCTGGCGGCGGCGTTCGGGCTGGCCGTGACCGCGACGATGGTCCTGACCACACTGATGATCGGCTTCGTTATGTTCCGCATCTGGCGGCTTAACCCGCTATGGGCGGTGCCGCTGTTCCTGCTGTTGCTGACGCTCGACCTTGGCCTGTTCGCAGCGTCCGCGACTAAGTTTGCGGCAGGCGGCTGGCTGCCGGTGACGATTGCCGCCGTGCTGGTCTTGATCTTCGCGACGTGGCGTCGCGGTCGCACGATCCTTCGCTCCAAGCTTGCCGACGAGGCAATGCCGGTTGACGTGTTCCTCGCCTCGGCGAAGAAGGTTCAGCGTGTCACGGCAACCGCCATTTATTTGACGTCGAGCCGCGAAGGCATTCCGCCGGCGCTGCTCCACAACCTAAAATACAACCTCGTACTGCACGAGCGCGTGATACTGCTAACGGTCGAAACCACCCTGACGCCGACGGTGCGCGACGAGCAGCGGCTGACCGCGACTGATCTAGGCGAGGGCTTCTGGCGGATCGTACTTCGCTATGGCTTCGCCGAGAGTCCGGACCTGCCCGCTGCGCTCCAGCCGTGGCTGGAGGCGAACGGGTTCAAGCCGGCGACGATTGCCTATTTCCTCAGTCGTCAGACGCTGATCGCGACCCGCCGCCGCCGCATGCCGCGCCTGCAGGAACATCTATTCGCGGTCATGGTGCGCAATTCTGAGACGCCGATGAGCTTCTTCAAGCTGCCAGTGAACCGAGTGGTAGAGCTGGGCAGCCAGGTCGAGATCTAGCGATGATTCACTATCACGGCGATACCCCTATTCTTCCTGCGCCTCCGCGAGCTGCCGCTCGAACACCCGTTCCGCGTCGCGTGCAACCTCACCCTTGATCGCCTCCACGCCTCCACGCGCTCGGCGCTGGCCCCCTCTCCCGCCGCGGCACGCGCCGCCGCGTAGCCAGCCCCGGCGGCAAACAGCGTTTGTCGCAACAGCGCATCGCTGCGATCGGCCCGCGCGAACAATTCGCCGAGGGCGGTCTCGATCGCGTCGCTGATCGCCGCTCGGGCGACCTCCGGCTGAGGCTGCGCCCCCTCCCGGCCACCAGCGCCGCGATGCCTACCTCCAAGGCCCTGACGGTCGCCTGATAGAACGGTAGTCCGGCCTCGTCGGCATAGGCCTGGAGCGCCGCTGCCTGACTTTCCGTCACCCGCGCCGAGACTACCTTGCGTGCCATGCTTGTCCCCCGGCCGCTTTCGCATGCGAAAGCGCATCTTCTGGGCGATGTCCACGGCGACACTGACCGCTGCCCTGCAATATGATGACATCCGCCTGCAGAACGATCTCGGCATCAAACGATGCGAGAATGGACGCCAACGCATGATCGGAGCGCAGGGGAGGGGCTCGGTCCTAAGACGCTCCCGCGCCGGAGCCACCAGCCCGAGGACAGTGGCAAGGTCAGGCGCAAGGTAAAGCTTCCAGGCCTGCTTGCCGCGAACTTCCCGGACTAGGCCAGCCGCTGCCGCCCGAGCGAGGAGTCTGCCAGCCGCAGCAAGCGTGATCCCGAACTCGCTCGACAGGGCTTGCGGCGAGGTAACGGGCTTCGTCTGCAATCGTGCGGCGAGGCGCGGCAGTGCGCCCGGCCGGAAGGCTGCGGCGATCTCCCGTCCAGCCTGCTCACGATCGCGCTCCATGGGACTCAAGGCGAGCACGCCCGCTGACGGCTGCTTCGCCAAGCGCCTTGAGCAGCCGGCGCAGCAACGCGTCCTCCGCGTGCTGACCGAACCGCAGCCGCTTCTCGCCGACGACCAGGCAGGGCAGGGGGGTCTGCGTGAGGCCCATTCGCGCCAGCATGAGCGGCAGCTCCAGCCAAGTCTCGATCGACCTGTCGGCCATGCTGATCTGGCGCAGCGCTTGAGGCGCGCGGATGAGTCGCGGGCCGGCGTAGTCCGGGTCGGGTGTGACGAGTGCGCCGAGGCCCTCGCGCCAGTGCTGCGAGCGACCATCCGTGAGCTGGCGCCGCCGCGGCTCGAACTCGAACGGATCGAACACCGTAACAAGACGAGCCCGTCCGGGCACCTGGATCCCGCATCCCCACGCATACATCAATTTCATCTATCTCCGCGCCTTGCAGCTGAAGTGCTCGCGCGTAGCCCGTCCAGGCCGCGCGCAGGCGCCACGCCGAGGCGACCGGATTGGCGGAAAACCGGGCATCCAGCTGCCCGATCGCCGGGACGCCCAGCGGCCCGACCTTGATGTAGGCGACGATGGCATCGTCCTCCGCAGCGACCCGCCAGTCGATCTGCGGGTCGGCAAGGTCACGCCTCAGGCCGGCGGGTCCATAGGCCTGTTCGAGAAACTGGTGGAGATCGCTTGGACGGCACAAATGGCCGAAGGTCTCGACGAAGCACTGCTGCGCCATGCGTTTGAGCGTGCTGCCATGGTCGGCGACCGTTGGCGCAAAATAGCGGATCACGCGCGGAAACCGGCGGGCTCGGGCCAACCCCGGGCATGGATGGCGATGACCTTGAACAGTTCGCCCATTTCCGCCGCATCGCACAGGCGGCGGCGCGCGTCGGCGATCTGGTGCGTTCGTTGCGGCGAGTGCGCGGCAAGGGCCATGGCCCGGGCAGCGATCCCGAGCCGTTCGAGCCACGTCGCCTGGCTCACGACCGGACTGGCGGCGGCGCCCGCCTCCTGCGTCGCGCGCGCGATGGCCTGGAAGTCGACGTGGGCCGAGAGGTCCTGCTCGCCGGCGCGCTCGAGCACGGCAGCGAAGCGGTGGCCCCGGACGGCCTGCAGCGTCTCGCCCGGGCTCGTGCTGCGATGCCCATAGTCGACCAACAGCGCCGCCCCGCCGTGCGCCGCGAGGTGCGCCGACAACTGCGCGACGGCGGCGTCCCGCGCGGGCGAGTCCTCCTGCACCGGGCCATCGATCGTGAACGCAAGCGCTTGCCTGCTCAGGGTCACCTTGCGCTCCTCGCCCCCGACTCGTTGCCGGACGGGCAGCGCATCCAGGAACTCGTTCGCGATCAGCAGCAGCGGTCGCTCGGGCAGCGTTCCGATGTCGTCGTGCCACACGGCGCCGGGCAACCGCTCCGCCTGCAGCGACCGCAGCTTCTGGCTGGTCTCGACCAGATGAACCTCCCCGGCAAACCCGGCCGAGCGCATCACCCGCAAGGCATCCGCGGCAAGCGTGCCGCGGCCCGGGCCCAGTTCGGCGAACACCGCCTCGTCCGGCGCACCGGCCCTCAGCCAGACATCCGCCAACGCCGCTCCGACCAGCTCGCCGAACATCTGGCTGATCTCCGGCGCGGTGGTGAAGTCTCCCGCCGCGCCGAGCGGGTCGCGGGTCGCGTAATAATGCGCGTTCGACGCAGCCATGAACGCGTCGACCCCAATCGGTCCGTCCCGCTCGATCCGCGCCCGCAACTCCCCCAGCAGACCGCCCACCGGCTCAGGCGACGCTGGCGGTCCCGAGCGTCGGCTCGATGCGCGCCCGCCGCCCAGCCGCCGTGGCCATCAGGTACAGCCCGCCGACGATCATCGGCAGCGACAGCCATTGCCCCATGTGCAGCCCGGTGGTCTCGGCAAAGCGACTGAGCTGGGCGTCCGGCTCGCGGATGAATTCTAGCCCGAAGCGGAAGATGCCGTAGAAGAAGATGAAGGCGCCGACCAGCTTGCCCGGCTCGTAGCGCGCGTTCGTTTTCCAGAACATCGTCCAGAGGATCGCGAACAGCAGCAGCCCCTCGAGCGCCGCTTCATAGAGCTGGCTCGGGTGCCGCGGCGGCCCGAGCACCGTCATTCCGGCGATCGTCTCCGGGAAGCGCACCGCCCACGGCACGTTGGTCGGCGCGCCCCACAGTTCGTGGTTCACGAAGTTCGCCAGCCGCCCGAAGAACAGCCCGAACGGCACGCAGCAGGCGACATAGTCGTGCACCCGCAGCCAGTTGAGTCCGTTCTTCCGTGCCAGGTAGAGGATGCCGAGCGTGACCCCGATCACGCCGCCGTGGAAACTCATCCCGCCATCCCACAGCTTGAGGATGTCGAGCGGCCGGGCGAGGTAATAGGCGAGGTTGTAGAACAGCACATAGCCCATCCGCCCACCCAGGATCACGCCGAGCGAAGCATAGAACACCAGGTCGTCGGCATGCCGCCGGGCGAGCGGCGCGCCAGGCTGGGCGATCAGCTTGAGCAGGTAGAAATAGGCCGCGAAGATGCCTGCCAGATAGGCCAGGCTGTACCAGCGCAACTGGAAGAAGCCGAGGTCGAGCGCCACGGGCGAGACGTGCAGGTCGGTCCACGCGATGGCCTGGCTAGCGGCGTCATACATGGGCTTCCCCCTCCGGCATCGGCGCCTCATAAGGTGGCAGGCCGCAAAGGCAAAGGAGAGACACAGGTGGCATCGGAGCTCGACCGGAAATTCGATGAGTCCATGGCGGAGGTGATCGGGCCGGGCGGGCGGATCGTGCTCGACCGCGACGCACAGGGGCGGCCGATCGCCGCCAACCTTCCGCCCACCCTGCCGTCGTTCTTCGACGCATTCTGCGCGCTCAACGGAGCGGTCGAGGCCGTCGTCGCTGGCGACGAACGGCTGACCTTCGCGCAGCTCGACGCGTGGGCGAACCGGGTCGCCCCGGCGCTCGCCGCGCGGGGCATCGCCAAGGGCGACCGCGTTGGCATCGCCATGCGCAATTGCCCGTCGTGGATCGTGACCTACATGGCCGCGCTCAAGGCCGGCGCGATCGTGACGCTGCTCAACGGCTGGTGGCAGGCGGCCGAACTCGACCATGCCCTGCGCCTCACCGAGCCGAAGCTGATCATCGCCGATGCGCCGCGCGCCGCGCGGATCGCCGGGGTCGCTGGGCGATCGGATTTGGTCATCCTCTCGATCGAGCAGCCGCTCAAGGCCGCGCTTGCCCCGTTGGTCGACCGCGCCGGCACCGCGCCGCTGCCGCAGATCAGCCCGGACGACGACGCGACGATCCTGTTCACCTCCGGCTCGACCGGCGATGCGAAGGGCGCGCTGTCGACCCACCGCGCCGTCGTCACCGGGACCTACACCTACGCCGCGGGATTGATGACCCTGCTCGGCGTGCTCACCCGCGACAACCGCCAGCCCGTCAACCCGCCGCGCACCCTCGTCAGCGTGCCCTTTTTCCACGTCACGGGCGAGGTTCCGCTGCTGCTCAACAGCTTCGTCGTCGGGCGGGGCATGGTGATCATGCCCAAATGGGACGTCCTCGAGGCCCTGCGCCTAATCGAGGCCGAGAAGATCACCTATTTCGTCGGCGTCCCGACGATGAGCCTCGAATTGATGAACCACCCGGATCGCGACAAGTACGACATGTCGACGCTGGCCGACATCACCGCCGGCGGCGCGCCCCGCCCCGTGTCGCACGTCGAGCGGCTGCAGCACGACTTTCCCAATGCCAAGCCGGCGCTCGGCTATGGCCTGACCGAAACCAACGCGGTCGGCTGCTCCAATTTCTGGGAGAATTACGCGGCGAAACCCGCCTCCACGGGGCGAGCCCAGGCCCCGTTCGTCGACGTCGAGATCCTTGGCGAGAGCGATCGGGTGCTTGGCCCCAACGAGCGCGGCGAGGTCGGCATCCGCTCGGCGGCCAACATCAAGGCCTATTGGAACAATCCCCCCGCCACCGCCGCCGCCTTCACGGCCGATGGCTTCCTGCGCACCGGCGACATCGGCTACCTCGACGAGGACGCCTATTTGTTCATCGTCGACCGCAAGAAGGACATCATCATCCGCGGCGGCGAGAACATCGCCTGCGCGGAGGTCGAGGCCGCGCTCTATGCCTGTCCGGCGGTCGGCGAGGCGTCGGTGTTCGGCGCCCCCGACGATCGCCTGGGCGAAGTGCCGGTCGCCGTCGTCCATGTCGCCGAGGGTTCGACGCTGGACGAGTCCGAACTGCGCCACTTCCTCGCGGCCCGACTCGCCGCGTTCAAGGTGCCCGCCCGGATCTTCTTCTCGCCGGACAGCCTGCCGCGCCTGGGCACCGGCAAGATCGACCGCGTCGCGCTCAGGAGCCAATTCGCCGCTTGAGCTTGGGCACGCCCGACATCGACCGCCGCACCCTGATGATCGGCGGAGGGATTGGCGTCGGCCTCGTGGTCGCGCTCGCCGCCTGGCCGCGCGACATTGGAAGCGGGCTGCGCGCGCGGGACAAGGAGGCGGTGCTCGGGCCGTTCCTCAAGATCGCCGAGAATGGCCGGGTGACGCTCGCGTCGCCGCAGGTCGAGACCGGGCAGGGCGTGTGGACCGCGCTGGCGCAGATCGTCGCCGACGAACTCGGCGCGCGCTGGGACGACATGGCGGTCGAGCCCGCGCCCTCGTCGCCGCTCTATGCCAATCCGATGATGGATGTCGCGGGCCTGAAGCCGTGGACGGTGCGCGAGACCCGCGCGCGCCTGCGCATCACCGCCGGATCGACCAGCATCCGCGCGTTCGAAGCGCCGTTACGCAGCGCGGCAGCGACCGCCCGCGCGTTGCTGATCGACGCCGCGGCGAGCCAATGGGGTGTGCCCGCAGCAGAGTGCGAGACAGCGGATGGCGCCGTGGTGCACGAGAACAAGCGCCTATCCTTCGGCAGGCTCGCGGCGGCGGCTGCGGATCGCAAGCCGCCCGAGTCCGTCGCCCTCCGCGCCGTCGGCAGCGGCAGGCTTTCGGGCCAGCCGCTGCCCCGCCTCGATCTCCCGCCCAAGAGCGACGGCAGCCTGCGCTTCGCCGCCGACGTGCGCCTGCCCGGCATGGTGTTCGCCTCCGTGCGCATGGCCCCGCCGGGCGGCCGCCTGACCGGGTTCGCCGAAGCAGCTGCGCGCCGCACGCCGGGGCTGCGCGACCTCGTCGTCGAGCGGGGCTGGCTCGGGGCGATCGGTGACACCTGGCACGCGGCCGAACGAGCACTCCTTGCCGCCGACCCCCGCTTTACCGGCCCGTCGGGCGCAGACTCCGCGGCGGTGGCCCACGAACTCACCCGAGCCCTCGACCAGGACGCGGGCGAAAAAGTCTTCGAACAAGGGGACTACGCTGCCACCGTTGCCGGTTCGCGCCCGCTCGCCGCAACCTACAGCGTCGCTCCCGCGCGGCACTTCGGACTTGAGCCGCTGTGCGCGACGGCACGCTTCAGCGGCGACCGGCTCGAAGTCTGGGCCCCGGCGCAGGCCAGCGAGTTCGCCCGCGCTGCCGCGGCCGCTGCGGCCGGCCTCTCGGTCGGGCAGGTGGTCCTCTACCCCACCGCCGTCGGCAGCGAGTCCGGGCGCGCGCTTGACGCCGACGCCGTGCCGATCGCCGTCGCCTTCGCCCGCCGCGCGGGCCGCCCGGTCCAGCTGACCATCCCTGCGGCCACCGGCTCGAACCAAGACCGCCTCCGCCCCCCGCTCATCGCCCGGGTCGCGGCGCTGCCCGCACCGGGCGGAACGATCGCTGCCTGGAATGCCCGCATCGCCACCGCGCCCGGCCTCGAAGGCGCGCTCGCCCGACTCGCCGGCACGCCGCTGCCGGCGCCCGACGTCGGCGCCGCGGCCCCGCCCTACGCCATTCCCGCGATCCGTCTCGACCGCGTCGCCGCCACCCTGCCGATCCGGACCGGCTACCTGCGCGGCGGTTTCGAAGGCCTCGCTGGCTTCGTCACCGAAAGCTTCATCGACGAACTGGCGCGCGCGACCGGCGCCGAACCGCTCGCGTTCCGCATCGGCATGCTCGGCAGCAACGTCCGCCTCGCGCGCGCGATCATGACCGCCGCCGCGATCGGCCACTGGGACGGCGGCGGCAGTGGCAGCCAGGGCGGGGGCGGCACCACGGGGGGCAGTACGATGGGTTTGGCCTGCGCCAGCGCGTTCGGCTCGCACATCGGCCTGCTCGCCGACGCGCACATTGGGCCCGATCAGCGGATCGTCGTCGACCGCCTCGTCGCCGCGGTCGACTGCGGCCGGGTGATCAATCCCGACCTCGTCCGCCATCAGATCGAGGGCGGACTGCTCGCCGCCCTGCAACTCGCCACCAGCGCCGCGCCCGAGTTCGTCGCCGCCATGCCACGCGCCCGCCCGCTGCGCGACCTGAGGCTGCAACGCCTCGCCCGCACGCCGAAGATCGAAGTCGAACTCATCCAGTCGCGCGAGCCGCCGGGCGGCGTGTCCGGCCTAGCCCATCCGGTGCTCGCGGCGGCCGTCGCCAACGCCATCGCGGCCGGGACCGGGCGCCGCTTGCGCTCGCTGCCGTTCGACGCGACAGCGGCCTGATGCAGCCTCCCGCGGACCATCCCGCCATTCCGCCCGCCCGCGTCGGCGTCCTCCTCATCAACCTCGGCACCCCGGACGCGCCGGAACCCGCCGCGGTGCGCCGCTACCTCGCCCAGTTCCTGACCGATCCACGGGTGATCGAAATCCCGGCATGGGCGTGGCGCCCGATCCTCCACGGCATCGTCCTGCGCACCCGCCCAAAGAAGAGCGCGCACGCCTATGCCCAGGTGTGGAGCGCGGAGGAGGGCTCGCCGCTCGCCGCGATCACCCGCCGCCAGGCTCGCGCGCTCCAGCAGCGGCTCGGCGATGGCGTCCTCGTCGATTTCGCCATGCGCTACGGCAACCCGGGCATCGCCGGCGCGCTCGACAAGCTGATCGCCGCGGGCTGCACCCGCATTCTCGCCGCGCCGCTCTATCCCCAGTACAGCGGTGCCACGACGGCCAGCGCCCACGACGCCCTGTTCGCCGCGGTCGCAAGCAGGCGGTGGCAGCCCACGCTGCGCATCCTCCCGCCGTATTACGACGACCCGCTCTACATCGACGCGCTCGCCGGCGACCTCTCGCGTCAGCTCGCCGCGCTCGGCTTTGCTCCCGACACTTTGCTGCTCAGCTTTCACGGCATGCCGCAGCGCACGCTGCGGCTCGGCGACCCCTATCATTGCCACTGCCGCAAGACTGCACGGCTGGTCGCCGACAAGCTGTCGCTGCCGGTCGAAACCTCGTTCCAGTCGCGCTTCGGCCGCGCCAAATGGCTCGAGCCCGCAACCGACAAGGTCCTCGAGGCCATGCCCGCGCGCGGCATCAAGCGTCTCGCCATCGCCGCGCCGGGCTTCTCCGCCGACTGCCTCGAGACGATCGAGGAGCTCGGCATACGCGGGCGTGAATCGTTCGTCGGCGCGGGCGGCACCCACTTCGCGCGGCTCGACTGCCTCAACGACGGCGAGGCCGGCATGGCGATGATCGAAGCGATCGCGCGGCGCGAGCTTGCCGGATGGTGGCCCGCCGCCTAGCCTCGAAAGAAAAGGCAGGAGAGAAAAAATGGCCAGAGTCGCAATCGTTACAGGCGGGACGCGTGGGATCGGCGAGGCGATCAGCATCGCGCTGAAGGACATGGGCATGACGGTCGCCGCGACCTACGCGGGCAACGACGACCGCGCGCGCGAATTCACCGACCGAACCGGGATCCGCGCCTTCAAATGGGACGTCGCCGATCATCAGGCGTGCATGGATGGCGTCGCCAAGGTCGAGGCCGACCTCGGCGCCATCGACGTGCTCGTCAACAACGCCGGCATCACCCGCGACACGACCATGAAGCGCATGGACCACGACAAGTGGCAGGCGGTGATCGACACCAACCTGGGTGGTTGCTTCAACATGGCCAAGGCGGTGTTCGACGGCATGCAGGCGCGCAAATACGGCCGCATCGTCAACATCGGCTCGATCAACGGGCAGGCCGGCCAGTACGGCCAGGTCAACTACGCCGCGGCGAAATCGGGCATCCACGGTTTCACCAAGGCGCTCGCCCAGGAAGGCGCGCGCAGCAACGTCACCGTCAACGCCATCGCACCGGGCTACATCGACACCGACATGGTCGCGGCAGTGCCCGAGGACGTGCTCGGCAAGATCGTCGCCAAGATCCCGGTCAACCGGCTCGGCCAGGCATCGGAGATCGCACGCGGCGTCGCCTTCCTGGTCGACGAGAACGCCGGGTTCGTGACGGGCAGCACGCTCAGCATCAACGGCGGCCAGCACATGTATTGATGGGCGCAGGCGGAGTGGAGCCGAAGGCGCAGCCGCAGGTGAAGTCCGCCGGTGCGAATGACGGCCAGTCAGGCGCAGCGCCCGGCACGCACGGCGGGTCGGCGGCGCCGAACCCGACCGACGGCGCCGGCTCGTCCGGCGTCGGCGGGCCCACGGTAACGATCCCCTACCACCCCCCGCTCAAACGCTCGATGACCATCGCCGGTCACCAGACCTCGATCAGCCTCGAACCGATGTTCTGGACCGCGCTCGAAACCGAAGCACGCCGCCAGAACCTAGCCCTCAACGGCCTGGTCGCCCAAGTCGACGCCGCCCGCCTCCACGCGCCGCGACCACCGAATCTCACGTCAGCGCTGCGGCAGTATCTGTTCGGGGTTCGAATGGACGTCGTACAAGATCGATCTGGTTCAGCGTGACCCGGATGTCGGCTTCCGAGCCAATTGCAGACATTCATGGTTCACTAACACGGCAGTGTTAGTGCGTAGCTCGTGAGGGAAGCCTCACGATGAAGGAAGCACCGATACGTCGAGCGCGCCAGCGTAGTGCCTGAAGCGGAGAGACCGGTTCCCGTGAAGTTGTATTCGGTGCTCGTTGGGATTGCCGCGCTAGCTGCTCTCACTGGCTGCGGTTCGCGGCTTCCGACCTATCGCTACCGCATGACGGCGGTGGTGGACACGCCAGAGGGTGTTCGACAAGAGTCGACTGTCGTTCAGGTTAGACCGTCCGCGACTGACGGAATACTTGGGCAGACTCTAGACTCGACGGCCGTCGGAGAGGCAATCCCTGTGCCGCTCGGGCGTCGGGGCATCTTGTTCGTATTGCTGACATCGCCAAAGGACCCGGGTCAAGTTTTCGGGATGCCGTATGCGGCGCTTCTCCCAACTCGAGTAGATAAGCGCGGTGATCTTGAGGGATATGCAAATAACTTACGAGCACTCCTCCAATCTAAGCAAGTAGGTCAGTTGCCCCGCAAGAACTACCCACGCATGGTGAGATTCGGCAGCCTCGCGGACCCGACCTCGG
>CAXSDY010000053.1:6989-15375 GCA_964235835.1 uncultured Sphingomonadaceae bacterium | reverse complement strand
GACTTGAGCCAGTCGACGATCGGCGCGCGGTCGCGGTCGAACATCCACAAGGCGAGCCCGAGGGTCCACATGTTCTTGCAGCGCAAGGCTTCCTTGTTGCCGAGCCCGAACGGCCTGACCGCGTCGAGGGTCAGCTGGCTGATGTTGAAGCGGACGAGCTGCCAGCGGGCGAGGCTGCCGTCGTCGAGCGGGCTGACGGTGTACCCCGCCTTGGTCAGGTTGCGCGGGGTGAATTCGCCCTCGTCGGCGATGATCAGCCCGCCGTCGCGCAGCGCCTTGACGTTGGTCTTGAGCGCCGCCGGGTTCATCGCGACGAGCACGTCGGGCTGGTCGCCGGCGGTCTCGATCGCGGTCGAGCCAAAGTTGATCTGGAACGCCGAGACGCCGAACGTCGTCCCCTGCGGCGCCCGAATCTCCGCCGGGAAGTCGGGGAAGGTCGCCAGGTCGTTGCCGGCCAGCGCGGTCGACAAAGTGAACTGGCCGCCGGTCAGCTGCATGCCGTCGCCGCTGTCGCCGGCGAAGCGCACCACCATCGATTCGAGCGGCGGGTTCGCGCTGGCTTCTTCCGGCGTCAGCAAATGGGTGGCCGAGGCCATGGGCATCCTCGCAAGCTGTGTGTGGTCGTTCTTAGACCCACCTCCTTAAACCCACCTCCGCGTCTTTGCGAGCGAGGAGCGCGTCCCCATGTTCCCGGCGGCATTCGTCGGGAGCCGAACGATGAGCGAGTACGATACCGCCGCGATCATGGGCGGCATCTATCGTGATGGGATCATCGCGTTGAAGGGGGCGTTCGACGCGGGCTGGGGCGACGCCTTGCACGCCAACATCATGCGGCTGTTCGAAGCGGCGCGAGCGGTGCCGGGCGGTGCCCTGCCGCGCGGGCCGGAACGCTATTACGTCGAGTGCAGCCCGGAACAGATCGACGCATTCGTGGACATCGCTACCCATCCGTGGTTCGTCGCCGTCTGCGAGGCGGTGCTGGGGCCCGAATACAAGATCGTCGAAGTTGGCTTCGACATCCCCTTCCCGGGCGCGCAGGACCAGCCGTGGCACCGCGATTTCCTGGCGCCCGAGGCGACGCTGGTCGGGCGGCGGCTCAACTCGCTGGCCTTCAACATGACGGCGATCGACACGCGGCCCGAACATGGGCCGTTCGAGATCGCGACGGGGACCCAGTGGGACGCGCTGCCCGGCGCCAAGGACGGCATGTTTCCGGCGCGCGAGAACTGGGGCCGGTTCGCCGAGCGGGCCGTGCAGAAGCTGCCGCAGCGGGGCGACATCTCGGCGCGCTCGGCGCTGACCGTGCACCGCGGGACGGCCAACCGGTCGAGCGAGCCGCGCCCGGTGCTGGTCATCGGCGTCGACGCGCCCGACGGGACCAACGCCGCGCACCACGATTTGCAGGTGACGCGGGCATACTTCGACGCGCTGCCGCCGCGGGTGCGCGATCACCTCACCTGCCGGGTCGTCGAGCGGATCGAGACGGTCGTGCAGAACCACGTCATCGAAGGGCTGCTCGCGACCGATTATTGAGCGTGGCGCGCTTGCGTCGCGGTGCCGTGGTCCGCAAAGGCGGGGCATGGAAACGCCGTTCATCCGCCCCGACGTCCGCGCCCTGCTCGACATGATGGCGGCGGCCAGGACGCCGCCGATCCACACGCTCGAACCGGCCGAAGCGCGCGCGATGCGGGCGGGCTCGAAGGTCGAGACCGAGCCGCCGTTGGGCGAACTCGCGGTGGTCCGTGACCTCGCCTGCCCGGGGCCTGGCGGGGAGATCCGGCTGCGGCTGTTCGATGCTCGCGCCGAGCGCGGGCCGGGTGACGTGATCGTCTTCACGCACGGTGGCGGGTTCGTGTTCGGCGACCTCGACAGCCATGCTTCGCTGTGCGCCGAGGTGGCGCGGCAGATGGATCTGCCGGTGATCGCGGTCGATTATCGGCTCGCGCCCGAAGCCCCCTTCCCCGCCGCACCCGAGGATTCGATCGCGGCGGCGCGGTGGATTGCGGCGAACGGCGCGGCGACCGGGCGCGAGGCGCAGCGGCTGGTCGTGATGGGCGACAGCGCCGGCGCGAACCTGGCGATCGTCACCGCAGTGGCGTTGCGGGACGCACCGGCCGCGGTGCCGGTCGCGGCGCAGTGTTTGATCTACCCGGTGACCGAGTCTGCCAAGGACGAGGGCAGCGCGCGCGAGTTCGCCGATGGCTATTTCCTGACGCGCGACGGGATGGAGTGGTTCGACAGACATTATCGTGCCGCCGAGGACGACTGGCGGCGCAATCCGACGCTGGCGGGCCTGACGGGGCTGCCGCCGACGGTGATCATGACCGCGAGCCTCGATCCGCTGCGCGACCAGGGCCGGGCGCTTGCTGGCGAAATCGCGAAGGTCGGCGGCGAGGTCGTGTACCTCGAGGCGGCTGGGACGATCCACGGCTTCTGGTCGATGCGGCGGTTGCTGCCCTCGTCGGCGCCGGACGTGGCACGATGCCTGGCGCACCTGCGAATCATGCTGGCAGCCGCGCAGTGAACGACAACCAGCGCTACCGGCGTGGGGTCGGTGTGATGCTGCTCAACGCCGACAAGCAGGTGTGGGTCGGGCGGCGGATCGATAACCCCGACGAGGCGTGGCAGATGCCGCAGGGTGGGATCGACGCGGGCGAGGACCCGTGGGCGGCCGCGCTGCGCGAGGTCGAGGAGGAAACCGGCATTCCGCCGCACCTGATCGAGCGGATCGCCGAATGCCCCGAGCGCCTGCGCTACGACCTGCCCGAGGAGCTGCGGGCCAAGCTGTGGAAGGGCAAGTGGAAGGGGCAGCTGCAGGACTGGTATCTGTGCCGCTTCCTGGGACGAGAAAGCGATATCGATATCGCGACCGAGCACCCCGAATTCTGCGAATGGAAGTGGGTCGCAGCGGAGGGATTGCCCGACATGATCGTGCCGTTCAAGCGGGACATGTACCGGCGATTGTTGACCGAATTCTCAGCGCATCTCTGAGCGAATTTTCCTCTCCGTGCTTTCACGGAGAGGAGAGCGGGGTGTGGCGCCGGAACAGGGCTCGCGCTAAAGCGAGCCGATGGGGCAGCTCTCGCGTGACGAACGGGCCGTGGTCGAGGCCGGCGCGGCCGCGCCGATGCTGGCGCAGGTCGAGGCTTGGGCGGCGGTCAATTCCGGCTCGCGCAATCTCGACGGCCTCGCACAGGTCGCGGCGATGCTCGGCGATGCGTTCGCGGGACTGCCCGGCGAGCTGACATTGCGTGAGCCGGCCGCGGTCGAGGCAGTGGATGCGGCGGGCCGGATCCATTCCGTCGAGCATGGCCGCAACCTGCACCTGGTGGTGCGGCCCGAGGCGCCGGTGCAGCTGCTTTTCACCGGCCACATGGATACGGTGTTCGGGGCGGATCATCCGTTCCAGTCGCTGCGGTGGCTGGAGGACGGGGTGCTCAACGGGCCGGGCGTGGCCGACATGAAGGGCGGGCTGGCGGTGATGCTCGCCGCGCTGCAGGCGGTCGACGGGCGTGTGCCGCGGCTCGGTTACGAAGTAGTGATCAATGCGGACGAGGAGGTCGGGTCGCCGGCCTCGGCGGCGCTGATCGCGCAAGCGGCGCGGGGCAAGCGGGCGGCGCTGACCTATGAGCCGGCCGCGCTGCCGGACGGGAGGCTGGCGGGTGCGCGGCCGGGGAGTGGCAACTTCAGCTTCGCGATCACGGGCAGGTCGGCCCATGCCGGGCGCAACCCCGAGGACGGGCGCAATGCGGTGGTCGCCGCCGCTGACCTCGCGCTACGGCTCGACCGGAGCAAGGGGCCGCGGTTGAGCGTCAACGTCGCGCGGGTCGATGGCGGCGGTCCGAACAATGTCGTGCCGGACGGGGCGGTGCTGCGGGTCAATTTGCGCCCGGCCACGGTCGAGGACGAAGCACGGGCGCGCAGCCTGATCGAGGCCGCCGTGGCGATGGTCCGCGCGGAACACGACGTCGCCATCGACGTGCACGGCGGCTTCGGGCGCCCGCCCAAGCCGATGACTGCGGGAGCGGAGGCGCTGTTCGGGCTGGTGCAGCGGGCCGGCGCCGACCTCGGCCAGGCGATCGCATGGCAGCCCACCGGCGGCGTATGCGACGGCAACAACATCGCGGCGTGCGGCGTGCCGGTGGTCGACACGATGGGCGTGCGCGGCGGAAGCATCCACTCGGCCGAGGAGTATCTCATCGTCGACAGCCTGGCCCAGCGCGCCGCCCTGTCGGCGCTGACCATCCTGCGGCTCGGGAACGGCGCATGAGCTTCCGCGTGCGGCCGGCGCGGCCCGACGACTTTCCGGCGATCTACGAGATGGCCAAGCTGACCGGCGGCGGCTTCACCAATCTGCCGGCCGAGAAGGGCACGCTGGTCGAGAAGCTGGCGCGGTCGGAGGACAGTTTCGCGCGCGAGCTCGACGAGCAGCAGGGCGACCTCTATTTGTTCGTGCTCGAGGATCCCGAGCGCGGCGCCATCCGCGGGACGTGCCAGGTGTTCGGGGCGGTCGGCGTGATCCGGCCGTTCTACAGCTATCGCCTGTCGACCCTCACCCAGCACAGCCAGGAACTCGGCAAGACGTTCCGCAACGAGACGCTGAGCCTGACGACGGACCTGGAGGGGTCGTCCGAGGTCGGCGGGCTGTTCCTTCATCCGCTCGAACGCGCCGGCGGGTTCGGCATGCTGCTCGCGCGCAGCCGCTACCTGTTCATCCGTTCGCACCGGCCGCGGTTCGGCGACACGGTGCTGGCCGAACTGCGCGGCGTAATGGACGAGACCGGAAACTCGCCGTTCTGGGATGCGCTCGCCGGGCGCTTCTTCGGCATGAGCTTTCCCGAGGCGGACGGGTTCAATGCGATCAACGGCACCCAGTTCATCGCCGATCTGATGCCCAAGACGTCGATCTATACCGCGATGCTGCCGGAGAGCGCGCGGGCGGTGATGGGCCATCCGCACCCCTCGGGGCGCGCGGCGCTGCGCATGCTGGAGGGCGAGGGCTTCCGCTATCAGCGCTACATCGACATTTTCGACGGGGGCCCGACGGTCACCGCCCAGACCGACCAGATCCAGTCGATCAAGCTGTCGCACGACTTCGTAGTCAGCGAGATCAGGAGCAGCGGGCCGCACCGGATGCTGGCCGCGGCGGGGCGGCTGCGCGGGTTTGCTGCCTGCTATGCCCAGATCGGCTACGACGAGGGCGAGGGCGCGACGATCGACCCGGCGGCGGCCGAACTGCTCGGGATCGGGATCGGCGACCGCTTCTCCGCCGTCGCGCGCTGATGACCATCCGCGAGATCAATTTCGACGGGATCATCGGGCCGAGCCACAACTACGCCGGGCTGAGCGTCGGCAATCTGGCGGCGATGCGCAATGCCGGCGCGGTGTCGCAACCGCGTGCGGCGGCACTGCAAGGGCTCGACAAGATGCGCGCCAACCTCGCGCTGGGGCTGGTGCAGGGCTGGTTCGTCCCGCCGCCGCGGCCGGCGCGCCGGTGGCTGGCGGACCTTGGTACGACGATCGAGGGGGCCGAGCCGGCGATCGCGGCGAACGCCATGTCCGCGTCGGCGATGTGGGCGGCGAACGCGGCGACGGTCTCCCCGGCGCCCGACACAGCGGACGGGCGGTGTCACCTGACGGTGGCGAACCTGCGCACCATGCCGCACCGCAGTTTCGAATGGCGCGCCACCCTGGCGCAGTTGCATGTCGCGTTCAGCGATCCGGCGTTCGCGGTTCATGGGCCCGTGCCGCCGGCGTTCGGCGACGAGGGGGCGGCCAATCACATGCGGCTGGCGCCCACGCATCATGCACCCGGGATCGAGCTGTTCGTCTATGGGGCAGGCGGCGGCGCCTTTCCGGCGCGGCAGCATGCCGAGGCGTCGAAGGCGGTGGCGCGGCTGCACGGGCTCGATCCGAAGCGGACGTTCTTCGTCGAGCAATCGCCCGAGGCGATCGCGGTGGGGGCGTTCCACAACGACGTGGTAGCGGTGGCCAACGGGCCGCTGTTGTTCGCGCACGAGAAGGCGTTCGCGGATCGGGCGCGGGTGGCGGAGATCGTCGCGGCGAACGGGTTCGAGCTGGTCGAGGTGGCGGAGGCCGACGTGCCGCTGGCGGACGCGATCGGTTCCTATCTGTTCAACGCGCAGCTGGTCACGCCGCCGGATGGAACGACCACGCTCATCGTGCCGAGCGAGGCGCGGGTGACGGCGTCGGTGTGGGGTTGGATCGAGCGGCACCTGGCATCGAATGGTCCGATCCGGCGGGTCGAGGTGGTCGACGTGCGCCAGTCGATGGCCAACGGCGGCGGACCGGCGTGCCTGCGGCTGCGCGTCGCGTGCGATCCGGCGAAGGTCGACCCGCGCTTCGTCGTTGACGAGGCGAAGCTCGACGCGGCGGCCGAGGTGATCGGGCGGGAGTGGCCGGTCGAGATCGACACGGCCGACCTGCAGCGGCCTTCGCTGATCGGCCAGGTCGAGGGCGCGCGGGCGGCGCTGCTGGAGGCACTCGATCTGACTTGCCTGAGCGTCGGGTTAATTGACACGTAACCATGTTTCGTAATGCGGGAATGGCGGAACTGCGCGGTTGGCACGACGCTTGCTTAACTGATGACGATGTATCCGCGTATCAAACGACTGTTCACGATCAAGACCCGCTTCGAGGCGTTCCTGGTCATCTATGCCATCGCCGTCGGCGCGGTCGAACGCGGCCAGCACTACATGGACCAGTTCCCCGGGAGCGGCGGCTGGCTGCTCGCGCTAGCCTGCACCGGGGTGGTGTTCATGGCCGGCGGCAGGTTGCTCGACAGCGTGCGGCCGCAGCCCGCAGCGGAGCCAGTCCGTGCGGTGCTTCAGCGAGCCGTCATGCCTCGTCCCCGCAGCGTCAGTCGTAATCGGCCCAGGTCACGCCGGCAGCGTTCCGGTTCAGGGTCAGCGATTTCACTTCGCAGAGAATAAGGCCCGGCCACGACGCGGTGCTGCCGTCGTCAAGCGTCGCCTTGATGTCGAATGCGCAGTCCGGATCGGTAAAGGTACTGCTCGCCTTGGCGTGCCAGCCGGGCTGGGGCGGCGTGAACGTCAGCGTCTGCCAGTTCTGAGTTCCCGTTCGACGGATGAACAGCTCCGACATTCCGTGCCCGGTCTCATTGACCAGATTGATGCCGCCCGCGCCCGGCTTCGCCGCGGACAGCGGGCCGCCGGCGCAGAGCAGCGCACTCGCAAGCAAGGCCAGAACTCGCCGGGTCATAACGGAAGTATAATGTCGCCGGACTGACGGTTCAATCGCGCCGAACAAGAGTGGTCTCGGGTCGGGACAATGCCCGACCCGGGAAGCCCTCAGGCGGCGTTGGCGTGGATGAAGGTCGGCCGATTGCGCTGCATGGTGGTGAACATCGCGCCCTGGCGATAACTCTCCATCAGCGGCAGCGCCGTCGCGCAGAACCCGCACTCGGCCAACGTGCGTCCGACGAGCCAGTGAGTCCGGCCGCAGCCGGGGCAATGATTGACCTCGTTCTCACGATAGACGGCGTGGTAGCCGCGCTTTGCCGGATCGAAATGGGTGACGCTTACATCGGACATGGCCGTTTTCCCTCCAGGGTTCCGCCGTTCAACGAGCGATGAGTCGTTATGTTTCGGCGATGGTCCGAAACAGCCGGCCTGTCACCGGCCTGCAACAGGCCTGTCCCACCGCGGCACGCAATGGCGTCGCGTCGCCGCGTAACCGCCTGTTAACTAAATTGACGCACGTTCCGGAGCGACCAGGACGCGGACGGAGGCGGCAGATGGAATCGGATCAGCGCTATTATCTTCGACGCGCGTCGGAAGAGCGGATGGCGGCGAACCGGTCGATCACCCCCGCTGCGCGCGCCTGGCACGCCAAGCTCGCCGCCGACTTCGCGGCGCGGGCCGGGTCGGCCTGCACCCGGGCGATGCCGATTTCGGCGCACGCGGTCGCCCTCACCGCCTGACGCGCGACGCTGCCACCGCCGGGGACGAGAATCAATCCGAGGCTGCCCGGACGTGCTGCTTCAGGCCGCACGTCGTGGATCACGATAAGGCACTGTGGCGGGGTACGCCTGGTCAATTCACCACCGTAATCGACGACGCATTTGGCCAAGGCCCACTGGCATCCGCAATGCTGCCGCCGCTGAACGTCAAACACCATGCCTTCGCGGCAATTGCTCTTCGCCCGTACACCGTTGTCGCGCCGCGCTTCGAGCAGCGAGCGATCGGCGGGGACGTGGAGCCGCCGCCCGCTGCGCGCGAGATCGAACGCCTGGTCGCGCTGCCCACACGGCGGCTGTGATCGGCGCCGAACAGTTCGTAATGAACGGTGCCTGTGGCCCAGTGCCGTACCGCGGTGCGCGCTGCGTCGCTCAGACCGCGGGGAC
>CAXSDY010000053.1:0-6889 GCA_964235835.1 uncultured Sphingomonadaceae bacterium | reverse complement strand
ATTGAAGAACACGTAATGAAGAGCCAGCCCCGGTGCGCGAATTCGATCGCTCGCGCGCCGGCATCTTGGTTGCTACGGGCCGGCGAAAGCAAAGCTGCGAGTTGTGTTTGCGATGTCGGTCTGCGGCTCGGAAACCAGCGCGGTGACCCCTATCCGCGCGCGTCAAGCTGAGCCGCAAGCCCTTGGACCAGCTCAACCGCTTGGGCGTCAGTCGAAAACACCCCGTAGACGTAAAAGTCGGGGCGCAGGATCACGCCACCGCAACTATAATAATCGAGCCACTTGAGCAGCTCCCCCGTCTCATCGACAAGGACCCCCTCCGCGGAAACCTCCGCCCCCGCTTCAAAAATCGAAAAACAGGCGAGCGGCGCCTTTAACCGCCCCGCGAGGGCGCCGCTGCCAGGGGCGAGGACACCGTTCCGCGCGAGCACCACGAACCCGCCGCCGGTCAGGTCATCAAGCAGCGCGCGCCGTCCGCCCTGTCCCAGCATCCACGGCTGGATAAACCGCGCGCCGACCGGCGAGCCTTCTTCCCGCGCGGCGAGCAGCCCGGCGCTCAGCGGCGGTATGATATCAACGTAGCCGACCGGCGTTGCCGCCGCGATCGCGCCCAGCTCGGCGTCGCGCCGTTTTGCCCTTTCGACGTCGAGAATGCACAGATTCTGTCCGACCCGCACCGACGCGTCGATGATTGCGCGGACCTGCGGCGCGCGCTCGGGCTCATAGGTCGCCAGCAACGCCGGCGATGCCGCGCCGCCCAGCACCAGGTTCAGCTTCCACGCCAGGTTCGCTGCGTCGCGGATCCCGTGGCACAGACCCTGCCCGAAGAAAGGCGGCGTCTGGTGCGCCGAGTCTCCGATCAGGAACACGCGATCCTGCTGCCAACGCTCGGCCAGCAGTGCGTGGAACCGGTACACGGCGCACCGGATCAGCTCGAAAGGCTGGTCGCCGACCCAGGGCGAGACGAGTGCCCGCGCCCGCGCGAGGTCGACATAATCCTCGGCGGTCTCGCCAGGCAGCAGCAGGAACTCCCACCGGCGATGCCGCCCGACGCCAGGGATCACCGAGGTGGGGCGCGCGGGATCGGCGATGATAAACAGCACGTCCTGCATATCGACGCCGGGAGGCGTGCCTTCGAATTCGGGGATGGTGACTGGTCCGTCGACATTCGCATCGACCACGATCCAGGGCTCATCAAATCCCAGGTCGTCGAGTTCGATGCCGAGCTGCTTACGCACCGTGCTGCGCCCGCCGTCACAGCTCAGCAGGTATTCGGCGGTCACCGTAAAGGTGTCGCCGTTGTCGCCGCGCGCAGACACTCGGACGCGGTCGGAGTCCTGCTCCACGACCTCGACCTCGTGGCCCCACAGGAGCTCGACGCTGGGCCGCTCGGCGAGCGCGCTACGCATCGCCTGTTCCAGATCGGGCTGGTAGAAGTAATAATCGGCCGCCCAGCCCAGTCTGCCGGTGAGCAGATTGGCCTGGAACTGCCGAATTGGCGTTCGGGACGCACCGAAATACATTGCGCCGGCCGGCGTGGAAAGATGTGGAAGCAGCGCTTCCGCCATCCCCGCCGACTGGAAAATGCGCATGATCTCGTGGTCGAAGTGGATTGCGCGCGGTAAAGTGTACGGCTCACGATCCTTCTCGATCACCAGCGTTCGCAGGCCGTGATGCCCAAGCAAGTTCGCCGCCACCGCGCCCACTGGGCCGCAGCCCGCCACGATCACGTCGTAATGATGACCGTCATTCTTCAACCGTCTGTTCCCGTCCAATGTTCTCGTCCGGTCGAGCCGTCAGTTCCAGCCGGCAAACCGGCCCAAGGCCCGCGTCCGCTCCCTCAGAAGGCAAAGCCGACTGTGCCGCCGTAAGTACGCGGCGGTTCGAGGAACGCAGCCCCGGGGTAGAGCGCGTAGCCCGATAAGCTGATCGTCGTGGCGATCGGCTTGTTCTCCAGGTTTTTCACCCAAGCGCCAATATACCAAGCGTTGTCCCTCGCCGAATAGCGGAGCGAGGCGTCGGTCTTGGTGTAGGATCCCTGACGAGCGCCCGACGTGTGGTCGAAAGTGCCCCAGTAGCTGCTTGAAAAATAGGTGCTCACCCGCGCGTTGATCGCGGCGCCATTCGTTAGGTCGAAACGGTGATTGTAGGAGACGTTGCCCGTCCAGTCCGGTGTGAAAACCGTTTGCAGCCTATTCAGATTTGGTGCCGCAGCGGACGCTTTGAACGGGCCGTACCGACCATGAGTATAGCCGACGTTGGCCGACAGCGTGTCGTTGCGAGAGAAGTTCAACGCGCTCGTCACCTGAAATCCATAGATCCGTGTCTTCGGCACATTGAACAACACGCTCTGCGACAGCGCGACGTTCGTCGCCTGAACGATCAGTTTCTTGTATCCGTAATCGAAGCCCTCGACGTTCAACGTCACCTTGCGATCGAGGAATTGCGACTTGAACCCGGCAGTATAGGCCAGCAGGGTTTGCGGCTGCACTTCCTTGTCGACGGCAATCGTGTTGCTCAGCGTGTTGAGCGTCCCCGGAGCATAGCCCGTCTGCACGTTGGCATAGAGCAGGACCGCGTCGCCCAGATCGGCTTCGACCCCGCCCTTGAGATCAAGATGCCGCCAGGAATGATCAAAGGTCACGGGCAGATTCCCCGTCGCCGTCTGGTTCGACCCAGCAAGGTGCAGACTGTCACGGGTGTAGCGCGCGCCTGCTACTACACGTAATCCCGGGTTCAGATGGAACGTGCCTTGGGCGAAGCCGGACAGGTTGCGGGTGCTGATCGAGGGGAAATTGTTCCCGAGCTTGATCGTCGTCCCGACCCGCGTCGAATAGTTCAGGAACCTGGACGGGGCATAAAGCCAATCGACACCGCCGATGAAGTCCAGCTGCCCGATGCTCCCGTAGGCATGCAGGCTTTGGGTATATTGCGTCATCGCATTGATCTGAACAGACGGATTGCCGAACAGCGAACGCTGTGCGTCTTCCTTCTGTCGAAGGGCCGACCCGGCATATTCCAGAGTCACGCCGTCCATTTTCAAGCGGACCTCATAGCCGCCGATCCAGTAGCGGAAGTTCTCGTTCAACAAGCCCGTCGTATTACTTCCCCCGGTCCGCGGATCGACCGCAGGGATTGCCCACGGGTTGCTCTTGTTGAGGAACGGGTAGTAAACTGCGACGGTCGGGTGGAAGTGGTTCTTGAAGTAGGTGCCCCACAGGTAGACGGACAGTGCGTCGCTGGGCCTGTAGAGCGCGGATAGTCGCACCGAAAAGGAATTGGCACTCTGCTGGTCGAAGGACTGATAGCCCGAGTGCTTGTTGAAATCGACGGCGCCGCGCGCGGCCAGGTTCTTCGAGATAGGCACGTTGGCCATCCCTTCAAACCGATAGGTGTCGTAATTACCATAGTCGAACGAGCCCGACGCCTCGGCCCGGTTGACCGGCCGGCGGGTGTTGATGAGCACTGCGCCGCCGCCCGCGCTGCGCCCATAGAGCACACCTTGGGGCCCGGGCAGCGCCTGTACACTGTCGATGTCGTAGAATGAGCCAGTGGTCGCGAAGCGCGGCAGATAGGTGCCGTTGAGGTTCACTGCGGTGAATTCCGGAATCCAGTAGAAATCCAACGTCGACCCGACGCCACGCATGAAGATGCGGGTCGAGGCGTTGGCCGCGGCAAACTTGGTCGCGGGCACGACCGATTCGAGGTCACGGACGTCAAGAATCTGCTGAGCGCGGATCTGCTCTCCGCGGATCACCGTCACTGCCGCCGGCGTGTTCTGCACGCTCGTGGTCGAACGGAGCGCAGTAACGACGATCTCGGTGCTCGCCGGCTGATCGGAAGCTGAGACGGTCTGGCCTGCCGGCTGGGGGGCCGTCTGGTCCGTCGCTTGAGGCGCCGTCTGGCCTGTTGCTTGAGGCGCCGTCTGGCCTGTCGCTTGAGCTGCGGTTTCGGCGGCCGGCGAGGCAAGCGCAATCTCGCCGCGATTGGCTAGAGCGAGCGGGGCGACCGCCGCATGGCCCGGCGCCGCTGCGCAACAGAGCACGCACAGGCTAGTCGTGGACAGAAGATTAAGTCGCATTGGTCCCCTTCCGATTTTATTTTGTGATCTATTTCAGCTGGGACTCGGCCATGCCAATCGGCATTCACAATTCTTCCCATTGTAAGCCGCGATGACGTCTCGAATGCCCAGGTGGACATTCAAGCCCACACCCATGTCGCGAGTGCGGACCCGCGAAGTGACGGTAAAGCTTGGCTCTGCGGCACGCCTCCGTAACGCGAGCGCGGATCGCCTCAATCGCGGAGCCGCCGCCCGAGCGCTGTTCAGTCGCTTGCGAAAAGCTGCGCCACGGCGTCGGCTGTAACAGGCGGTGGTACGCTTACGCCTTTGTCTCGGACCGGAGCGGACGCCGGCTGCCGCGAGCGCAGATTTTGTGTCGGCGATGACCTAACGATTGGCACCCCGGAGGAGCGCCGCCCGTGGCAATCCTCGGGCGCGATCGCGAGCAGATTGCCGATCGCGAAGGTCGGACACCCTCGGCCTGCGCCGCGCGCGAGCGAGCCCCGAAGAGGATCTTCGCAGATGCGGGCAGGATGCAAGGTCCTGATGGCCTCCGGACTCGCGATAATTGCGTACGGTCCGAGCGTGACCAAGGACGTGCGCCCGCGGCGCCTTAATGCTCGACGATGTTGGGGTCGGTCTTGGAGGACGGAAGTGCGCCGCCGCCCTGCAGAACTTTTCCGTTCGCCAGAACGATCTGGACAATCGAGCCCCCGTTATGACCCAGCTTCAGCGGGTGGGCCGCTACTAAAATCTTGTCTCCGGGCTTCACCGTCTCGCGCGACCACCCGACCCGGCGCAGAAAGGTAACCGAACCGCCCTCGAAGCTCCATCGACCCTTCTGCGCCCCGGCCGGGACGATCACCTCAAGCCAGACGTGCGGGTTCGCCCACTGCATCTCCTTGACGGTTCCCTGAATGGTAACAGTTTTGGTGTTATCGAACATCGCGAACGAGTGATGGGCAAGCACCGGCGCGGCTGTCGCGCTCGCGGTGATCGCGCCGACGACGAAGAGTCTACGGTTAAGTCTCACGAGTGTTTTCCAATCTTGTCATCTTCGGTGCCGAAACGGTTATTCGTGCAACGATATTCTTCCTGGCGGATACCTTCGGCCATCAGCTTGTACGTCAGCACGGTGGTCCAAGGACGCGTAAGCGCGTCCGGGTCCGTCATCGTCGTCGTCACCTTGAGCGTGTTGGGCGAGACTCGCTGATAGCGTTCGACGATCGTCAGCTTGTCGCTGTACGGAACGCCGTAATTGTCCATGACTCCGGCCACGAGATTATTAGTCTCAACCACCAGCGTGTCGCCCTCCCAGTGGCCGATCGAATCGCCATTGTAACTCGCCTCGAAGTCGGGCGAATGACCGTGGCCGTCGAGGTAGACGCGGCGGATGTCGTTGAGGAAATAGCTCACCATCGTCACCTGTCCGGGCGTTTCGATCAGCTCGAAAGGCAGGGTCATGTAGCGCGGCATCCCATTGGCGATGCAAAGTGAGGAGCTGTCGGTAGGGGGAACGCCCGCGTCCGTTCGGCGGCGGATCTCGGCCAGCTTGGCCGCGTAAACCGGCGTGAGCGGCACCTTGCCCCGAACCGCGCCGGCCTGCGACCCCACCGGTTGCCAGATCCCGGAAAGGTCGGCGTGGTGCGGATCGCCATAACGATACACGGGCGGCTTGACCTGATCGCTCGCCAGGGAAGCGCTGCCGAACCCCGGCGCGCCGCCGCCCGGACCACCCGGGCCACCGGGGCCACCCGGTCCGCCGGGGCCGCCGGGGCCGCCCGGGACGCCGGGGCCACCCGGTCCGCCGGGAAGTCCACCGGGCACCGTCTGGGGCGCTTGTGGGTGCGGGTCCGCTAAAGCCGGCACGGCCGCCAGCGCACCTGCCATGAAACAACTCGCTACGGCCGAACCCGTTATAAAGCGCAATCGCGAGAATCGCATCGTTAATACCTCATCAGCTGCAACGTGGGACGGCATTACTCCCGCTGAACGGGACACCGCAAGAAGTATTTCGAAGGTTACAGCATTACGCCGATCGCTTCTTTATCGCGCTACAGCGTCAGACGGGCAAACGAAATAGAACGCGTGCGTTTTGCGCGCCATCGTCTTGAGGCCGAACCGAGTTCAGCGACGTCATCATGGGATGCAATGCCAGACATTGGTGTTTGCGATCCCTTGTCTGTCGCGCCTTCAGTTCGAGGCAATGAGGACTCCTTCTAGCCGGGCATTCAGTCAGTCAGTCCGGAACATCGGCTAAGCTCACGCGGCCGTCCTCACCGTGACCGCCGTTCAGGCCCATGTCGCCTGACTGCGTGAACCAGATTGCAAGTATTCGATTGTTTAGTCCAACACAGTAGCGGCAGCATCAATTTGTATCATCTCGTCGGTCCGTCCCGACCTACAAGACGTAATCATCAAGAGTGAGGCCACCGATTGTATTGCTGAAGCCGTGATCGTATCCGCCTCGACCAAGAGCTGGAGGTGCTGGAGAAACTAATCGTGCCTGTCATGGGAATAGTATCGGCAACTGAGTTTTTGATTGCGTTCGATTCACTTCCTTGGCGAAACTCCTCCCTTCATTGAGACTGAAGCTTCGGCGGAGTTTCTGCGCGAGTTGGCTGTGGGGAGAAGGCAGGGGCAGGGTCCCGGTGCGGTGCCAACTTGCCTCGCCCGATCGCTCTGCCGCTTTGAGTGGCAACAGCTTGGGCTTGGCGAAAACCTGATCGATCCGGTTCAGGTTCGGCGAGGAGGCGGCAAGACAGCAGCCTTGCCGCGGCCGAGCGACCTGCCATGCGGCCGCTTGCCCCTTGTGACTGCAGAGGTGGC
>CAXSDY010000052.1:3174-15501 GCA_964235835.1 uncultured Sphingomonadaceae bacterium | reverse complement strand
GCCCGCGCCAGCAGGCACCACCCAACCATGGACGCCCGGACCACCCCGCCCCCCGCTCGCGACCGCGCGGCCCCTGCCGCGCCCGACCGCTTCGCCGACTGGCCGCTCGCGCTGAAGTCGATCCTCGGCTTCTGGGCGGTCTATGCGGTGACGGTCGTCGCGCGCGCGCTGCTCGGCGGCGACGCGATCACGGTGCTGCAGAACCGTGCGCTGACCATCGCCGCCGGCATCCTCTTCACGATCCTCATTTACGCCGCGATCGCGCTGGTCGCGCCCGGCGCCCCGACCCGCCGCCGCGCGCTGGTCGCCGCCGCCGCCTCGGTCCTGGCCGCGCTGGCCGAAGCCGGCGTGCTGATGGTCGCCGACAACATGATGCGTCCGCCGCAGGACGAGTTCCGCTTCCAGGCGCGCGAGGGCTTCGTCGTCATCCAGAGGGGCCAGCAGATCCGCATCGAGCGCCAGGCGACCGAGCCGCTGATCCTGACCCTGCCCAAGATGAGCGAGCTCGGCCGCCACGACATGGTCCGCGTCGCGGCCGACGCCGCCGTCGTGTGGCTGTTCTTCTTCGCCGCGTGGAGCGCCTTCTACCTCGCCACCCAGGCCCAGTCCGAAGCGCTCGACGCCCGCCGCCGCATCGCCGAGGCCGAGAGCGCCGCGCAACAGGCGCAGGTCCGCGCGCTGCGCTACCAGGTCAATCCGCACTTCCTGTTCAACACCCTCAACAGCCTGTCCTCGCTGGTCCTGGCGAACCGCTCCGGTGAGGCGGAATCGATGATCCTCAAACTGTCGGCCTTCTTCCGCTCGTCGCTGACGCTCGATCCCACCGCGGACGTCACGCTAGCGGACGAGATCGCGCTGCAGCAGCATTACCTCGACATCGAGACGGTCCGCTTCCCCAAGCGGCTGCGTGTCGAGATCGACGTTCCCGCCGCCCTCGAACGCGCCCGCCTGCCCGCGCTGCTGCTTCAGCCGCTGGTCGAGAATGCGATCAAGTACGGCGTGGCCGCGACCCGCGCCAAGGTCGTGCTGACGATCGCCGCCGCGGCCGATGGCGCCGGCCGCCTCGTCCTGACCGTCACCAACCGCAGCGACGGCGGCGGCCCCCGCGCGCTCCCCGCCGCGCTTCATGGGGGCACCGGCGTCGGCCTCAACAACGTCTGCGAACGGCTCCACGCCCGCTTCGGCGATGCTGCCGCCTGCGCCTACGGTTCGCGCGACGACGGAGGCTATGAAGTGCGCATGACCATGCCGTTCGAACCCGCGCCGCCCCAGGCGCCCCAGGTCAAGGCGGTGCCGATCGATGGCTGAGGCGCTGCGTTCCGCCGAGCAGGCGACCTCGGCGCCCGCGGAGCAGCGCCAGTTGCGCATCCTCATCGCCGACGACGAACCGCTCGCCGCCGAGCGCCTCCAGCTGCTCCTCGCCCGCTGCGAGCGGGTCGACCTGGTCGGCACCGCCAGCGACGGCGACAGCGCGATGCGCATGGCCGACGCGCTCGCCCCCGACCTGATGCTGCTCGACATCGCCATGCCCGGCCTCGACGGGATCGAGGTCGCGCGCGCGCTCGCCGGCCGCCGCCCGGCACCCGCGATCATCTTCATCACCGCGTTCGACCAGTTCGCGGTCGCTGCGTTCGAAGTCGCCGCCGTCGACTACGTGATGAAGCCGGTCGAACCGGATCGGCTCGCGCGGTCCTTGGATCGCGCCCGCGACTATCTTCACCGCCGTGACGATCCCGCGACGCCCGCACCGGCGCCGCTGTCGACCCACCTGGAGGAATTCTGGGCGTCCGACCTGTCGGGCCTGGTGCGCATCGCCGCGCGCGACGTCGACCGCGTCTCGGCCGAACGCGACTACATGCGGCTCCACGTCGGCCCGCGCAGCTGGCTGATCCACAGCTCGATGAACGCGCTCGAAGACGGGCTCGACCCGGCGCTGTTCATCCGCCTCCACCGCTCGGCGATCGTGCGCCGCGATTGCATCGGCGGCTTCACCCGCAACGCCTCCGGCCGCTGGATCGCGCGCCTGGCGGACGGCAGCGAACAGCCCGTCGGCCGCCTCTACGCCGACAGCGTGCGTGAGATGGCGGGGCGCTGAATCCTTTTCACTTCAACGACGAACGGCCGCGCTCGCGTTGGGGCACGAGCGCGGCGGCGTTCGAATCACGGCGACGACTTACTTCGCGATGATCGCGGTCGCGGCGGCGGTCATGGTCGACACGCCGGCCATCCGCACGGACGTCGCGATCGCCGCCTCCATCTGGGGCAGAGCGACTCGATCAACCGTCGCGACGCATTCCTTGTTCATCGGCAGCCGCACCAGGCTGGTCGGATTGGGTGGCGTGCACAGCTCCCGCCGAGCGCGCGCGATGCGCGTTTCGAGCGTCCGCTGACCGCGTTCGCTCGCCAGGTTCAGGTCGCCGTAGTGCACGCTGACCCGCGGTGCATCGACGTCCTGCACCACAGCCGGCGTCGCGGCGGCGAAGCCGGCCGCCATCAACATAATCATCATCATGTTCCCATTCCTTTCGGTTGACGCCGCGACAGTATCGACTCGATAACCGGCCGCTCAGCGTAAATCTTTGTTAACGACATGAAATTGAGTTGCCATAATCTGTTTGGTGTAGGTTCAAACTTTATTTTACTTTTTTACCTACAAACTCCAGCCGCAGCTAAACCCAACTTGCGCGCTAATGTCCGCTCCTGCGATCAAGTTTCATACGGTACGCGTCAACTTGCGCCCACGCGCACTGCATCTCGCAAGCTGCGCCGGCAGCTCGCCGAGCCAAAAGGAGCCGCGCTCACGCAAGGCGAGCGCGACCAGGCCTCATTGATTTACTTGGCGATGATCGCCGTTGCGGCTGCGGTCATCGCCGATCCTTGGGCCATGCGCTGTGACGTCGCGATCGCCGCCTCGACCTGGGGTCGGGCACTGCGATCGATGCCGACACTGCACTCGCGATCCATCGGTAACGGCACGAGGCTCGTGGGGTTGGGCTGCGTGCACAGCTCCCGCTTGGCGCGCGCAAGACGCGCCTCGAGCGTGCGCTGGCCGCGTTCGCTGGCAAGGTTCAAATCGCCGTAGCGAACCGCCACGGCCGGTGCGTCGATCCGGGCATGGACGACGGGTGCAGCAGGGTACGTGCCCGCTGCCATCAGCAGGAACATCAACATGGGAAATCCTTTCCTGTGCGTGTCAGGGGCGGACTCATGTTGCTACAGCGCCCCCGCGCCACTTTCCGCTACGTCCACTGAAGGAATCGGGCAATCACCTAAATGAGGTAGGGGATCCCATACGTCGTAACGGTTCGTTAAATAATGACGCTTTACGCGGAGTTATCTCACAAAACTTTTTTTTTGCGCAGGCTCCCTGCAGCCGCTTGGGATACAAAAAACCTTCACTTCGGGGCCGCGACTGCCCCCGCGAGAAGTGTCGACTCGGCGACTCGAGCGCCGCTCTGCCGCCCCTTGGCGTGAAGCGCGGCCTCGACCTTGGCGTTCGTCTGGCGGCGCAGGGCCTTGATGCAGTCGGGGTCCGAGGCGAACATGATCGATCCGGTCGGCGTGCGCGGCTGGCAGATCGTCCGTTCCGCCTTCGCCAGCCGGCCCTTCAGCGCGCGCTGGCCGGCAGCGCTCGTCAGGTCCAGGTCCTCGTAGCGGATGACCACGGTCGGCGCGGCCGGCGTGCTCGAAGCGGGAGCCGCGATCGCTGCTGCCGCGAGCGCAAGAAAGTTCATCATCGTCGCATCCTCTTCTTGAAGGTTGCGACGCGAGGTGGGGAATTTCCGGGTTCCAGTGCCTCGCGCCGCCCCTCTCCGCTAGGCCGGCGTCCGCGCCCCGTCGCGCCGGCTTCGACCAGCGCGGCACCGACGTCGGCGATCGGTACGCCCCCGCGACGAACGCCGGTCGTGGACCGCCCAATCGACGAACGGCGGCAAATTAGCCTCCACCCCTCGTGGGGGAGGGTTCCTCAGCCGTGCTCGATCACGCCCCCACGCCGCGCCACGGCGCCCGTCACCGCCACGTCCATCGTCACGTTGCCGACTGTGCGGAACAGGTCGGGGATCGTCTCCACCGCGATCAGGATCGCCAGCGGCTCGATCGGCAGGCCCATCGCCAGCGTGATCGGCGCGACGTTGGTGACGAAGCTCAGCTGTCCCGGCAGGCTCACCGCCGAGAAGGTCGTCGCCGCCGCCACCGCCACGCCGATCGCGATGCTCAGCGGACTGAGCCCGATGCCGAGCCAGTGCGCGACATAGATCGCCACGCCCATGTTCATCGCCGGCCCGGTCGCGCGGAACAGCGCCACTGACATCGGCAGCGTCACGTCGGCGCTTCCCGCCGGCACGCCCAACTCGCGCGCGGCGGTCAGCATCGCCGGCAGCGAGGCCAGGCTCGACTGGGTCGACAGCGCGACCGCCTGCGGTCCGATCATCGCCCGCGCGAACCGCGGCAGCGGCCAGCGCGCGACGCCCAGCGCCACTCCATAGGCCGCGACGATCACCGCCAGGCCCAGGCACGACACCAGCACCATGTAATGCAACACCGCGCCGAACGCGGCGCCGCCCGCTCCCGCCCCGACGACGAACGCCAGCGCGAACACGCCGGCGGGCGCGAGCCACAGAATCCAGCCGATGATCACCAGCATCGCCTCGCCGACCGCGTCGAAGAAGGCGACCAGCGGCCGGCGCTTGTCGGCATCGATCCGCCCGATCGCGAACGCGAACAGCAGGGTGAACACGACCAGCTGCAGGATCGACCCGTCGGCCGCCGCCTTGACGACGTTGGCGGGAACGATCGACCGGACGAAGTCGGCCAGCCCCGGCACCGCCTGCGCCGTGACCTTGGCATCCACGCCGGCGAGCCCGGCCCGCAGCGCCGCGGCCGCCGCCTGGGGCAGGGGAAAGGCCGACAGCAGCAACGGCATGACGATCCCGCCGAACGCCGCCGACGCGGTCAGGATCGAGACGAACCACAGGATCGAGCGCATCGCCGCCCCGCCCTCGCGCGCCGCATCGGTACTGCCGACGATGCCCGTGATCAGCAGCGCGACGATCAGCGGGATGACGGTCATCTTGAGCGCGTCGAGCCACAGCCCGCCGACCGTCGCGGCGACCGGCATCGCTGCGCCGCTCCACCCCGCCTTGGCGGCGACGGCGCCGATCAGCAGCCCGGCGATCAGCGCGCCGAGCACGCGCCAAGTCGGTCCGATGGTCACGCTTGTCTCTCCCCCGTCCGCACCGGCGACACCAGCACCGCCGCCGCCAGGTCGGCGACGACGTTGGCGACGGTCCGCGCCATGTCGGCGAAACTGTCGATTGCCAAGAGCAGCGGCAGCACCGTCAGCGGCACGCCCGCGGCGGCGGCGAGCGGCACGGTCGAGGCCATCAGCGAGACCTGCCCGGGCAGGCCGGCGATGACCAGCGTGTTGACCATCCCGATCAGGCTCACGGCGACGATCTGCGCGGGCGTCAGCACCTGCCCGTCGAACGCCGCCATCGCCGCGATCATCGCCAGCCCGGCGGCCGAGGTATATTTGAACAGGCTGACCGCCAGGCTCAGCACCGTGCCGGCGGCGTCGCGGTCGAGGCCGATGCGGTTCGCCGCGCCGACCATCGCCGGCAGGCAGGCGATCGACGACCGGCTCGCCGCGGCCAGCATCGCCGGCGCCGCCGACGCCGCCACGAAGCGCGCCAGCAGCCGCGGCCGGGCCAGGGCGACCACGACCACCAGAGCCGCGACCAGCACCAGGCAGGCGACGACCTCGGCCACGACATAGCGCCAGCCGATCGACAGCAGCCCTCCCGCATCGCGCGCCGCGGCGGCGAACATCAGCGCGAACACGCCGGCCGGCGCCAGCCACAGGACCCATCCGATCACGCGCAGCATCGCCGCGCGCACCGCGCCGAAGAAGTCGACGAGCACCGCGCGCTTGTCCGCCCCGACGCGCCGCGCCGCCGCGCCGAACAGCAGCGCGAACAGCACCAGCGGCACGATCCGCCCCTCCGCCGCGGCCGCGATCACGTTGGCGGGAACGAGCGCCCGGAACCAGTCGCCGACCGGCGGCACCGCGACCTGCGGCAAGGCGGGCAGCCCGGCCGACGCGCGCAGCGCCGCCGCGCCCGGCTCGGGCACGAAGAACGGCGGGATGACCAGCGCGCAGATCAGCCCCGCCAGCGCCAGCAGCCCCCCGAACACCGCCACCGCACGCAGCGACACCGCGCCCGGCTCGCTCGGGGCGCGCAGCGACAAAGCGCCGGGCTCGCTCTTCCCGCCGGCGCCGGCGATGCTGGTCACGACCAGCGCGACGAGCAGCGGCACGACCGTCATGCGCAGCGCGTCGACCCACAGCCCGCCGATCGTCTCGGCGGCGGTGGTCAGCGCCGGCGCACCCGGCACCAGCCCTCGCGCCGCCAGCGCCCCGGCGCCGAGCCCGGCGAGCAGCGCGACCAGCGTCGGCCAGGTGCGCGCGCCGGCGCCGGTCGCGTCGCTCAACGCGGCTTCTTGAAGCGATAGACGAACCGGTCGGTCTTGCCGCGCACGAAAGGATCGAACACCAGCTTGCTATGATCGTCCGCCGGGTTGCGCAGCATCTCGCTCGATCCGTCGAACACGAACCCCGCGCGCACGAAGTCGGCGCGGACCGTCGCCGGATCGATGCGGTGCAGCTTGTCGACGATCGCCCGCGTGTCGCCGGCGGGTCCGATATGATCGACCACGCCGACGACCCCGCCCGGCTTCATCGACGCGAACACGGCCTTGAGCCATGCGCCGGGCTCCATCCGCGTGATCCCGTACTTCTCGCTCACCCAATAGACGTCGTGATAGTTGAGGTTGATCAGCATGAAGTCGAACGACCGCGGCGGCAGGTTCGGCGCCTCGAACGGGCTCACCAGGATCGACACATTGGGCCGCGTCGCCTTGAACGCCGCGAACTCGGCGGGCGCCTTGTCGCGATAGAATTGGGTCGGCACCCACACTGTCACTTGGCCCTTGGGCCCGACCGCCGGCGAGAAGATCTCGGCCCAGTAATGATTACCCCCGAACATGTCGGCGACGCGCATGCCCTTTTTCAATCCGAGGAAGCTGAGCAATTCCGCAGGCTTGCGCGATGCGTCAAGCTCAAGGTTGTCGGCGCTTCGCGCAGGCGGCGCGACCGCTGCGGCGACATCCGCCGCCCCCGGGTCCGCCACGGTCCGCGCCGCTCCCGGCACCGCCAGCACCACCGCCACCGCCACGCCGATCCGCCATGCCCTGGTCATTGCCCTACTCCCTGTTCGCTTGCGGCTTGTTCGCTTGGCGCCGCACCCTATCTCGGGGCCGACAGGAGAACCACCCATGACCACGCTTTACCAGACCCCCGGCGCCTGCAGCCTCGCGCCGCTGATCGCACTCCACGCCGCCGGCCTGCCGCACGATCTCGAGACGGTCGACCTGCGCGCGCACAAGCTCGCCGACGGCTCCGACTATTACGCAGTCAATCCCAAGGGCGCCGTGCCTGCACTGAAGATCGACAGCGGCGACGTGCTGACCGAGAACGCGGTGCTGCTGCAATATATCGCCGACCAGGCGCCGGCCGCGAACCTCGTGCCCGCGAGCGGGGTCGCGCGCTACCGCCAGCTCGAGCTGCTCAACTACATCGCGACGGAAGTGCACAAGGGCTTCAGCCCGCTGTTCAATCCCGCCACCCTGCCCGAAGCGCGCCAGATGGCGGTCGACGCGCTCGGCAAGAAGTTCTCCTTCCTGGCCGGGCGGCTCGGCGACCAGAACTATCTTGCCGGGGACCGGCTGACCGCGGCGGATGCCTATTTGTTCACGGTCCTGCGCTGGACCGACCTCCTCAAGCTCGACCTCGCTGCGTGGCCCGCGCTCGTCGCCTATCGCCAGCGCCTCGCGAACGATCCCGCGATCAAGGCCGCTCTCGAAGAGGAAGGCCTCGGCCGCTAGGCGATCACCCTCACCCTCTCGGCGCCGCGCGCCTCATCCCTCTTGCCCGAGGAGAGGGAGGAAGCAGCGAAGCGGCGGAAGGGTGACGGCGAAGCCCAATTTATCCCGCCTCGCGCATCAATACGGCGCGCTGGTGCGTTACGCCCCGGACGCAACCACCAGGAGCCACTCATGGCCGAGCACAGTACCGAGATCACCGTCCTCAACACCCTCACGTCGACGCTGATCGACAGCATCAGCGGCTACCGCGACGCTGCGACGCACGCGCAGTCGACCCGCTTCCAGGAGCTGTTTCGCAAGTTCGCCGACGACCGCAGCCAGGCCGTCGAGACCCTGCGGGATGCGGTCCGCGCGATGGGCGGCAAGCCCGAGGACGACGGCAGCCTGATGGGCAAGACCCACCAGCGTTTCCTCGACCTCAAGGCGGCGGTCACCGGCCGCGACGACAAGGCGATCATCGACGAGGTCGAGCGCGGCGAGGACTATCTCAAGGAGAAGTTCGAGGCGGCGCTCGACAACAGCGACCTTCACGCCGACGCGCTCGCCGCGATCCGCTCCGCCTATCAGTCGGTCCGCCAGGGCCATGACCAGATGCGCGACCTCAAGCACGGCATGGAGGCCTGAACCATGAGCATTTTCTCCTCGATCAAGAACGCCATCTTCGGCCACCCCGCGGCGGCCCAGACCGCTCCCCAGGCCGACTCCACCCAGGCCCAGCCCCAGGCGCAGGCCGCCGCTCCGCAGGCCGCGCAGCAGCCGGTCGATGTCGAGGCCGTGCTGCAGGAAATCTCCAGCGAAAAGGGCAACCCGCAACTGAACTGGCAGACTTCCATCGTCGACCTGATGAAGCTGCTCGGCATCGACAGCTCGCTGTCGAACCGCGAGTCGCTGGCGACCGAGCTCGGCTACACCGGCGACAAGAACGGCAGCGCCGAGATGAACATCTGGCTGCACAAGGCGACGATGAAGGCGCTCGCCGACAACGGCGGCCGCGTGCCGGCCAACATGCTGGCTTAAACGGCGCGAACGACATCACTGGCGCCGAGGCTGAAGTAGCGGGCTGACGCGGGTCGCACGGATCGAAGCATCGGTGCGGCCCGCGCTCATCGATCTCTCAGCGCGCCGATCACGTCTGCGCCTTCGAACACCATCGTCAGAACGTACAGCAGGTGCCGGTCGCCGCGGTCCTTCACCTCGGTCCCGAGCGGGACGAAGGTGCGCGGCTTGTCGAGAAAGGCGCAGGCATCGACCGCCGGAACGTTGACGTTCGCAGCCGGCATGGATGCGCACGCGACATGCTTGCCGCTGGCGTCGATCGACAGGTTCATCGCGACCCTGATCACCTGTTCGACCCGCGGCAGCGGCGGGGGCGTGTCGCCGACGAGCTGATCGATGGTCATCACGATGCGCGTCGGCTTGGGCGCGCCGGCCGGAAGGATGCCGCCGACCTCGTGGGCCAGGCCGCCGAACATCGCGCAGAATTGTTGCGTGGCCTGCGCCATCGGCGGGTTGGTCCTGGCCGTGCAGCTCAACACCGTGTCCCCGTTCATCTCGACCGTTCCTTCGACCGAGACGTCCATCACCGGCTGCACATCGCCGCTCGGCATCACCCAGCGGACCGCGACCGCCTCGCTGGACGCCATCGCTCGCCCGCGGCGATCGTGGGCCGGCGAATAGTGCGCCCGCTCGGTGATGATCGCGCATGTCCGGGCGTCGAGCGCGGGTGACTTCGACGTTCGCGTGACGGTGCAGCTCGACACGCGCCCGTCGCTCGCTACGCCGACGCGAACAGTGACCACACCCTGTTCGCCCTTCTGCATCGCCTCGGCGGGGTAATCGTCGGTCGTGAACAGCGACACCGGGTCGACCAGCGCATGCGAGGCCCCGGCATGGGACGCAGCGGCGGCAAGCGCCAACAAACCCGCGAAAAGCATTGTTCCCTCCCTGTCTTCAGCATCCTGCGGCACCCGCGATCGCTGCGCAACCGATCGCCACCGGGCGTCCCGCGCTCAGCCACTACCGCTCACCACTCCGTCATTCCCGCGAACGTGAGGCCAGTTTTCTTCGGTGCGCTGGGTCCCCGCTTTCGCGGGGATGACGAAGCAGCGTGCGATCGCGATGGAGAGCGCGGTCCCGCGCGAGATGCGCGGCTCGGGACCACCTTCGCTCCTAAGGGGCGGTCATCGTGCTTTCCTGACCGTCCCAGGGTTCGATGGTCATCGTCTGCACACGGATCAGGTGCCGATCCGCCCGGTTGGTCACGGATGGCGGCAGGGGCTCGAACGTGAGCGCTTCCAGAAGGCACGACGCACCGTCCGACACGCCGATCGATGCCTCCGGCATGTCCGCGCACGAGACGACCTTGCCGTTCGCGTCGATCGACAAGCGCCGGGCGCCTCGGCGAACGAACGGCTTGGCCGGCACGGGCGCGATCGTCTCGCCAACCAGCTGCTCGCTGCGGAACGACATTCGCATGCCGGACTTCATCGGGTCGGATGGCGCGCTCGCCGCGATCCTCATCGCCAGCGGCATGACCACCCGGCACGGCGCTGCCGACGCGGAACCGATGCTGGGCTCGCCGCGAAACTTGCAGCCGACGACCTTGTGATCCTTGATGAACGCCACGGCCTCCGACCATTCGTCGGCCACGGCCAGCGGCTCCTGCTTCGGCAGGACCCAGCGAATGCGGGCCCGGTCGGTCGAGGCCACGGGATGACCGCCGCGGCCACGGAGGATCGAGTAGTGCGCGCGCTCCATGATCACCGCGCATGTCCGCCCGTCGAGGGAGGAAGAGCCGGACGACGCCGTCACGCGGCACGACACGACCTGTCCCGTCGGGGAAACGCCGAGCTCGACCGCGGTCATCCCCTGTTCGGCCCGCCGCATCGCCTCTGGCGGATAGTCGTCGGTGCTGAACAGGCTGACCAGGTCGACGCGGGGGTTGGTCGCTGGCTTGCCCGGCAGGCGGGCGAGCGCTTCCTGGATGGTGCGGACGCCCCGCTCGCGCATCTCGCAGGTCGCATCACCGCGGCAATCGCCCGCCGGCGCGGGTGCAGCGGCGGACGCCGTCGGCCTGTCCTGGGCCGCTGCGGGCGCGCTGCCCTGGGCGAGGGCTGCGGCAAGCGCCCAATAGGCTGTGATCACGACGAACCCCTCCGTATCATGGGGCGCACGCTGGTCAGGGGCGCCCGAAGTTGCAAGCGGCGGGCCGCCGCCATCCCGCTCCAAGACAGACCCGGGCTAGAAATTCCGCGACGGGCCGAGCAGCAGGGCGAACAGCGCCAGCGTCACCGCACCCGCGGCGACGAGCGGCAGGTTGCGGGGGATGGTGAACGCGCGCGGATCGCCCGGGCGTACCGCGAAGCCGATCGAGATGAACCCGGCCAGCCCGCCGAACGACGAGGCCGCGGCCGACATGATCGTGATGATCAGCCCCATCGGGTTGAGCAGCCCGACGAGCACCGCAGCGATGCCGCACGTCGCATAATAGCCGTGGGCAATGCGCCGCCGCGCGCCGCGGGTCCCCGGTCCGTTGCCGAGCATTTTCGTGAGCGCGCGGATCGCGGCGCCGACCAGCAGGAAATAGCTGACGCCGCCGACGACGATCTCGGCAATGCGGATCCCGCCGTGGGCCGGCAATCCGGCGAACCCGCCGCCTGCGCCGACGCCCAGGTCGCCGGCCCCGCTGACGCCGGAAAACAGGAAATAGCCGGAGGCGACGAACGCCTCCGCGACCCACACCAGCCACCAGCCGAGCCGCGCCGCATCGCTGCGTGCCCGCCACCAGATTGCATAGGCGACGAGCGACAGCGCGATGTTGACCGCGACCCCCGCCGCCGCGACCGCGACCTCGCGCCAGCCGCCGAAGCCGCGGCAATCGACATAGAAGGCGCCGATCGTCGCGACATGCCCGCCGAGCGCCGCGCACGTCGCGGCATGGCCGCCGATCTCATGCCACATGGTCAGCAGCGGCATCAGCAGCATGCCCCAGCCGACGATCGTCAACAGGTCGACCTCCGGTCGGGGGCGGTCGTCCTGTCGGAGGCTGTCGTCCTGGCGCAGGCTGTCCATCCGCATCCCCCTCGCGAACAATCGAGCAGCGGCCATCCTGCGCGACCGGCCGCCGCATCGCAAGCGCCTGGCCGCGGGCGTTCCCATGACGCGCTTGAGGACGCGCTGACCGGCGCCCTTAACCGCACGTGAAGTCTCCTGTCCGTAAAGCAGGCCGATGAACATGCTGACCGCCCCCATCGCCCGCCACCCCTATTGGCTGCGCATCGGCTTCACGCTGGGCGTGATGATGGCGCTGCGCACGCCGGTCATGGGCGTGGTCGCGCTGGCCGGCATGATGCTGCTCGTCTCCCGCCGCCTGGCCGACATCGG
>CAXSDY010000052.1:0-3074 GCA_964235835.1 uncultured Sphingomonadaceae bacterium | reverse complement strand
TTCGCTGCTGATGACCGAGGCGCAGCAACTCAAGGCGCAGGGCGCGGAACTGGCCGAATTGCGCGCCGCCTTCGCCACCCCGCCGGCGCCGCACGAGCAGGCGATGCTCGATTCCCTGGCCGCCGTGATGGCCCGCCAACGCACGCTGGTGGACGGCCTGGCCGAGCGGGTCCGCGACGAGACGGCGAGCTTGAGGCAGGACACGACCCTGCTCAACCAATCCACCGCGGCCCTCCGCGCGGCGCGATAAGGGTGCGGCGGTGATCGGCCGGGCTGCGTCCGGGTGCGGCGCAGCGTGAGAAGGACTTGCGAGCCAGGCGGCAGCGCATAGGATGAACTTATGAAGCCCGTCGCGATCCTGGCCGCCCTCGCCCTCCTCGCCGCGGCCCCGCCCCCTGCGATCGCCGACGCTGCACCGCTCAGCCCGTCCGGCCCTTGGGCGATGGAGCTCAGCTCGGACGCCTGCACCATGACGCGAAGTTTCGGGACCGGCGCAGACGCGTACACGATCGGCATCACGCCCTTGCCCTATGGGTCCACGCTGATCCTGACGCTGATCTCGCCGCACAGGCCACGAACATCGGGCAACGCCGGTGCCGTCGGGTTCGGAGAAGATCCGGCAGCGTTGAGATACTATTATCTCGACCCGCGCACTACGGACCGGGTGCACTGGGTGTTCAGGGGATCGGTCGACAGCGAACCCTTCTTCGCCGGGTTCGCCAACGCCGCGCGCCTGACCGTCACGCCCGGCGGCGAGGCACACACGTTCCAGCTGCGTGCGACGGCAGCGGCAAAGGCGGCGCTGGACTCATGCGTCGGCGATCTGCTCGCGCGATGGGGCATGGCCAAGAGCGAGCAAGCCGCCGTTGCAATCCCGCCCCGAGGAGAGATCAACACGCTGTTCGACTACACCGATTATCCGACCGAAGCTGTGCGCGCGAACCAGCAGGGGGTCGTCGGCGCGCGCTTCTGGGTGGGGGTCGACGGGCGCGCAACCGACTGCGTCGTGTTCCGAAGCAGCGGGGCCAAGCTGCTCGACCAGCAGACCTGCGCAGTGATCGTCAAGCGGGCTCGTTTGAGCCCGGCTCGCGGTCGGCTGCAGCGACCGGTCAGGAGCCTGTCTTCGGCCGAGATCAGCTGGATCATCCCGACCGGCTGACCGGAGATCGCGAGGTTTTCAACGCTGTTCCACCCACACAGGTTAGTGCCCCCGCCCGATCGGCCCCCTACCGGGGCGCCATGCCGCTATATTATTTTCAAGTATTCAACGATGACGTTACGCTGGACGACGAAGGGGCCGAACTAGCCGACGACGAGGCGGCGCTGGCGCATGGGGTGAAGGAGGCGCGGGCGCTCGCGGCCTACTCCGTCCAGCACGGACATCTGGTCGGCAGCCACCGGATCGACATCGTCGATGCCGACCGGCGGCCGGTCGGATCGGTACGCTTCGACGAGGCGGTCAACATCAAGTTATAGGGGTGCGAGGCTGAAGGCGCCCCAACGAGAAATGGGGGCCGGCATCGCTGCCAGCCCCCACTGCGCCGAGACTTGGTTTGCCGGTGTTCGGTCGCCTGGCGGTCCGAGAACCGCCCGCTCATCCGTTCCTTGCTCTCCAGCTCAGGCGTCGCGTCCGATCGCTGATCCCAATCCGGGGACGGGTTCGGCTTCGTGTCGCGGCCCTTCTTGGACCGACCCTCGGTCACGCCGCTTGTCCCCCGAAAGGAACCGCTTGCGCGAACGAACGGGCCGGCTCTTCCGGCGCCTCTGCCCGGCTGGTCCAGTCCGCGCTTCGGTCCGCCTGCTCGCCCAGGGGCGTCTCGGCATTCCGTCCGCATGACCATCGCCTGCCGGCGGAGATCGGAACCTTGGTCCTGGTCGTCGCCGGTAGATTTCTCCGCCGGCGAAGGCCCGAAGCCGCTGCTCCGATCACCGAGAGAAGATGCTTCAAAGTGAGTCGCGCCAAGCGGAATCGGCGCGACGTGGCCTGTGAATAGCGGGGATAGCGGGTATGGTTCGCTTCAGCGCGCAGTTGCCGTTTCGTTCCGCCCCGCCTACCTCGCAGGCGTGCCCGAATCCCCTGCCCTGCTGGTCGACGAACCTGCATATCTGTCCGGCCTCAACCCGCCGCAGCGCGAAGCCGTCCTCACCACCGAAGGCCCGGTGCTGGTCCTCGCCGGCGCCGGCACGGGCAAGACGGCGGCGCTGACCGCGCGCCTGGCGCACCTCGTCGCGACCCGCCGTGCCTGGCCGTCGCAGATCCTGTCGGTGACCTTCACCAACAAGGCCGCGCGCGAGATGAAGGAGCGCGTGTCGGCGATCAGCGGCGGCGCGATCGAGGGCATGCCGTGGCTCGGCACGTTCCACTCGGTCGCGGCGCGGATGCTGCGCAGCCATGCCGAGCTGGTCGGGCTGCAGTCGAACTTCACCATCCTCGACACCGACGACCAGCTGCGCCTGCTCAAGCAGCTGATCCTTGCCGCCGACCTCGACGACAAGCGCTGGCCGGCGCGCCAGTTGGCGGGCGTGATCGACGGGTGGAAGAACAAGGGCTGGACCCCGGCGCAGATCGATGCCGGCGAGAGCGAGGCGTTCGCCAACGGCCGCGGCGGGGAGTTGTACGCGCAATATCAGGCGCGGCTGCGGACGCTGAACGCGTGCGATTTCGGCGACCTGCTGCTCCACATGCTGGCGATCTTCCGCAAGCATGGCGACGTGCTCGAGACGTATCGCGACCGGTTCCGCTACATCCTGGTGGACGAATATCAGGACACCAACGCGTCGCAGTACGAGTGGCTGAAGCTGCTCGCCGAGCCGCGCCGGAACCTGTGCTGCGTCGGCGACGACGACCAGTCGATCTACTCGTGGCGCGGGGCGGAGGTCGCCAACATCCTGCGCTTCGAACAGGATTTCCCGGGCGCGGCGATCATCCGGCTCGAGCAGAACTATCGCTCCACCCCGCACATCCTCGCCGCCGCGACCGGCCTCATCGCGCACAACAGCGGGCGGCTCGGCAAGACGCTGTGGACCGCGTCCAACGGCGGCGACAAGGTCCGCGTCATCGGCGTGTGGGACGG
>CAXSDY010000051.1:10590-15964 GCA_964235835.1 uncultured Sphingomonadaceae bacterium | reverse complement strand
GCGGCCGTCCGCCCCCGAAGCCGAGATCCGCGACCAAGCCGCGGGCCTCCTCGGCCAGCGCCCGGGCGTCATAGCCGTCGTTGCCGGACGGCTTGTCGCTGTCGCCAAATCCCCGCATGTCCGGAACCAGCACGGAGAGACCGGCTTCGGCGAGCGCCGGTGCAACCCTTCTCCAGACAAATCCCGTGCCAAGGAAGCCGTGCCAGAGCATTACCGGCCGCCCGTTCGGGTCGCCGCCAACCCGACAATGCAAGCGCACGCCGTTTCGGGTTATCGTTTCGCTGCGAAAGCCGGGAATCTCCGCCGGGGGTGGCAATTCGGGCATCGTTCCTCTCCTTTATCGGGACCGCCTCTCAAGCGGCAATGCGGCAGTGCACCAAAGGCGTCCCTAACGGGCTTGCCGGAGTTTCCATGCTGGATATCTCGCACCCAATCTTCGAAGGTGAAACTGGGTTGGCTGCATGGGGCTCACAGACGCGGCGGCGATAAGCGGGGGTCTCACCGATCTATCACTTGGCCAGAGGTGGTCTGGGTCAAGCCACGGCAACCGTCAAGATCCGGACTCTGAGCGCCGGGATGCTCCTTATCAAAGTGAAAAGCGCCTTACCTGACGCGATGGTAGGCTACGACGTCTGGCCGAACAAGTCGCGCCGCGATCACTGGTACCAGAACGACCGTGCTTCTTAAAAAACACCGGATACTCGGTTGATTCGGTAGCCGGCGCCCGGAGCTTTGCGCACGCCGCCCGGGCGACCGGCCGTGGCGTCCAGCGACCATGGCCAGCCTGCCCTGTCCAGCGCGCGTGCCGGCGTGAAGCTGGGAGCGATGGCAATCGACAGTGACGAGCCGGCGGCGGCGACCAGCACCAGCCGGCTCGCAAGAAAGCTGGCCCGCACACGGTCACGCTCGCCTGATCCTTTCCTCCGCCCGGCTCGTTTGCGCTTGCCCGGAAGATTGAGGCGGGCGCACCGCGGACCTGTTCCTCTCCGCCGACAAATTAGAGATCGACGAGATGGAGGCGAAGGGTCTGATCCGAGCCGCGACCCGGCCCATTCTCCGATGCGGGGGTCAAGGATTCCTGCAGGTGGCTGCGGCAAGAACGAGTGGCGCGCTCGCTGCTGCTCCGCCGCTCATCGGCTGCAGGGCGGTATCGGTCGCCACAATGAGGATTGATCGTAAGGTCAACGGTCCACGGATGCCCGACGGAGCCGCCTTACGGATCGGCCTACTCAACACCAGCGCCTTGGATGGGTAGGTGCGCAGTTGCGTGACCGGCTGGCATTTCGGCGTGGCGCAGGGAGCTTGCTCCTGCGTCCCATGTGTGCTGGGTTGACGACGCGCGGATGAACCGCTGCAAGGATGGGTGCCATGGAACTGGATGGGTCCGCGGCGGCGTCGGTCGGCCCAGGCAAGTCGGGCAGCGAACGCGCGAGGCACGGCGGTGAATTGGTGTTCCGCCATCGGCTCGTCACGCGGCTGTGGCACTGGATCAATGCTGTCACCATCTTCGTGATGATCATGTCGGGTCTGATGATCTCCAACGCGCATCCGCACCTCTACTGGGGCGAATATGGCGCGAATGCCGACAAGCCCTGGTGGAGCCCGCCGCACTTCCCCGGATGGGCGACGATCCCGTCGACCTATAATCTGGCGCTCGCACGTCACTGGCACCTGTTCTTCGCTTGGATCCTTGCATTCGGGCTGCTCGCCTATCTGATCGTCAGCCTTCCCAACAAGCACATCAAGCGCGATCTCACGCTGTCTCGGCGGGAGATTGCCCCCGCGCACCTGTGGCAAGACATCAAGGATCACGCGCGGCTGAAATTCCCGACCGGACAGGAAGCGCTGTCTTATAACGTCCTCCAGAAGATCGCCTACATTTCGGTGGTATTCTTCCTCATCCCGCTACTCATCCTGACCGGGCTGAGCCTGTCGCCGGGGTTCAACGCGGTGATCCACTGGCCGCTCGACCTAATGGGCGGCCGGTCTTCGGCGCGGTCGATCCACTTCGTCTGTGCCGGCCTGATCGCGGGGTTCATCGTCGTGCATCTGGTCCTGGTGGTTCTGGCCGGACCGTATAATGAGATCCGATCGATGATCACCGGCAAATATCGCGTTCCGCCCGATCCGGAGGCGCGAGCGATTGAGCCGACGAACGGCGACCAGGACGTGGATACCGGAGCGCGAACGGCATGAGCGCGATCATCACCCGTCGCGGGCTCGTCGGCGGCGTCGCGGCCGGAGCGGGACTGCTGCTATCCGGGTGCGACAAGCTGGGCGATAACCCCGGGTTCCGCAACTTGCTAAAGTCGGCCGAGCACGGCAATTACGCGCTACAGCGTGTGCTCCAGGATCGAACCGCAATGGCCGAGGAGTTCGCGCCGAGCCAGCGCTCGCCGGTCTTCCGCTCCAATGGCACGAGCATGCCGTCAGGACCCGACTACGCCCGCCACCTCGCCAGTCATTTCGCCGACTGGCGCTTGATTATCGACGGGGCGGTTTCCAGTCCGCAGGCCCTGTCGATGGACCAGATCAAGGCGATGCCCGCGCGGACGCAGATCACGCGTCACGATTGCGTCGAAGGGTGGAGCGCGATCGCAAAGTGGCATGGCGTTCCGCTCAAGCTGCTGCTCGATCGGGCGGGCGTCGGTGCGGTTGCGAAATACATCGTTTTCCACTGCCTTGACCCGCAGTCGAACGGAACGATGTACTATGAATCGATCGACCGGATCGATGCCATTCACCCGCAGACGATGCTGGCCTGGGCGATCAATGATGCGCTGCTGCCGGTCCAGAACGGCGCCCCGCTCCGCCTGCGGGTCGAGCGGCAGTTGGGCTACAAGCAGGCGAAATATGTCCAGCGCATCCAAGCCGTCCCGAGCCTCGCCGGCATCTTCGGGGGCGGTGGCGGCTATTGGGAGGACGCTGCCGGCTATGAATGGTACGCGGGACTGTAAGGTGCCGCGATGGATGGGACGTCGTCCTCGCCCTCGAGCTCGACAGCCGTCACCGGCCCTGCCCACTTGCCGGACAGGTGCCGCGGTTGAGGCTTTTGTGCGCATGACGGGGTTGACCCATGTCGACGACGGCGGCCGGGAGGGGATGGTCGATGTCTCCGCCCGGGACCAGACGCTGCGCATCGCGCGGACGGCGGCGACGCTCATCTGTGCACCCGTCACCCTCGCGCAGGAGCGTTCCGGATCAACGCCGAAGGGCGCCGTCATTGCCACGGCCAAACTCGCCGGGGTGAGGGGCACCAAGCGGGCGGCCGAGCTCATCCCGTTGTACCATCCGCCGCCGCTTACCCATGTGGCGATCAGCATTGAGGTCGACGACGCGCTGCCGGGATCTCGCATCCTAGGGGAGACCAGGACGTTCGGCCGGACGGGTGTCCCGATGGAGGCGCTGACCGCGGTGACCATTGCCTGTCTGACGCTGTTCGACATGCTCAACGCGATCGACCGCACGATGCGGATCGGCAACCCGCATGTGGTCGCCACGTGCGGCGGAAGGTCGGGCGACTGGTCGATCGAGGAGCAGGCGGGTTGATCGGCTTCAACGAGGCCATCGCCCTTGTCGCAGCCGCTGCTCGCCCGATCGCCGTGGAGCGGGTGTCCCTCGAGATGGCACAGGGTCAGGTCCTTGCCAGCGATGTCTTCGCCACGATTGACTCGCCGCGGTGCGATGTGTCGGCGATGGACGGCTATGCGGTTCACGAAGCCGATCTTGCCCATCTGCCCGCGCGGCTACGCGTGGTTGGCCAGACGTTTGCCGGGCAGGAGAGCCTGACGGCGGTCGCCGCAGGGGAATGCACGCGCATCTTTACCGGCGGGGCGCTTCCGCCAGGGGCGGATCGGGTTGTCGTTCAGGAAGCGGTCGAACAGGACGGAGAGTGGGTCGTCTTCCGTGAGTCGCTTGGAAGCGCGCGGCATGTCCGGGCAGCCGCGTCGGACTTTGCCGTGGGGGAGCGTGTCCTCGCCAAAGGGACCCTCATCAATGCCAGGTCGATCATCGCAGCGGCCGCCGCCGACTTGCCCACAGTCGAGGTCTGGCGGAGGCCGCGCTTCATTATCCTCAGTACCGGGGACGAACTCGCGGAGCCCGGCGCGGCGTCGGCAGGAGTCGCGACGATCCCGGACAGCGTGTCCCTTGGCGTCGCCGCACTTGGCCGTGAGTGGGGCGGCGAGCTGGTGCGGCGTGCACGGTTACGGGATGACCGAACCTTACTCGACCATGCAGCGGCGCAGGCGCTGGCCGACGCCGATCTGGTGGTGGTCACCGGGGGTGCTTCGGTCGGCGAGAAGGACTTCGCCCGGGCGATGTTCGGTGCCGATCTGCAACTGCTCTTCTCGAAGGTCGCGATGAAGCCCGGCAAGCCGGTCTGGCTTGGCCACGCTGCGGGCAAGCTGGTGCTTGGCCTGCCGGGCAATCCGACGTCGGCGATGGTTACCGCCCGACTGTTCCTCGCCTCGCTTATTGCTGGGTTGGGCGGGCGCGATCCTCACGCCGCGCTCCGCTGGAAGGAAGCGCCGCTCGCCCGGGCGATCGGCCCCTGCGGCGACCGCGAGACCTTTGCTCGCGCACGATGGATCAACGGCCAAGCCGCCGTGCTGGGCAATCAGGACTCTGGGGCGCAGCAAGCCCTTGCGGAGGCCGAGCTGCTAGTGCGGCGGCACGCGCACTCGCCCGCCTTGAATGCAGGGGCGCCCGTAGAGGTGCTTCCGTTTTAACCACATCAGCCGAGCACGAGCTTGGTGTCTCCGACGAGCAGCACAACAGCCAGCGTCTGCTCTAGCCTTCGCCGCGGCACGAAGCGCACGCCGAGCGATGGTCCAAAGGCACCGCCGGGCGCCACCGTCAGTAGGAAGAGTGGCAGCTCGGGCGGCAGTTTGCGCACGCTCACCAGATTACCGCCGACGCGTGCCGCTGAGTCGAGCAGGATGAACAGGGCGGCGACGCCCGAGTAGAGCGCGGCGGCCAGAACGAATAAGCTGGTGATGACCGCCACCTGCTCGGGCGGGATCGCTAGCCTCCCGTCACGCTCATGTGGCGGGCGACCGCGGGGCGTTCGGCAGCCATGTCGAACTGGTGCGGGCGCGGCTTGCCGGCGAGCAGTTCGTCGAGGGCGGCGTTGACCCCCTCGGGCACGCCATCCCGAAGCAGATCGCGCAGCTCGACCTTCTGGTCGTGACCGAGACAGCCGTAGACAGTGCCGGTCGCCGCAACCCGGATGCGGTTACACCCGGCGCAGAAATTGTTGCTGAGCGGCGTAATTAGCCCGAGCCGAACGCCGAGCTCTTGCACATCATAATATTGCGCTGGGCCGCCAGTGGGGACGATCGACGGCACCAGCGTGAAGCGCTCGGCCAAGGTG
>CAXSDY010000051.1:0-10580 GCA_964235835.1 uncultured Sphingomonadaceae bacterium | reverse complement strand
GCGTCTGACCTGGTCCAGGGGCAGATAATGATCGCTGCGATCCGCTTCGACTTGCCCGAGCGGCATGGTCTCGATCAGCGATAGCGCGTGCCCTTCGGCGGCGCGCCAGCGCAGCATGGGCTCGATCTCGTCCTGGTTGATCCCGCGCAAGGCGACCATGTTGATCTTGACGGCCAGTCCGGCGGCCTGCGCCGCCGCGATCCCGGCCAGCACCTGGTCCAGCCGCCCGCGCCGGGTGACATGCGCGAACCGTTGGGGATCGCGGCTGTCGAGGCTAACGTTGACGCGCCGCACCCCACTGGCGAACAGGGGCGCCGCGGCGGCGGCCAGTTGCGTGCCGTTCGTGGTGAGCGTCAGTTCCTCAAGGCCGCGGCCGATGCGTGCGCAGAGCCTTGCCGCCAGGTCGAGGATACCTCGCCGGACCAGCGGTTGGCCGCCGGTGAGACGAAGCCGCGTCACTCCACGCGCGATGAGCAAGTCGACCAGCGCCTCGATCTCCTCGAAGCTGAGCAGGTCCGCGCTGGGGAGGAAGCGCATCTGTTCCGCCATGCAATAGCGGCAGCGCAAGTCGCAACGGTCGGTCACGGACAGCCGAACATAGCTGATGCGCCGGCCAAAACTACCGATCAGGCTGGGGGCAGTCACGCGCAGGGCAACCTTTCACGATGCAGCTCGTCGAGTGCCGCGACGGTGTTGATGTTCGGCAGTTCGGATGAGTATTGAACCCGTCGGGCGCACGCAAAGCTGGCCCATTTCCCCACGGCCCGGTTGGCAGGGTCGAGCAGGAAGCTATCGAGCGCGCCTGTGAGGCTTGCATGCCAATAGCCGAATAATGGCTGGCCGGCGACGATAGCCGGCTCCTCACCAACGAGCCGCTGCGCCAGGTCTCCCGGGACCAAGGGAGTATCGCATGCCGACGTGAGTACGCCGGTGAAGCCGAGACCCGTCGCGAAGTGAAGCGCAGCGGCGAGCCCTCCCAATGGGCCGAGGCCGGGGGCGGGACGATCGGCTAGGCAAGGGTAGTCGGGCTCATAGCGGCCACAGATCACGATCTGACCTGTCTGGCGAGCAAGGCCGTCAATGGCATGATCGATCAGCCGCCTGCCGGCGAGTCTGGCATCCGCCTTATCGCTGCCGAACCGGATAGACTGACCGCCAGCGATCACTGCACCAAGAATTTTCATGGGTAGGCCGCGATGGTCCGAGCGGCGTCGTGCTCGCTCACCTGCCCACCCGCCATGGCATCGCCGATCAGCAAAACGGTCGGACCATCACCGATCGCCGTGCGCATCGCCAGCGGCAGCTGGTCGAGGCGGGTAGAGAAAATGCGTTCGTCCGCAAGGGTGGCATTTTCAACGGCAAGCACCGGCGTGGATCCGGACAGGCCCGCCTCAATCAGCTTGCGCGCGATCGCCGGAGCGACCGCCTTGCCCATGTAGACAGCGAGCGTCGCCTGACGATCGGCCAACCTGGCCCAGTCGAGGTCAAGCTCTTCGCCGGCGCGAACGTGCGCCGTGACGAACTCGACGCGGCGGGCAACGCCGCGCAGGGTCAGCGACACCCGCGCACTTGCCGCCGCCGCGCTCGCCGCGGTCACACCCGGGCAGACATGGGTCATCACCCCACGCCGTGCGAGGAAGGAAAGCTCCTCCCCGGAACGGCCGAAGATCGACACGTCGCCGCCCTTGAGCCGGACGACACGGGCACCGCTATGCGCCGCGGTGACCATCAGTTCGTTGATCGATTGCTGGGACTTCGAGTGGCAGCCCAAGCGTTTGCCGACCGGGCGAAGCGCTTGCGACGGAGCAAGTGCGAGCACCCCGGGTCCGACCAGCGCATCGTGGAAGATCACGTCGGCGGCGCGGATCAGCCGCTCGCCCTTGCGCGTCAGCAGGTCAGGGTCGCCAGGTCCAGCGCCGACCAGCCACACTTCGCCGGGACGGATGATCTCGTCAGGCGGCAAGCCACTGCTCCCCTTCAGAGAGGATGCGCGCGATTTCCGGCCGGCATGAGCCGCAGTTCGTTCCCGCACGGGTGACGGCGCCGACGTCGCCGACGCTCGCCGCGCCTGCCTCTGCGACCGCTTTGCGAATGGCGCTGCGCCCGACGTTGAAGCAGAGGCACACCGCCGGCTCCAAGCTGGCGGAGCGGCCCGGCGCACGGGCGGCGAGATAGGCGAACAGCGGGGCGGGCTCGTCCGCCGCCAGCTGCGCGATCAGCCAGTCGCGTGGCGGCAGTTCGCCATCCCGCGTCACGAACAGGGCACCCGCGAGCAAGCCCTCCCTCGTGACGACCATCCGCCGGACGCCGCGCGCCGCGTCCGACGCTTCGCTCAACTCGCCGGCGGGCAGGAGGACTCGGAGGCGATCCTCACTCCCGCGGCCGGCGAGTTCGAACAGGCAGCCGCGGGCAACGGTGACCTTCGTCCACCACAGGCAGCCGGGCTCGCTCGGCGGAGCCTCGCGCATCAAGAGGAACGCCCGCCACTCGGGCGAGACCTTCGCGAGCTGCACCGGGGTAAGCTTGAAGCCGGGCTGGCCAGAGACGGGGTCGACCGCATCGCCAGGCAGGACGCCGGCCCGGCCGCCGCTCGAGACCCGGTCGGTCCAGTGGATCGGCACGAATATCTCGCCCCGGCGCTGCCCGTGCGTCACGGACACGCGAAAGTTGCTCTGCCCTTGTGCCGTTGCGACCTTGGCGAGATCGCCATCGATGAGACCGGCGCCAGCCGCATCGTCGGGATGCACCTCGACCAGCGGCTCGCGGCGATGCTGCGACAATCGCGGCGATAGCCCGGTGCGGGTCATGCTGTGCCAGTGGTCGCGATAGCGTCCGGTGTTGAGCATCAGGCCGGGCTGCATGGCGGGTTGCTCGACCGTGACCAGGCTTGCTTCGCCGGGGCCGAACGCGATCCGCTCGCCGCCCCACTGGAACGGCGCCAGATCGTCGTATGCTTCGTCGCTAATTCCCGCCCAGGCCCCAAGGTCGAGCCGCCGGGCGCCATCGTTCTCGAACGCCGTCAGCGCACAATGCTCGCGGAACACGGCCGCCGTGCCGTTCCACGCGAACTGTTCGCCGAAGCCCATGCGCTCGGCGATGCCCGCCACGATCGCCCAGTCGGCGCGTGCTTCGCCGGGCGGTGCGAGGAACGGTCGCTGGCGGCTGACGCACCGTTCGGAGTTGGTGACTGTGCCGTCCTTCTCGCCCCAGCCCAGCGCCGGCAGGCGGACATGGGCAAAGCGCGACGTGTCGGTGTCAGCGATGACGTCGGAAACGACCACGAACGGGCATGCGGCGAGCGCGTCGCGGACCTTGCCGGCGTCGGGCATGCTGACCGCCGGATTGGTGGCCATCACCCACAGCGCCTTGATCTCGCCGGCGTCGACCGCCTTGAACAGGTCGACGGCCTTCAGCCCCGGCCGATGCGCAACCGACGGCGCGCCCCAGAAGCGGCCGACGCGGTCGACCTCCGCCGGCGTGAATCCCATGTGGGCGCAGAGCGACGAGGACAGGCCGCCCACCTCGCGTCCGCCCATCGCATTGGGCTGGCCGGTGATCGAGAAGGGCGCCGCGCCGGGCTTGCCGATGCGCCCGGTCGCGAGGTGGAGGTTGATGATCGCATTGGCCTTGTCGGTGCCGTGGGTCGACTGGTTGACGCCCTGGCTGAACAGCGTGACGGTGCGCGGCGTCGCGGCGAACAGCTCGGCGAAGGCCTCCACCTGGGCCAGCGGCAAGTCGCACGTCGTCGCGGCCTGTTCGAGGCCGTGGCCGGCCATTCTCTCCCAATAGCCGTCCGGCACCGTGACCCGCTGGGCTACCTCAACCGGGTCGATGTCGCCTCGACCGAACAGATGCGCCTCGAGCCCCTTGAACAAAGCAATGTCGGTTCCGGCGCGCAGCTGAAGCTGGAGGTCGGCGCCCTCGGCCGTCTCGGTCCGCCGCGGGTCGAGCACCACCACCCGCGTGCCGCGCCGCTCGCGTGCCGCTTCGATGCGCTGCCACACGACAGGGTGGCACCAGGCCGTGTTCGAGCCGACGAGGATCAGCAGGTCGGCTTCGTCGAGGTCGCCGTAGCAGCCGGGCACCAAATCCTCGCCGAAAGCGCGATTGTGGGCGGCCACCGCACTCGCCATGCACAGACGCGAATTGGTGTCGATATTCGCCGAACCGATGAACCCCTTCATCAGCTTGTTGGCCGCGTAATAATCCTCGGTCAGCAATTGGCCCGAAACGTAGAAGGCGACGCTGTCGGGACCATGCTCGGCGATCGCCGCGCCGAACCGGTCGGCGACAAGGTCGAGCGCTTCGTCCCAGCCGGCCGGGCGCTCACCGATGATCGGGCGGAGTAGCCTGCCCTCGAGCCCGATCGTCTCGCCCAGGTGCGTGCCCTTGGAGCAGAGCCGGCCACGGTTCGCCGGGTGATTGGCATCGCCCGCGATGGTCGCGCACCGGTCTCCCGTCGCAGTCGCGACGATGCCGCAGCCAACTCCGCAATAAGCGCACGTCGTGCGCACGCCATCCATCTCAGGCCGCCTGGTCCACCGCCAGCGGCCGGGCGACGAAGATCCGGTTGCCGTCGATCCGCACGGCGATCACCGGCGTGCAGCCTTGGTCTTCACCCTGCGCCTCACCCGTTGCCAGCGCGATGCGCCAGTTGTGCAGCGGGCAGGCGACGGAGTGCCCGTGGACGATGCCCTGGCTGAGCGGACCCTGCTTGTGGGGGCAGCGATCCTCGAGGGCGAAGATGCGGTCGTCAATGGTACGGAACACCGCGATCGGCTGGCCTTCGAGGGTGACGGTGCGGGCGCCTTGGCGGGGGATGTCCGCGATCGTGCCGACCGCGGTCCAGTCGTTCATGCCGCCACCTCCGCCATTATCGCGAGCGGCTGGTGCAGGTGGGCCTCCGCACCCCCGGCCCGGGCCGCCCAGGGGTCGTCCTGCGAGAAGGACTGCGAGTAGAGGAAGCGCCCGGCGAGTGCATCGCACCCCTCCCCGTCGGCGACCAGGCGCGATTGAAGGTAAGCCAGCCCGACGCGCTCGATCCAAGGCGCGGTGCGCTCCAGGTAGCGCGCTTCCTCACGGTAAAGCTGGATGAAGGCGGCGCAAACATGCATCGCCTCCTGCTCGGTCGCGACCTTGCACAGCAGCTCGGTCGCGCGCACCTTGATGCCGCCATTGCCGCCGACGTGAAGCTCATAGCCCGAATCGACGCATACCACGCCGAAATCCTTGATCGTCGCTTCCGCGCAATTGCGCGGGCAGCCGGACACGGCGATCTTGAACTTGTGGGGCATCCAGCTGCCCCAGCTCATCTGCTCCAGCTTGACGCCGAGCCCGGTGGAGTCCTGCGTTCCGAAGCGGCACCATTCGGAGCCGACGCAGGTCTTCACCGTGCGCAGCGACTTGCCATAGGCATGGCCGGAGACCATTCCGGCCGCGTTGAGGTCGGCCCACACGGCGGGCAGATCTTCTTTCTTGATGCCGAAGATGTCGAGCCGCTGGCCGCCGGTCACCTTGACCATCGGCGCCTCGAACTTCTCGACAACGTCCGCAATGGCGCGCAGTTCGCGAGGGTTGGTGAGGCCGCCCCACATCCTTGGCACGACCGAATAGGTGCCGTCCTTCTGGATGTTGGCGTGCATCCGCTCGTTGACGAAGCGGCTCTGCTGGTCGTCGATATAGTCGCCCGGCCAGGCGCACAGCAGATAGTAGTTGAGCGCCGGGCGGCAGGACGAGCAGCCGTCCGGGGTCGACCAGTGAAGCCGCTGCATTGCCTCCGGGATCGACTTGATCGCCTGCGCGACGATCTCCCGGCGGACGTCGTCGTGACCGAAGCTGGTGCACTTGCACATGGTCCGGACCGTTCGCTCGCCGCCATAGTCCGCGCCGAGCGCCAGGCTGAGCAGCTGCTCGACCAGGCCGGTACACGATCCGCATGACGCCGACGCCTTGCAGGTCGACCGGACCGCATCGAGGCTGCAGGCGCCACCGACGATCGACTGGACCACCTCGCCCTTGGAAACGCCGTTGCAGCCGCAGATCTCGGCAGTGTCCGAGAGCGCCGCAACGGCCGCGCTAGGGTCCCCTGCGCCACCGCCCAGGGCGAAGGCTTGGCCGAAGATCAGGAGGTCACGGAATGGCGAAATGTCCTCGCCGCTCCTGAGCAGGTCGAAGTACCAGTTGCCGTCGGCGGTGTCGCCGTACAACACCGCGCCGACGACCCGGTTGTCGCGGACGATCACGCGCTTGTAGATGCCGCGGGCGGCGTCGCGCAGCACGATGTCCTCGGCACCCTCGCCGCCCGAGAAGTCCCCCGCCGAGAAGACGTCGATGCCCGACACTTTGAGCTTAGTCGACGTGACCGATCCGCGATAGCCGGTCGGCCGCTCGGCGAGCCCATCGGCCAGCGCGCGGCACATGTCCCACAGCGGCGCGACGAGGCCGTAGACTTGGCCGTCGTGCTCGACGCATTCGCCGACGGCGAGGATGTTGGGGTCGGACGTGATCAGATGGTCGTCGACGTGGATACCGCGCCCGACCGCCAGTCCCGCATCGCTGGCGAGGGCGACGCTTGGACGGATTCCGACCGCCATCACGACCAGGCTTGCGGGAATGACGCGCCCGTCCTTCAGGCGGACCCCCTCGACGCGCTCTTCCCCGAGGATCTCGGCCGTGTCCGAGCCGGTCAGGATGGTCTGCCCGCGCGCCTCGAGCGCCGCCTTGAGCAGCCACCCGGCCGCCTCATCGAGCTGCCGCTCCATCAGGGTCGGCATGAGGTGGAGCACGGTCACTTTCATGCCGCGCAGCGAGAGGCCGTGCGCCGCCTCGAGCCCGAGCAGCCCGCCGCCGATGACCACCGCATCGCCGCCGGCGTCGGCTGCCGCCAGCATCCGCTCGACGTCGCTCATGTCGCGAAAGCTGATGACCCCGGGCAGTTTGTGGCCTGGCACCGGGATGATGAACGGATCCGACCCCGTCGCGATTATCAGCCGATCGTAGTCGGCCACTCGCCCGGAGCGCGAGCGGACCTGCTTGGCCGCGCGATCGATCTCGACGACCGGGTCGGACGCGATCAGGTCGATGCCGTTCGCCTCGTACCAGGCATGATCGTTGATCACGATCTCGTCGAAGCTCTTGTCGCCGGCGAGCACCGGCGAAAGCATGATGCGGTTATAGTTCACGTGCGGCTCGGCGCCGAAGATCGTCACGCGAAAGCTTGCCGGGGCTCGGTCGATCAGTTCCTCGACCGCGCGGCACCCGGCCATGCCGTTGCCGATCACCACCAGATGTTCGCGCGCCTCGACCTCGCCGGCGGTATCCGGGAAGCTATGGACCTGGATATTCATTCGACCGCTCCCGCCAAAGAAAAAGGCCGCCATGCGGACACTGGAGAGACCAGTGCCTGCATGGCGACCTTGCCGTGCACCCTCTGCGGATCGTTGACCGACCCGCGATGCGCCGCGAGCGCCCCTTCGTTGGAGGCTCGCGAAGATGATTTGCCCGGCATCCTCGCCGAACAGGGTGAACATGGCGCGGAATGCGCGGCTACTCAAGGATTACCGCCCGCAATGCGTAATCTTCACCCCGCCGAGGGTCACAAGGCCCAGTCGGCCGAGAGCCACAGCTTGCGCGTGTCCGCGGCGAACTGGCGCGCGTGGTAATCGGCATAGCGCACGGCAAGCAGCGTCTTGCCGAGCTTGGCGCTGGCGAGCAGGTCGATTTCGCTGCCGTAGGCCAACCCCAAGCGGTCGCTGCGGAAGCGGTGCACGACCGCCTGCAGGGTGAGGAGATCGACCTTGCCGAGCTTCTTCCGCGACCAGCTCGCGCCGGCATAGAGATCGCGCACGCCGTTTGGCGGGGTCGTCAGGAACTTGTCGGCCCAGCCCTGGAACTTGAACAGCGTCGCGAGCGGCGTCTGGAAGCTGGTCAGCGCGGTTCCCTTGTCGGCGCCGAGCACCTCCGTGCCCCCGTTGAGCTTCCACGCGGCCGCTTCGAGCGTCGCGTCGAGCAGATAGTAGGAGGCGCGATAATGGTTCGGGTTGCGGTGATAGCCTGACTGCCTCGCATAGCTCGCCGCCCACCCCAGCCTGACCTTCTTCGACAGGGCGTGGCCGCCCGCAAGCCGGACGCCGTAGCTCTGGCTCGACAGGCGAAAACCCTGCACCGCGGCCTTGTCCTGGTCGACGAGATAGGCGAAGCCGGTGAGCAGTCCCGCCGGAGTCTGCGCGGCCACATTGGCGAAGACATTGTCACCCGACACCGCCTGTTGGCGAGCGCCGCCGCCGTGGATGCCCCAGATCGTCCGGTCGCTCCACGCGTAGCTCACGTCGGCCTTGAGCCCCTTGACCGGCGTCAGCTCGACCCGCACCGCGTCGAACGTCTGACCGTTCTGGCGGAAGTTGGCCGCACCGACGAACCGCTCATCGTCGAGCGCGATGCGCTGCCGGCCGGCGGTCATTGCCGCCCGCTTGGTCTTGTACTGCAGCTGCGCGCGATAGAGCGCGATATTTTCCGGATCCGCGATCAGCGAGCGGGTCGCAGAGCCGTGCAGTCCATCGAAATAATCTTGGATGATCGCAACCGTGCCCTGTCCTTCCGCCAGTGCCGACCAGGCACCCTTCGTTGCTGACACGCCGCCCCGGAGTCGCAGCGTCAGCGCATTGGCCTCGGCGGCGAGACCTGCCTGGTGGACATTTTCGAAGCGCAGCCGCGCGTCCATCAGCGGCTTGAAGGCAATGTCCTGGGCACAAGCGGGCCCGGCGACGGCCACGAGGGCCGCCACAAGAGTCTTCGATGTCATGAAAGTTCCCTTTTGCCCTCGCCCCGTTGCGGGGGAGGCATCACGTTTTGTTCAGTAGAATTGCGTCCGTTCGGACCCCCACCCGGCCACTCCGTAAGGATCCACCGAGTGAGTTGGCCGGGTAGGAGCGCGGGCCGGCGCCTGTTCCGCGAAGCTGAGCAAGCCTTAGATCGTGACGCCCGGCAATGCCGCGCCCCAGGTCGTGCGCCACTTGCGCTTGACGAAGGTCAGCCCGACGAGCGCGACCAGCGCGAACCCCGCGAAGATCAGGAAGCCGGTCTGGTAGACGCCCGTGAACTGCTTGGCGAAGCCGAGCGACGAGGAGAGATAGAAGCCGCCGATCCCCCCGGCGAACCCGACCAGTCCCGTCATCACGCCGATCTCGGAACGGAACCGCTGCGGCACGAGCTGGAACACCGCGCCGTTGCCGGTGCCGAGCGCGAGCATCGCGACGACGAAGAAGCCGAGCGCGGTGGCGACGCTCGCCGGGCCGAAGCTGACGCCGACCAGCGCCATGGCAGCGACGACATAGACGACGGACAAGGTCTTGATTCCGCCGATGCGGTCGGCGAGCGCGCCGCCGAGCGGGCGAACGAGCGAACCTGCGAACACGCACGCCGCGGTGCAGTAGCCTGCGATGATCGGCGTCAGGCCGAACTGGTCCGTGAAGTAGATCGACAGCGAGGCGGCGAGCCCGACGAAGCCGCCGAACGTCACCGAGTAGAACAGCATGAACCACCAAGCGTCGGCCTCGCGCAGGGGCTCGAGGTAGGCCACAAACGGCTTGGCCGGCGGAGCGTCGGGCGCGTCCTTCGCCATTGCCATGTAGAGCACGAACACGATGGACAGCGGGATGACGGCCAGGCCGAGCACCGCGTTCCAGCCGAACAGCTTGGCCAGCGTCGGCGCGAACAGCGACGCGAGGACCGTGCCCGAATTGCCCATCCCGGCGATGCCCATCGCCTTCCCCTGGTGCTCGCCCGAGTACCAGCGGCTGGCGAGCGGCAGCGCAATGGCGAAGCTCGCCCCGGCAAAGCCGAGGATGACGCCGAGCGCGAGCGTGCCGCCGAAGCTGTGCACGCCGAGCAGGTAGGCCGAAAGCAGGCCGCAGATGACGATCAGCTGGCTGATCGCGCCCGATCGCTTGGGCCCGATGCGATCGACCAACAGGCCGTTGACCAAGCGCAGGATGGCGCCGGCGAGCGTCGGCGTCGCGACCATCAGGCCCTTCTGCGCCGGGCTGAGGTGCAAGTCCTTGGCAATGCTCGGCCCGAGCGGCCCGAGCAGTACCCAGACCATGAACGCCAGGTCGAAATAAAGGAATGCGGCGATCAGCGTCGGGCGATGCCCGGCGTCCCAGAAGCTCGACTTCATTGGATTGGTCCCCTTATGCAGAACGGAAGAAAGGTGGGCAGGTGCGCAGCGAAGCCGGGCTTGAGATCGCAGCGGGCTTCGCCAGCGCCACCGGGCGGCGGGCCGACAACCAGGACTTCGGCGGCGTGCACATCGGCCCTACGGCGGAGCAGGCGGTGCATGGCATCATCGCCGCGGTCGCCGACGGAGTCGGCGGAGCCGCGGGTGGGCGCGCCGCCGCCGAGCTCGCGGTGCGGACCTTCGTGGAAGCCTATGTCGCGCAGTCGCCGACCCTCGGCATTCTCGAGGGAGCGCAGCGTGCGCTCAAGGCCTACAACCGCTGGCTGCACGGCATCGGCCGGAGCAGCGAAACGATGCGCGGCGCGGCCTGCACCTTTACCGCGCTGGTCCTGCGCGGGCGCGAGGC
>CAXSDY010000050.1:1963-15982 GCA_964235835.1 uncultured Sphingomonadaceae bacterium | reverse complement strand
ACGGACTCTGACTCCGTCAATCGAGGTTCGAATCCTCGCGGGGCATCCAGGACCGTTCAAGTGAATCATGCAATTCGGCCGGGAGGGGTTGGCCAGTTTTGCGATAACCATGTTCAAGTGTCAGCTGAACCCATGGGGGAACGGACGGTAGCTGACGGCGCGGGTAAACCTTCGCGTGCGCACCGCATGGCCGAATTGGACGGCTTGCGAGGCTAGGCGGCGCTGATCGTCGTCATTTTTAGCCGTGGGGCAGAAGGCTTCCCTCCTTCACGAAAATGACCCGGCCAGCTTGCGCTGACCGGGCCTTTCTTGCCCCACTTGGAGGTGGTTGGTCAGGCGGCCTGCATCGCGAACACGCGCTTGCGGCGGCGCATGCTGGCGCCGGCAGCGCCGAAGCCGATCAGCATCATTGCCCAGGTCGACGGCTCGGGCACCGCGGCGACGACGCCGTAGGTGTCGCTCTCGAGCGAGTTGCCGGTCGAGGTCAGGCGAAGGCCGGTGATCGCCGAACCAGTGCCGGCGTTGAACGTCAGCCGGCCGTTGGTGCGCGGCGAGAGCTGGTCGCCATTGGCATCACCGATGTCGATGATGTTCTGGCCGGTCAGCGTCTGGTTGGTGCCGTCGGCGAAGAACAGCTGGAACGAGTTGTAGGCGTCCGCCGACCCGTAATCGAGGCCGAGTTGCGACAGGCCGGCGAAGGTGAAGTTCGCGACCTGACCGGTCATCACGGCGAGGTAGGGGTCGCCCATCGGAAGCACGGCCGGGTCGGCAGCGATGCCGCTGAACGAGCCGGTGTAGATCATGCTCGGGTCGACACCGGCGGTGCTGCCCGGATCGAAGCTGGCGTACAGCGTCTCGCCAGCGCCGAGGCCACCGGCGCCGCCTTCGGTGAAGGTGAAGGTTCCGCCCGAGGTCAGCGTACCCGAGGCCAGGGCTGGGGTCGAAATGGCGGCCGCGAGGGTCAGCGCCGCGAGTGCAAAGGTCTTACGCATTGGGGTGTTCTCCGTGAAAGTTTCGGAGCCACCTTCTGGATGAAAGCCCGGCTCGCCACGCTGAACTAGACAAGTTCAACGAAGTGTCGAGAACAGGGAATCAATGGTTATGGTTAACGGCGTTTCATAATGGGACCGACGCGATAAGGCCGCTGTCGACCAAGACTGAGACGTTGAAGGCCGTGATACTTGCGAGCCCGAACGCTTGCTTTTAGAGGAGACCCATGCGGCGGAAGCTGACGCAGTCTCCGGCCCCGAACACAAGATGGTCGACCAGCGTGAGGTCGATCGCTTCGCTGACCATCGCCAGACGCCGGGTCGCCTGGCGGTCCGACGCACTGGGCGTGGCATCGCCGCTCGGGTGGTTGTGGGCGAGCACGATCCCGCTGCTCCGGTGCGCGAGAGCATCGGCCAGGATCAATCGCAGCGGAAGCTCGGCACCCTCGGCATCCCCGGCGTGGGTGGACAGGTGAATGCAAGCCGCGGCGTCGTCGAGGTGGGCGACAAACAATGTCTCGACCGCCGGGTTGGTCGTCGCGAACTGCTGTTCGAAGAAGGCGCGGGCGGCGGCCTCCCCCGCCAGGGAGGCGGGCCTGATCTCGCTGCCCGCGGGCTCGGCCATACCGTTCGAGGCCGGCCGCCGCGACCGCGAGAGGCGCGCAAGCGAAACTGGACCGGCCTGGCGAGGGGGAACTTGGGGATGCCGCTGCAGCATCCGCTTTGGGTAGGGTTGGACTTCAGACCCCAAAAGAGCTTCTCGGTCCATTACGGTGCCAGCTGGGCTCTTCGCGCTGACACTTTCCATCCAAGATGGATCAGAACAATCAGTCCGCCGCCGCCCGCTGCTCCTCAAGCCAGCGCTCGAGCCACTTGATCGTGTAGTCGCCCGCCTGGAACGCCTCGTCGCGGACGATGCGCTGGTGCAGCGGGATGGTCGTCTTCATCCCCTCGACGACATACTCTTCGAGCGCGCGCTTCAGCCGCATGATGCACCGCTCGCGCGTCTTGCCATAGACGATCAGCTTGCCGATCATGCTGTCGTAATAGGGCGGCACGCGATAGCCGGCGTAGAGCCCGCTATCGACCCGGACGTGCATGCCGCCGGGCGCGACATAATTCTTCACCAGGCCGGGTGAGGGGGCGAAGGTCTCCGGATCCTCGGCGTTGATGCGGCATTCGATGGCGTGGCCGTGAAGGAGGATGTCCTCCTGCCGGCACGACAGGCCCTCGCCCTGGGCGATGCGGATCTGCTCGCGGACCAGGTCGATGCCGCTGATCATCTCGGTCACGGGATGCTCGACCTGCAGCCGGGTGTTCATTTCGATGAAGTAGAACTCGCCGTTCTCGTAGAGGAATTCGATCGTGCCGGCGCCGCGATAGCCCATGTCGGCCATCGCCTTGGCGACCAGCCCGCCCATGTGCGCGCGCTGCTCGGGCGAGATGACCGGGGAGGGGGCCTCCTCGAGCACCTTCTGGTGGCGCCGCTGGATCGAGCAGTCGCGCTCGCCGAGGTGAATCGCCTGGCCCTGGCCATCGCCGAACACCTGGAATTCGATGTGGCGCGGGTCGTCGAGATATTTCTCCATGTAGACGGTGTCGTCGCCGAACGCGGCGCGCGCCTCGGCCGCCGCCTGGCTCATCAGGCTTTCGAGCTGGTCCTCGTCGGGCACGACCTTCATGCCGCGTCCGCCGCCCCCGGACGCCGCCTTGATCAGCACCGGGTAGCCGATCTCGGCCGCGATCGCCTTAGCCTCGGCGACGCTCTCGATCGGGCCGGGCGACCCGGGGACGAGCGGCAGGCCGAGCTTCGCGGCGGTGCGCTTGGCCTCGACCTTGTCGCCCATGATGCGGATGTGCTCGGGCTTGGGCCCGACCCAGATGATCCCGTGGCTCTCGACGATCTCGGCGAACTGCGCATTCTCGCTGAGAAAGCCGTAGCCGGGGTGGATTGCGTCGGCGTGGACGATCTCGGCGGCCGAAATGATGTTGGGAATGTTGAGATAGCTGTCGCTCGCTGCGGGCGGCCCGATGCAGACCGTCTCGTCGGCCAGGCGGACGTGCATCGCGTCTGCGTCGGCGGTCGAATGGACCGCGACGGTCTTGATGCCCATTTCGTGGCAGGCGCGATGGATGCGCAGCGCGATCTCGCCGCGGTTGGCGATCAGCAGCTTGGTGATCGGCACCTAGCGGGTCACTCGAGGATGACGAGCGGCTGGTCGAACTCGACCGGCTGGGCGTCGGCGACGAGCAGCTGCTTGACGACCCCGCCGCGCGGCGCGGTGATCGGGTTCATCACCTTCATCGCCTCGACGATCAGCAGCGTGTCGCCGGCCTTGACCGTCTCGCCCGCGGCGGCGAACGGCTTGCCGCCCGGTTGCGCCGAGAGGAAGGCGGTGCCCACCATGGGGCACTTGACGACCTCGCCGGTGGGAGGGGCAGGTGGCTCGGCGGCGGCTGCAGCAGGAGCGGGGGCAGTCGCGGCTGCCGACGGCGCCGCCGAGACCGAGTGGACCGCCTGTGGAGCGTGGACCAGCTCGCGCCGCACCTTGATCTTGCGGTCGCCGTCCTCGACCTCGATCTCTGTCAGGTCGTTGGCGGCGAGCAGTTCGGCGAGTTCGCGGACGAGCGCGGCATCGACCCGCATCGCCCCGCCACCCTGCTGCTGGTCATCGGCCATGATCGTCGGCTTCCCGGTTCGAAACAGGCGCTCCCCCTGTCAGAGCCGTGCCGCCGCGTCCAGTGCGAGCAGGTAGGACTGGGCGCCGAAGCCGCGGATCGATCCGCGCGCCACGCCGCCGACGAAGCTCTTGTGGCGGAAGTCCTCGCGCGCCTCGGGATTGGACAGGTGAACCTCGATTACCGGCACCTTGACGCCCGCCACCGCGTCGCGCAGCGCGACCGACGTGTGCGTCAGCCCGCCGGGGTTGAGGATGACCGCCTTGGCGCCAGCCGCGCCCGCCTCGTGCAGCCAGTCGATCAGATGCCCCTCGTGGTTCGACTGGCGCATGTCGATCGTGACGCCGAGTTCGCCGGCGCGCTCGGCCAGCATGCCGCCGATGTCGTCGAGCGTGTCGCGCCCATAGACCTCGGGCTCGCGCGTGCCGAGCAGGTTGAGGTTGGGCCCGTTGAGGACGAACACGGTGGCGGAGGGCGCGGTCATTGCGTGGGCGGCGTGGCCCACCTATCTGCGCCGAGTCAATGACTCTCGACGGCACCCTCTCGGTTCGGATCAACGGTGAGCACCGCCGGGTGCCTGCGGGAACGACGCTGGCCGAGCTGATCAACCAGATCGGCCTCGACCCGCACCGCGTCGCCGTCGAGCGCAACCTCGAGATCGTCCCGCGGTCGACCTTCGGCAGCGCCTGCGTCGAAGACGGCGACGATTACGAGATCGTCCATTTCGTCGGAGGAGGTTGAATGAACGCGCCCCAGACCTTCGCCACCGACAGCTGGACCGTGGCGGGCCGCACTTTTTCCTCGCGGCTGATTGTCGGCACGGGCAAGTACAAGAGCTTCGAGGAAAATGCCGCCGCGGTCGCCGCTTCGGGCGCCGAGATCGTCACGGTCGCCGTCCGCCGGGTCAACATCGCCGATCCCAAGCAGCCGATGCTGAGCGACTTCATCGACCCGAAGAAGATTGTCTATTTGCCCAACACCGCTGGCTGCTTCACCGCCGAGGAGGCGATGCGCACGCTCCGCCTGGCGCGCGAGGCGGGCGGCTGGAACCTCGTGAAGCTGGAAGTGCTGGCCGAAGCGAAGACGCTTTATCCCGACATGATCGAGACCATCCGCGCGACCGAACTGCTCGCGAAGGAGGGGTTCGAAGTGATGGTCTATTGCACCGACGACCCGATCATGGCCCGCCGTTGCGAGGAGGCGGGGGCGGTCGCGGTCATGCCGCTCGGCGCGCCGATCGGCTCGGGCCTCGGCGTGCAGAACCCGGTCACCATCCGCCTGATCGTCGAGCAGTCGAAGGTGCCGGTGTTGGTTGACGCCGGAGTCGGCACGGCGAGTGATGCCGCCGCGGCGATGGAGCTCGGCTGCGACGGCGTGCTGATGAACACCGCCATTGCCGAGGCGAAGGAGCCGATCACCATGGCCCGGGCGATGCGCCATGCGGTCGAGGCCGGCCGGCTCGCGTACACGGCGGGCCGCATGGCCAAGCGGCGCTACGCCGACCCGAGCTCGCCCTTGGCGGGGCTCATCTAGGGATCGCGCCCAAGCGAGCCGTTTTGCGCCGAAGCGAGCAACGGACTGCTCGCCAAGTCGTTGATCCACCGAAGGAGAAACGAAATGGGTGAGTTTACCGACAAGGTCAAAGGCGCGGTCAACAATGCGGTCGGCAAGGCCAAGCAGGACTCGGTCGATCCGGACGTGCGCGCCGACGGCGAGCGCCAGGAACTGAAGGGCGACGTCCAGGACACCAAGGGCAAGATCAAGGGCGTCATCAACGACCTATGAGTCCCCTTCTCCCAGTTGGGGAGAAGGATAGCGAAGCTCGCAGCTTGCTGCCTTAGCGGAGCTTGGATGAGGGAGCGGGGCGAGCGTCGCGCGACCGCGTGGCGGTCGCCCCCTCACCCTTCCACAGCTACGCAGCGCGGCCCACCCTCTTCCCCCAGGGGAGAGGGTGTTTTTGCGCGTGACTGCTGCTACCGCGCAGCCATGAAAGCCCTCCTCAGTCACGCCCCCGGGCGCCCCGAGACCCTGCGCGTCGACGACCTGCCCGATCCTTCGCCGGCTCCCGGCGAGCTGCTCGTCCGGGTCCACGCCGCGGCGATCAATTTCCCCGACGTGCTGATCATCGAGGACAAGTATCAGATGCGCCCGCCGCGGCCGTTCGCGCCAGGCGGTGAGATCGCAGGCGAGGTCGCGGGCGTCGGCGAGGGCGTCGAGGGGTGGAGCGTCGGCGACCGGCTGATCGCCGTGCCCGGATTCGGTGGGCTGGCGCAGAGCATCGTTATTCCTGCGAAAAGCGCCGTCCGCCTCCCCGCCAATCGCAGCTTCGTCGAAGGCGCCGCTCTGCTGCTGACCTACGCCACCTCGATCCACGCGCTGCACGACCGCGGCCACCTTGCCGCCGGCGAGACACTGCTCGTGCTCGGGGCGGCCGGCGGGGTCGGCCTCGCGGCGGTCGAGCTTGGCAAGGCGCGCGGCGCGCGCGTCATCGCCGCGGTGTCGAGCGAGGACAAGGCCGCCGCCGCGAAGGACGCCGGCGCCGATGCGACCCTGGTCTACCCGCGCGGGCCGTTTGACAAGGACGCATCGAAGGCGCTCGCCGAACAGTTCAAGGCGGCGGTCGGCCCGGCCGGGGCGGACGTCATCTACGATCCGGTCGGCGGCGACTATGCCGAGCCGGCACTGCGCAGCATCGCGTGGGAAGGGCGCTACCTCGTCGTCGGTTTCCCCGCCGGAATCCCGCGCCTGCCGCTCAACCTCACGCTGCTCAAGAGTTGTGACGTGTGCGGCGTGTTCTGGGGCGCGTTCGCGGCGCGCGATCCCGCCGCCAATGCGGCGCACGTCGCGACGCTGTTCCGCCTGTGGAACGAAGGACGCATTGCGCCGCGGGTCAGCGCGACCTATCCGCTTGAACGCGGCGGCGAGGCGATCGCCGCGCTCGCCGCCCGCTCGGTGATCGGCAAGCTGGTCGTGACGCTCGACTGACCCGCGCTGGACTAGCAGCGCCCGCGTCCCTATCTCGCCCGCCACGTACGAGAGGAGCAGCATGACCACATTCGACGATCGCGAGCGTGCCTTCGAGACGAAGTTCGCGCACGACGAGGAGATGGCGTTCCGCGTCCTTGCCCGCCGCAACCGCCTGCTCGGCGAATGGGCCGCGCGCCAGATGGGCCTGACCGATGTCGAATCCGAAGCCTATGCCAAGGAAGTGATCCGCGCCGAGTTCGAGGAAGCCGGCGACGAGGATGTGGTGCGCAAGCTGCTCGGCGACCTCACCGCCGCCGGAGTCGACATCGACGAGGCGCGCATCCGCGACGCGCTCGCCCACAAGGAGGTCGACGCGCGGCGCCAGCTGCTCGAGGCGAAGGGCTAAGCGATGGCGATGGCCGCGGCCGACATCGAGGCGATGATCCGCGCCGCCATCCCGGATGCCGAGGTGACGATCCGCGATCTCGCCGGCGACGGCGACCACTATGCCGCCCGCGTCGTCGCGCCGAGCTTCGCCGGGATGAGCCGGGTGCGGCAGCATCAGGCGGTCTATGCCGCGCTCGGGGGGCGCATGGGGGGTGAGCTTCACGCACTGCAGCTCGAAACTGCGGTTCCCTGACGGAGAATGACCATGACCGACGCCAACGCCCGCATCGATACGATCGTGAAGAGCAACGACGTGGTGCTCTTCATGAAGGGCAGCCCGCTGTTCCCGCAATGCGGCTTCTCGAGCCGCGCGATCGCCATCCTCGACCATCTCGGCGTGCCGTTCGAGACGGTCGACGTGCTTCAGGATCAGGAGGTCCGCCAGGGCATCAAGGCGTATTCCGACTGGCCGACCATCCCGCAGCTCTACGTCCATGGCGAGTTCGTCGGCGGATCGGACATCATGATGGAAATGTTCGAGAGCGGCGAGCTCAAGCAACTGGTCGACGCCTCGTCCAGCGCCGCCTGACGGGCGCAAAGAAAAAGGGACGGTGGCGCGGGACCAGAAACCGCGACACCGTCCCTTTGTTTTGGTCGTGGAACCAAGTGGACAGGACTATCATTGCACCTGCCGTGCCAAACGCGAAAAAGCCTGAATTCCTGCCACTTTCTTGGCAGACGCGGCAGTGCGTGTTGGGGCGGGCGTAAGGAAATCCGACAGTATCCGCCTGGCGCGCCGTGAACGGCCGCCTGTTCGCCGACGTGACCCAGAGCTGGTCCGAGAAGGGCGGCGGCGTCCGCACCTATCTCAACCGCAAGCGGCGCTACATCCTCGAGCGGACGGGCGACCGCCACCTGCTGATCGTCCCCGGCGCCGAGGATCGGGTGGTCGAGGAGGAGCGCGCGATCACGGTCACGCTCCGCTCGCCGCATGTGCCGGGAAGTCCCAATTACCGGCTGCTGCTGCGCAACGCTGCGGTGCGCGCCGCGCTCGACCGCTTCCGGCCGGACCTGATCGAGTGCCCGGACGCCTATAATCTGCCGTGGGCGGCGATTGCTCACCAGCGACGCCATCCCGGCACGGCACTCGTCGCCTCGTTCATGACCGACTTCCCGACCGCCTATACGCAGCGGATCGTTGGCGCTCTGTTCGGCCGGGCGGCGGGGCGGGGCGGCGCGCGGCTCGCCTACCGCTATGTCGCCGCGCTGTACCGCCGCTTCGACAGCGCGGTCGCGCTGAGCGAGCATGGCGGAGCCGACAAGCTGCGTTCGATCGGAGTCGAGGGGGTGCGGGTCGTCCCGCTCGGCGTCGACATCGAGGAGTTTTCGCCCGCGCTGCGCGATCCGGCGTTGCGCGAAGAGGCGGGGGTCGGGGCAGACCGGCCGCTGCTGGTCTATGTCGGCCGGCTCGACCGCGAGAAGCGCGCCAGCACGGTGGTCGAAGCGTTCGCGGCGCTTCCTGCCGGACTCGGTGCCCGGCTGGTGCTGATCGGCGCCGGCCCGTTGCGGGCCCAATTCGCGGCGCTGCCCGACGTCTACTGCCCCGGCTTCATCCGCGACCGGGCGCTGCTCGCCCGCTGGCTGGCGAGCGCCGACGTCTACGTCTCGGGAATGGCCGACGAGACGTTCGGCATTTCGGTAATCGAGGCGCAGGCGTCCGGCCTGCCGGTGGTCGGAGTCGCCGCCGGCGCGATGATCGACCGGGTGCCGCCCGAACTGGGCGCGCTCGGCCCAGTCGACGACGCGGGGGTGATGGCGGCGAACATTCTCGCCGTTCTCGCCCGGCCGGATCGTGCCGCGCTGAGCGAGGCCGCTCGCGCCCACGCCGCGAGCCTCAGTTGGGACGCGGCGATGCGGCGGCTGTTCGAGGACGTCTATCCCGAAGCGTTCGGGCGGCGCGGCGCGGCGCTGCTGAAGCAGGGTTCGTCCGCGAGGGCGCCAAGCGCGGTTCTGGCAAGCGATCGCCCTCGCCCGAGCGCCTGATCTCCCGGCTCTGACTTAACCTTTGGTGCCGTCCGTGGCAGGAGAACGCCCATGGACGTCCCCGATCCCGGCGAGTTCGCCTATGGTACGCTGGAGCCCGTCGAGGCCGGCGTCGCCCGCCTGCTGGCGAACAATCCCTCACCCTACACCTATTCGGGGACGCAGAGCTATTTCGTCGGCGGCGACGAGTTGGTGGTGATCGACCCCGGTCCCGACCAGCCCGAGCACGTCGCGGCGATGCTGGACGCACTCGGCGGGCGCAGGCTGGTCGCGATCGTCTGCACCCACACGCATCGCGACCACAGCCCGGCGGCGCGCGCGCTGCAGGCCGCGACGGGAGCGCCGATCGTCGGCTGCGCGGCCCTCGCGCTCGACGCCGTCGGCCCGCGCGCCGACGCGAGCTTCGATGCCGACTATGCCCCCGACCGCGTGCTTCACGACGGCGACGCCATCGAGGTCGGCGGCGGGCGGCTGGTGGCGGTGGCGACGCCGGGCCACACGTCGAACCATCTCTGTTTCGCGTGGGACGACGTGCTGTTCACCGGCGACCATGTGATGGGCTGGTCGACGACCGTGGTCGTGCCGCCCGACGGCGACATGGCCGCCTACGTGGCCAGCCTCGACCGATTGCGCGCGCGCGAGGACCGGATCTATTTCCCCGCGCATGGCCCGGCGGTGACCAAGCCGCAGCAGCTCGTGCGCGGCATGATCGGCCACCGACTGCAGCGCGAGCGGCAGATCCTGCGCCTGGTCGGAGAGGGGCAGGGGAGCATCGCCGGGATCGTCGCGGGCGCATATCCGGGGCTCGATCCACGGCTCGTGCCGGCGGCGGGCGGATCGGTCCTCGCGCACCTGGTCGACCTGGAGCGGCGGGGGATGGTCGAGCAGACAGGAGAGGGCCGGTGGCAGACCGCCAACGCAGCAGCCTAGCGATCCGCATCGCCATCGCCGCTCTGATCGCGGTCGTCGCGCTGCTCGCCCTGCGCCAAGTGCGCGAGGAGCGCCGCCGCGACTATGTCGTCGAGCGCGAGAACGGCGTTGCCCTGTCGCGCATCGTCTCGATCGCATTTGCCGACAAGTCCGACCTGCGCGTGCTGCAGATCCGCGGCACCGTGCAAGCCGTCGCGTCGCACGACGGGACCATCCCGATGCTCGATTCCAACCAGGTCGTGAAGGCGCCGTTCACCGCAGACTATTTCGTCGATGTCGCGACGCTCGGGCGGGGCGACTATCGCTTCGATCCGGCGACGCGAACGCTGACCGTGACGGCGCCGCCGGTCACCGCGCAGAACATTGACGTCGACGAGGCGCACCGGACGCTGGTACGAACGAGCGGGCTGTTCGTGACTCGCGCCGCCGGTGAGGAGCTGAGCCAGAAGACCTCCGCCAATGCCGCCGCCCTCGTCACCCGCGAGGCGAACCGGCCCGAGAACATCGCCCGTGCCCGCGAACGGGCGCGACAGGCGATCGCGGGCCTGCTCAGGACGCCGCTCGCCGCGGCCGGCGTGGGCGACGTGCAGGTCGTCGTCCGCTTCCCCGACGAGGCCGGGCCGGCCCGCGAGCGGTGGGACGTCAGCCGCTCGATCAACGACGTGCTGCTGCGATCGAACCGCAACGGCTCGTGATGCATTCTGCAGCCAAGCGCACTACATCGGCGCGAACGCCGTTCGGAGACTGACGTGACCGCACCGACCTCCCGCCTGATGGGCCCGGACCTGCTCGACGAGATCATGCGCCTCAAGAAGGAGCGCAACGCGGTCATCCTCGCGCATTATTACCAGAAGCCGGAGCTTCAGGATCTGGCGGATTTCGTCGGCGACAGCCTCGACCTGTCGCGCAAGGCGGCGGCGACCGATGCGGATGTGATCGCCTTCTGCGGCGTGCGCTTCATGGCCGAGACGGCGAAGATCCTCAGCCCCGGGAAGACCGTCATCCTGCCCGACATGGATGCCGGCTGCAGCCTGGAGGACAGCTGCCCGCCCGACCAGTTCAAGGCGTTCCGCGAGGCGCACCCCGACCATATCGCGCTGACCTACATCAACTGCTCGGCCGAGGTGAAGGCGCTCAGCGACATCATCGTCACCAGCTCGTCCGCGGACATCATCCTGTCGCAGATCCCGCCCGAGCAGAAGATCATTTTCGGACCCGACCGGCACCTCGGCGGCTATCTCGCGCGGCGCACCGGGCGCGACATGCTGCTGTGGCCCGGCGTCTGCATCGTCCACCAGGCGTTCAGCGAGACCGAGCTGCTCAAGCTCAAGGCGGAGCATCCCGGCGCCCCTGTAGCCGCTCACCCCGAGTGCCCGCCGCACATCGTCGATCATGCCGACCTGGTCGGCTCGACGAAGGCGATCCTCGACTTCGCCTTGTCGAGCCCGGCGCAGACGATCCTGGTCGCGACCGAGCCGCACATCATCCACCAGATGGAAAAGGCGGCGCCCGGCAAGACCTTCATCGGCGTGCCCGGGGGTGACGGCAACTGCAACTGCAATATGTGCCCGTACATGGCGCTCAACACGATGGAAAAGCTCTACGCCAGCCTGCGCGACCTGGAGCCGCGCATCGAACTGTCGCCCGACCTGATGGAGCGCGCCCGCGTGCCGCTGGAACGCATGCTCGAAATGGCCGGGCGGACCGTGGGGCAGGGGGATGTCGGCCGGCCCAGGATCAGCGGCGACTGAGCGGAGACTCGATTGTTTCTCCACGGATGCGGCGGAAGCGCACCGTGGCGCGTAGTGCGTTGATGACCAGCAAGACCGGCATCTTCCCGACCTTCTTTCTCTCCGGGTTCGAATGTTCGACCTTCGATTGGATGAAGGTCGGCCGCCGCGACCTGTGCGACGAGACGCAGCATCGTACCCACGCCGACGAGGACTATCGCATGCTGCGCGGCCTCGGCATTGCGGTGGCGCGCGAAGGCATTCCGTGGCCGATGGTCGACAAGGGTGGCGGCACCTATGACTTCGACCACATCGCGCCGTTCCTGGAGGCGCAGCGGCGGCACCAGATCCTGCCCATCTGGGACCTGTGCCACTATGGCTATCCCGACGGCGCCGATCCGTTCGCCGACGATTTCGCGCCGCGCTTCGCCGCCTACGCGCGCGCCGCCGCGCAGCATGTCGCCGAGCATCAGTTCCGCGGACCCTATTATTTCACGCCCGTCAACGAGACGACCTTCTTCGGCTACATGGCGGGCGAGTGGGCGTGGGCGGCACCGTTCGGCCGCGATCGGGAGACCCGCCGGAGGCTGACCGTGGCGATGTGCCGCGCCGACATCGCCGCGGTCGCCGCGATCCGCCAGGTGCTACCCGGCGCGCGGATGATCCACATCGACCCGCTGATCAACGTCGTCGCGCCGCGCGACCGGCCCGACCTCGCCGAAGCCGCGCGGCGGGAAAGCGACGACGATGCCAACCTCGCCTTCGACGTCGTCGCCGGCCGCCGCCATCCCGAACTGGGCGGCAGTCCCGAGATCCTCGATATCGTCGGGCTCAACAACTACAGCTTCGGTCAGATGGAATATCGCGAGCACGGGCCCCATGCGGCGCTGGAGCCGGGCGACCCGCGCATCCGGCCGCTGTGCGACCTCATCGAGGAATCATGGAAGCGCTTCGGCCGGCCGACGATCGTCGCCGAGACGTCGGGGCTGGGCGGCGGCCGCGCCGACTGGCTCAACGACGTCGTGTGCGAGTGCCTGGCGGCGGTGAACCGCGGGGTCGACCTGCACGGCGTGTGCCTGTTCCCGGCGGTCGACATGCCCGACTGGCACAGCGGCGAGTGGGTCCACAACGGCATCGCCGACATCGAACGGCTACCCAACGGCGCGCTGATGCGGGTGCCGAACGTCGCGTATGTCGACGCGCTGCGGCGCTGGCAGAAGCGGCTCAACCGAGTGACGGAGCTCGACGAGGACCCGTTCGATACGGCGGTCGACCTGGCCGACATCATCGAGGCGGCGAAGGAACTCGCCCCGCAAGCGGATGCGAACTGGAGCTAGGGTCTGCCAGAAGAACGGCAGCGCCGCTTCAGCGAAGCTGGCACGAACGCTACCGGTGGGTGACGTGCCCTGCCACGGTGGCCGAGTCCGGGTGGTGCTTGTCGAGGTGGCGCTTGATGATCTTCAGGTTGCGGGTGTTCGAGCGGAAGAAGAAGTCGGGCACGGCCCCGACGAACGGGATCAGGCCGAGCAGGAAGTCGAACCCGACGTTCCCGGCCATGCGCGTGATCTGGCCTTTCGACATGCCGAGGTTGCGCGCCTCCCACACCATGTAGCTGCCGAGCGCTGCCGCAGCGACGTCGCCGGCGACCGGCACCAGGTCGAGGACGACGTCGAGTCCGACCCTGCGGTTCAGGCCGGGGATGGTGAACATCCCCTCGAGCAGCTTCTCCATCCCCTCCACCCGCTGCCGCACCGATGCGGGATCGCGGCCGAGGCCGGGCAGGTTGGAGAGGTCGTCGATGCGCATCGCCATACTCAGTCCCTGTCGCGCCCAGGCCTCAGTGCCAGCCCGACCAACGTGTGGCGCCCGAAACGGTTCTCGGCAAATCCGGGAACGTCCGCGGAGACCAGCGACCAGCGGATCGGCGCGGCCAAGGGAATGACGAGGGTTTCGAGGTCGATGCGCTGCGCAGCGAGGGCGAGGAACTGCCCGCGCTGCTGGGCGGACTGGGTGCTGCGAGCAGCGTCTGCGAGCGAGTCCACGTCGGCATTGCACAATGGCACGCGGCCGCAGTGCAGCCGGCGGACGAACCAGGCCGGCGACGTCGAGGGCGCGACTTCGTCGATTAGCATGAGGTCGACGGGCGTTCCGGCGGGCGCCGGGCGAAGCGCGATGCCGAGCGGCGCGAGGTCGCCCGCGAGACGGTTGAACAGCAGCGTCGCTCCGGGCCCGGCGGGGAAGCTGACCGTCAGCGCCGGCGGCGCCACCCGCGCCGCCGATGCGCTTGAAACGGC
>CAXSDY010000050.1:0-1953 GCA_964235835.1 uncultured Sphingomonadaceae bacterium | reverse complement strand
CCCGAACAACCGCCGCGCCTCGTCCACCAGCGCTGCGCGGCGCTGTGCGAGCGGCACCGTCGCCCACGCCGGCGCGGGCACGTCGGTGGTGCCTTCCAGGCCGAGCTGGAGCAAGGTCGTCCTCGGCGCGAGCCCTTCGACGTCGAACGCGGCGACGAGCGCATCGCGGTCGATCGCCCGGCTGATCAAGCTGCGCAGCGCCTTGTCCGCGAGCGGCCCGTCGCTTCGGCCCGGAACGAGCGCGAACAGCCCCGCGACGGGATCGAACCGCAGGGCGCCCCGGGCAATGGGCGCGGCGCGGACCACCGGCAGGTCCGAGAAAGTCCCGCCAAGTACCAGGTCGGTCTCGCCCGACCGGAACCGCGCGACGGCGGAGGGCACCGGCAACGCGGCGAGGTCGACATCCTCGCGGACCTCCTGGTCGCCGTCCGCGCCGGGGCTGTTCCGGCGCAGATGCAGCGGCTCCTCCGCCTTGCCCGGCCGCTCGACGAAGGGGCCGCTGCCCTCGGTGCCGCGCAGGATGGCGAGCTCCGGCTGGGCGAGCAGCTGAAGCAAATTGGGCCGCGGCGCGCCGAGTCGGATTTCGATCACGCGATCGGTCATGGCGACGATCTCGTCGATCGCGCCGAGCGTGTCCTTGAGCTCGTTGCGACTCGCCGCGCGCCGTTGCCGGTTGAGCAGCCGCACCACTTCGCGCGCGTCGATCTTGCGGCCGCTCGGCCAGTTGCCGGGCTGAAGCCGGAAGATGTAGCTGAGCCCGTCGTCGCTGACGTTCCATCGTTCGGCCAGCCCGGCGTCGATCTGACCGCGCGGGTCGAACCGGACGAGGCCCTGCGCGACATTCGCGAGCAGCAGCGCGTCGGCCGTGCGCAACGGACCGGCGGCAGGGTCGGTCAGCCGCGGCGTGTCGCCGATCACCGTGACCTGGGTCGAGCCGACCCTGGGCTGATGGCAGGCGGCCGGACCGATCGCGGCGACGCCCAGCAGCAAGGCCAGCGTCCGGAGGCGCGCGGGACGGGGAAGGGGGCGCATCGCGTCACTTAGCTCGCCGGACGCCGCACCCGCAACGTGCGGTTCACGAGGCGTCTGGATAAGGGGTCGCAACTGTTTTACTGGGCTAAGGCAGTGGCACCCTCGCGGGCCGCTCGACGAGGGTGCGAATGGCCGACTACGACAGCAGCAACGCGGCGGACAGCGGCATCTGGCGGCGGGGCGGCGCCAACGTCGAGGATCTGCCCGACCCGCTCGCTCCCGCCCTGACGCCGTCGGCCACCCCTGCCTATGCGACGCCACCGAAACGGCGTCGCACCCGTCTGAAATATGCGGCATACGCCATCGCCGCCCTGTTCTTCGTCACCTTCCTGTGGCTGGTCATCACCGCACCGCTGTCGCGCGCGCTCGAGCCGCTGCAGGCGCCGGCGATGCTGATCGTGTCGAGCGAGGGCCAGCCGATCGCGCGGCGCGGCGCGGTCAAGGAAGCCCCCGTCGACGTGCGCCGGTTGCAGCCGCTGACGCCCGCCGCCTTCGTCGCGATCGAGGATCGGCGCTTCTATTCGCACTGGGGCATCGACCCGCGCGGGATCGCTCGGGCGATGGTCGCGAACCTCCATGCCGGCGGCGTACGCGAAGGCGGCAGCACGATCACGCAGCAGCTCGCCAAGACCAGCTTCCTGTCGTCCGACCGCAACCTCAAGCGCAAGCTGCAGGAGGTGATCATCGCCTTCTGGCTCGAAGGGTGGCTGACCAAGCAGGAGATCCTGTCGCGCTATCTGTCGTCGGTCTATTTCGGCGATGGCGTCTATGGCCTCCGCGCCGCGGCGCATCATTATTTCGGGCGCGAGCCGGACAATCTCAGTCTTGCGCAATCGGCCATGCTCGCCGGCATGGTCCAGGCGCCCTCGCGGCTCGCGCCGACGCAGCACCTTGCGGCCGCTCAGGCACGCAGCCGGCTGG
>CAXSDY010000049.1:596-15997 GCA_964235835.1 uncultured Sphingomonadaceae bacterium | reverse complement strand
CGCGACGCAGGAAATCGCGCCGATGATCGCGATGATCGGCCGCCACGTCGAACTCGGCCATGCCTATGCGGCGGAGGGCCATGTCCTGTTCTCGGTCGCGTCCGATCCGGGCTACGGCAGCTTCTCGCGCCGCGACCGCGAGGCGATGGTCGCCGGTGCTCGGGTCGAGGTCGCCCCCTACAAGCGCGACCCGGCCGACTTCGTCCTGTGGAAGCCGAGCGAAGCGGGTGTCATCGGCTGGCAATCGCCGTGGGGCAGGGGGCGGCCGGGATGGCACATCGAATGCTCGGCGATGATCCGCGCCCATCTCGGTGAGACGATCGACATCCACGGCGGCGGCCTCGACCTCATCTTCCCTCATCACGAGAACGAGGTGGCGCAGAGCCGCTGCGCCCACGGCGGCGCGCCGCTGGCGCGGCATTGGGTCCACAACGGCTTCGTCGACATGGGGTCGGAGAAAATGTCGAAGAGCCTGGGGAATGTAGTGGGGGTCGATGAGTTGCTCGGCTTTCGGCATCGGGGCGAGACGTTGCGACTGGCTCTATTATCGGCCCACTACCGAAAGCCTCTACCTTGGACGGACATGTTGATCAGCCAAGCTAAGGCTACCTTGAACGGGCTGTATCGGAGGGTTGGAGACGCTGTCTCGGGGGAAGTAGATAGTGCGGTGCGGGAAGCGTTGTTGGACGACCTTAATACCCCGCTCGCGATGGCCCGCCTCTCTCAACTGCATGATCCCAGCGCGCTGAAAGCGAGTGCGGAGATCTTAGGGATACTGAGCGACACGGAGAACGGATGGTTCGGCCGCGTCGTCCCGTTGGCTAGCACAAGTTCCATCAAGTTCGAGGCGACGGGCACCTTATCGAACAACCTGGCACCCGAAGTTATCGATTCTAAGGTTGCGGAGCGCACCGCGGCGAAGACCGTCCGCGACTTCGCCACGGCCGACCGCATCCGCGCCGAGCTTGCCGCCGACGGCATCATTCTCGAGGACGGGCCGCAGGGGACGAGCTGGCGGCGGGCATGAGTTCGCCGCTCTACACCCGCGACATCCTGCGCCTCGCGACTTCCATCCCGCACCTTGACCCGCTCGCCGCTCCCGACGGCAGCGCCGACCTACGCTCGACGACCTGCGGGAGCCGGATGCGCGTGGCGATCAGCCTCGACGAGCAGGGCAGGGTGACCGCGCTGTCTCAGCAGGTCGAGGCGTGCGCGTTCGGTCAGGCCAGCGCTGCGCTGATGGGCCGGCACGCCATGGGCCGTTCGCGCGACGAGGTCGCCTCGACGGTCGCGGATCTCACCGCGTGGCTAGCAGGGACTCGCGACGATCCGGGCGGCTGTCCCGACCTCGCCGTCCTCGCCCCTGCACGCGACCGAGGGGGGCGCCACGGCGCCATCCTGCTCCCGTTCCGCGCGCTGCTCGCAGCAATCGACGCGGCAAGCTGACGGCCGCCCTCAGCCTTCCGCCAGCCGCCGCTCGACCGCACTGACGATCGCCTCCACCACCTCGGCGTGCGCGCCGTCCGTGCTGGTCACGTGGATATGCGCCTCGGCGTAAAAGCGGTCGCGTTCCGCCGCGAGCCGCGCCAGCGTCGCCGCCGCATCGCCGTTCTTGAGCAGCGGCCGCGTGGCGCGCCGGGCGGTGCGCTCGGCGAGCACCTCGACCGGCGCGTTGAGCCAGACGGTGATCGCCTGGTCGTTGAGCAGGCGCCGCGTTTCCTCGTTGATGAACGCGCCGCCACCGGTCGCGATGACGCGCGCCTCGCCATCGATCAGCCGGGCGACGAGCCGCCGCTCGCCGTCGCGAAAGCTGGCCTCGCCATAGCGTTCGAACACCTCGCCCGCGGGCGCTCCGGCGGCGTCGGCGATCGCCTCGTCGCTGTCGACGAACCCGACCCCCAGCCGCGCGGCGAGGCGCCGGCCGATCGTCGACTTGCCCACGCCCATCAGCCCGACGAGCACGATCGGGCGGTCGAGGCGGCGCTTGAGGGGCAAAGGTTTTTGCATCGGCCGGGGCTATACAGCGGGCGGCAAGGTCGGGCAAAAGCGCGCCCATCCGCACGCAAGGTGAAGTCGATCGATGGCCCGTTCCCCGACCCGAATCCAGTCCGCGCCGATGCGCCGCCGGCCGATGTCGCCGCTGGTGCCGCTGCTGGTCGTGCTCGTCCTGCTGATCGGCGGCCTGGTGCTGCTGTCGCGCTCGGCGGGCGAGCAGCCGATGAAGGTCGTGGAGGTCGATGTCGCGCATGATCAGCCGGCGCACTAAGCGGCTGCTCGGCGCGGCCGCGGTGGTCGCGCTGGCGATTCCCGCACTGGCCCAGGAACGGCCCGCGTCGATCCTGCCGCCCGGCTTCGGCGACCCCGCGCCGCCGCCGCAGAGCGCTCCGGGGCCGGTGAGCCCGGCCGCGCCGCTCAACACCGGCCCCTCCGCGCCCGGTTCCGAGCCGGTCCCCCCGCTCGCGACCACTCCGTCCGCTCCAGCCGATGGCGAGGACCAGGTCGCGACCAGCGACACGCTGAGCGACACCGAGGTCGCCGCCGCCGACGTTCCCGAGCCGGTCGAAGTGCCCGACGCGGCGAAGCGCGACCCCTCGCTCGTCGGCCGGCTCGATCCGGCGGCGCTCGGCCTAGGCAGCGACCCGTGGGGCGCGGCGAGCGGGCCGTTCCTGGAAAGGCTCATGCGCCGCACCGACGGGCCGCTCGCCTCGCGCTGGCTGCACATCGCGCTGCGCAACGCCCTTCTCGCCCGCGCCGGCTCGCCGTTCGACGTCAACCCGGCCGACTGGGTTGCGGAGCGCAGCTGGCTGCTGCTGCGGATGGGGGAGGCGGACGCGGCGCGCATGCTGGTGTCGGGTGTCGACGTTGCCGATTTCACGCCCAAGCTGACCCAGGTCGCGGTCCAGAGCGCGCTGGCCAACGCCGACCCGGCGGGCCTGTGCCCGCTGCGCGACGGTCTGGGCGACATCGAGCCGCGCATTGCGCCCCTGGTCGATGCGATCTGCTCGTCGCTCTCGGGCAATCCGGAAGCCGCCGCCGCCGACATCGACAACGCGCGCCGGCGCGGACGCATGGGCGGAATCGACGTCAGCCTGGCCGACAAGCTGGTCGGCGCCGGCGCGGACACGAAGCGCGCCGTGACGATCGAATGGGACCCGGTGCCGCAACTCAATGCCTGGCGCTTCGGCCTCGCCAGCGCGACCGGCCTTGCGGTTCCGGACCGCCTGTTCGCATCCGCCTCGCCCCAGCTGCGCGCGTGGCAGGCGCGGGCGCCCATGCTGTCGATCGACCAGCGCCTTCCCGCGGCGCGCATCGCCACCGGGCTTGGCGTCTTCTCCGGCCAGTCGCTGGTCGACCTCTACTCCGGCCAGTTCGATCGCACCGACCCCGACGAATTGTCGCAGACCGATGCGTGGCAGCTGCGGCTGGCGTTCATCGGCAAGGACCAGCCGGCCCGCCTCGCCGCCATGCGCAAGCTGTGGAAGGCGGCCGACGCCGATCCCGTCGAGCGCGAGGCGACCCGCGCCATGCTGGCGATCGCGGCCAGCACGGTCGCCCCCGACGCCGCGCTGGCCGCCGATGCGCCCGACCTCATCGCCTCGATGCTCGCCGCCGGCATGGACGAAGCCGCCGCTCGGTGGGCGCCGATCGTCGCACAGATGGACGAGGCACAGCAGGACCGTTGTTGGGCCATGCTCGCGCTCGCCGCGCCCGGCGCGCAGGGCCTCGACCTCAGCTATGGCCGGATCGACAAGTTCATCGGCCGCGATTCGAGTGAGGGTCGCCGCCGCGGTGCGCTGCTCGTCGCCGGGCTGGTCGGGCTCGACCGCATCGACGCGCCGACCGCGCGCCGCCTGTCGGGCCAGTACGGCATGGGCCTCGACCGGCACGACGAATGGACCAACCTGCTCGACGGGGCTGCCGCGCGGGGGCAGGGCGGCACCGCGACCGTCCTCGCCGGGCTGGCGTTCAAGGGGCAGCGGTGGAGCAATGTCCCGGCGCTGTTCCTGTATCACTCGGTCGCCGCGCTCAACACCACCGGCCAGGCGTTCAACGCCCGCATGATCGCAGCCGAGGCGCTCAGCCGGTCCTGATGGGCGCCCGGTGACCGAGGCCGACCGGGCGCTGGTCGACCGTTTCCTGGACATGATGGCGGCCGAGGCGGGGGCCGCGCGCAACACGCTGCTCGCCTATCGCCGCGATCTCGAGGCCGGGGCGGAGGCGCTGGGCGAGGTCGGCACGGCCGAGGTCCCGGCGCTCAAGCGGCTCGGCGAGGCGTGGCACGAACTCGCCCCGTCGACCGTGTCGCGCCGCTCGGCCGCGCTGCGGCGCTTTTACGGCTTCCTGTTCGACGAGGGACTGCGCGGCGACGACCCGTCCTCGGCGCTGCCCCGCCCGGTCCATCAGCGGCCGCTGCCCCGCATCCTCGAGGCGCCCGAAGTCGAGGCGATGTTCAAGGAAGCCGAGCAGCGCGCGGCGACCGGCCAGCGCGAGGCGTTGCGCAACCTCTCCCTGCTCGAACTGCTCTACGGCTCGGGCCTCCGTGCGAGCGAACTCGTCTCGCTGCCGCGCGGCGCGCTGCGGGTCGGGCAACCCTTCCTGATCCTGCGCGGGAAGGGGGCGAAGGAGCGGCTGGTCCCGATCTCGGCGCGGGCCGAACAGGCCGTCGGCAGCTGGCGGAAACTGGTGCCGGCCGACAGTCCCTGGCTCTACCCCAGTGGCAAGGCGCATCTCAGCCGGGTGCGCCTGTTCCAGATCGTGCGGGCGATGGCCGCACTCGCCGGCATCGCGCCCGAGCGGGTCAGCCCGCACGTCCTGCGCCATGCCTTCGCCACCCACCTGCTCGCCGGCGGAGCGGACCTGCGCGTGCTCCAGGCGCTGCTTGGCCATGCGGACATCGCCACGACCCAGATCTACACCCACGTCGACAGCGCGCGGCTGGTCGAGCTGGTCAACGCCCGCCACCCGCTGGCGGACGTTCGTTGACGGCGCCGGAAGCCAGCCTTACGCGCGCCGGTTGATGGCCACGACCTACCTCGACTTCGAAAAGCCGATCGCCGAGCTGGAAACGCGCGTGGCCGACCTCAAGGCGACCGCGCGTACCGGGCCGGTCGACATCGACGCGGAAGTATCCCGGCTGGAGGCCAAGGCGAACCGCCTGCTCAAGGACACCTACGCCCGGCTGACCCCGTGGCAGAAGGCGCAGGTCGCGCGCCATCCCGAGCGTCCGCACTTCAAGGATTACCTCGCGGGCATCGCCGACGACTTCGTCGAGCTCGCCGGCGACCGCGCGTTCGGCGACGACCCGGCGATCCTCGGCGGGCTGGCGCGGATCGATGGGCGCCGGGTGATGATCATCGGCCACGAAAAGGGCGAGGACACCGCCGCTCGGCTGCGCCACAATTTCGGCATGGCCAAGCCCGAGGGCTATCGCAAGGCGATCCGCCTCATGCAGCTCGCCGACCGTTTCGGCGTGCCGGTCGTCACGCTGGTCGATACGCCGGGCGCCTTCCCGGGCGTGCAGGCCGAGGAGCGCGGTCAGGCCGAGGCGATCGCCCGCTCGACCGAGCAGTGCCTCGCGCTCAAGGTCCCGCTCATCGCGGCGATCGTCGGCGAAGGCGGCTCGGGCGGGGCGGTGGCGATCGCGGCGGCGAACCGCGTGCTGATGTTCGACAACGCGATCTACTCGGTCATCTCGCCCGAAGGCTGCGCGTCGATCCTGTGGCGCACGGCGGACAAGGCGTCCGACGCCGCCGAGGCGATGCGCATCACGGCCGCTGACCTGAAAGCGCTCGGCGTCATCGACCGGATCGTCGCCGAACCGGTCGGCGGCGCCCACCGCGACCGGACGGGCGCGATTGGTTCACTGAAGGTTGCGCTCGGCGAGGAACTGGACGCTTGCGCGCGCATGAGCGGCGACGAACTGCTCGCCCAGCGGCGGGCCAAGTTCCTGGCCATCGGGTAGCGGCCGGGAACCATTTCGGCCCTGAACCGATCTTTGCGCAGAGGATGCGTGGAGATGGAAATGCGCCGGACGATCTTGGTTCTCGCGGCCGCTGCGGTGGTCGCCACTCCCGCGCTCGCCCAGCTGCGCACCCTCCGCCAGGCCGACGTGACGGAGGCGGCGCAGCAGCACCAGCAGATCGTCGCCGAGTTCGGCGGCGCGATGACCGGCCCGCGCGCGTCCTACGTCGAGACCATCGGCCGCCGGGTCGCGGCCTTCTCCGGCACCGCCAACGCCGGCCAGACCTATCACTTCACGACGCTCAACTCGGCGGTCGAGAACGCCTTCTCGGTGCCCGGCGGCTATGTCTACATCACGCGCCAGCTGATGGGCCTGATGGGCGACGAGGCCGAACTCGCCTTCGTCCTGGGCCATGAGACCGGCCACGTCGCCGCCGACCATTCGCGCACCCGCCAGTCGCGGGCGCAGCGCGGGTCGATCATCGGCGTGCTCGGCGCAATCGTCGGCGGGGTGATCGGCAACAACGCGTTCGGCAATCTGGTCAGCCAGGGGCTGCAGCAATATGGCCAGCTCGCGACGCTGAAGTTCTCGCGCGCGCAGGAGTATGAGGCCGACCAGCTCGGCATCCGCTACATCACCCAGGCGGGCTATGATCCGGCGGCCGGCGGGACGATGCTCGATGCGTTGACGCGAGCCTCTGCCCTGGAGGCGAGGGTGCAGGGCAAGACCGGCCGGTCGACGCCCGAATGGGCCAGCACCCATCCCCTGTCCGAGAACCGGTCGCTCCAGGCGGCGCAGCTGGCGCGAGCGACCGGACGCATGGGGCAGGGCATGCGCAACCGCGACGCGTTCCTGGCGCAGGTCGACGGCGTGATGGTCGACGACGACCCGGCGCAGGGCGTGATCGAAGGGACCAGCTTCACCCACCCCGACCTGCGGCTGCGGTTCGACGTGCCGGCCGGCTTCCAGATGCAGAACGGGACCGACGCGGTCACGATCGACGGAACGCCGGGCAAGGCGCAATTCTCCGGTGGTCGCTTCAACGGCGACATGCAGGCCTATGTCTCGGGGGTGCTAGCGGGACTGACCAGCGGCCAGGGCCAGATGCAGATGGCGCCGCTGCAGCGCACAAGCGTGAACGGCATCCCGGCCTTCTTCACCACGGGCCGGGCGCAGACCCAGTCGGGCGTCGTCGATGTCAGCGTCTTCGCCTATCAATGGAATGCGAACACTGCCTACCATTTCGTCATGCTGACGCAGGGCGGAGCGGGCATCGGACCGTTCGAGTCCATGGTCGGATCGCTGCGACGGATCACGCCGGCCGAAGCGGCGGCGATCCGCCCACGGGTGATCAGCGTGGCGAGCGTGCGTGCGGGCGACACGCTCCAGTCGCTGGCGAGCCGCATGGCCTACCGCGACTATCGGCTCGAGCGGTTCCTGTCGCTCAACAATCTCACCACCGCCTCGCGGCTCGCGCCGGGCAGCCGCGTGAAGCTGATCGTCTACGCCGTCCGGCGAGCGGCCTGACGGCACGTGGCTGTCAGGCTGCTGCTGATCGGGCTGATGATGCTGTCGGGGTGCGTGGCCCGTGCGCCGCCGTTGCGCACCGCCGCCGCTCCGCGCCCGATCGAGGTGCAAATACTCGCGCTGAATGATTTCCACGGCAATCTTCAGCCATCGGAAATCGCGCCCGGCAAGCGGCAGGGCGGCGCGGCGGCGCTCGGCGCGGCGCTGGCGAAGGCGCGGCTTCCCGACAGCATTACGGTCGCCGCCGGCGACCTCATCGGCGCGACGCCGCTCGAATCCGCCCTGTTCCTCGACGAGCCGTCGATCGATGCGATGAACCTGGTCGGGCTCGAGCTGGCGGCGGTCGGCAACCACGAGTTCGACAAGGGCTCGGCCGAACTCCTGCGCATGCAGCAGGGCGGCTGCGCGCGGCTCACCACCATCGCCTCGCGTATTCCCTGCCGGCTCGAGCCGTTCGGGGGCGCGCGCTTCCGCTACCTCGCCGCCAACGTGCGGACCGCCGACGGTGCGACGCTGTTCCCCGCGACCGCGCTGCGCCAGCTGGGGCCGGTGCGGATCGGCTTCATCGGCATGACGCTGAAGGACACGGCGACGCTGGTCACGCCGGCAGGTGTCGCCGGGCTGCGCTTCGAGGACGAGGCGGCGACCGCCAACGCGCTGGTGCCGGAGCTCAAGGCGGCCGGCGCGGACGCGATCGTGCTGCTGATCCACCAGGGCGGCAAGCTGCCCGAGACCTACCGGCTGGCGGGCTGCGACGGGCTGTCGGGCGGCATCCTGCCGATCCTCGACCGCCTCGATCCGGCGATCCGCGTCGTCGTGTCCGGTCATACGCACAACGCCTATGCCTGCGAAGTCGAGCGCGGCGGCGGCCGCCGGCTGCTGTCGAGCGCGGGCAAGAACGGGTATTTCTACACCGACATCCGGCTCCGTTTCGACCCGTCGACCCACGCCCTCCTGTCCGGCGCGGCCGCCAACGTGCCCGTGGCTGCCGATGGAGCGGGCAAGGCCGACGTCGCGGCGCTGGTCGCCCGCACCGTCGCGGCGGCGAGCCCCGCCGCATCGCGGGTCGTCGGCCGCCTGCCCGGGCCGGTCGACCGGAGCGAGCAGGATCTCGAGAGCCCGCTGGCCGACCTCATCGCCGATGCCCAGCTTGCCGCCACCCGTGCCGCCGGCGCGCAGATCGCGTTCACCAACGCCACCGGCGTGCGCACGAGCCTGGTGCCGCGGCCCGACGGCTCGGTCACCTACGGGCAGCTGTTCGCGCTTCAGCCGTTCGGCAACGGGCTGGTCGTCAAGACGCTCACCGGCACGCAGCTTCGCGCCCTGCTCGAACAGCAGTTCACCGACGACCGATCCGTCGCCAAGCTCAAGTCGCTGCTCGCCCCCTCGGCCGGGTTCGCGTTCCGCTACGACCTGCGCCGGCCGGCCGGCCAGCGGATCGTCGCGATGACCCTGCACGGCCGCCCGATCGTCCCGGCCGGCCGCTACCGCGTGACGGCCAACAATTTCCTCAGCTCCGGCGGGGACGGCTTCGTGGTGTTGGGGCAGGGCACGGACACGGTCGACGCGGGGCTCGACCTCGACGCGCTCGAAGCGTGGGTGCGGACGAGCCCGCCGGTCCCGGCGATCGGGCGCGCGCGGGACATCACGCCCGCGCGATAGCGGACGGCGCGAGGCTACCGCAGCGGGGGCTCGTCGAAGCTCCTCAGCTTGCGGCTGTGCAGGCTGTCGCCCTCCTGCTTGAGGATTTCGAGCGTCTCGATGCCGATGCGCAAATGCTGGCTGATCGCGCGCTCGTAGAAGGCGTTGGCCTGGCCGGGCAGCTTGAGTTCGCCGTGGAGCGGCTTGTCCGACACGCACAGCAGCGTCCCGTAGGGGACGCGGAAGCGATAGCCCTGCGCCGCGACCGTCGCCGATTCCATGTCGATCGCCACCGCCCGGCTCTGGTTGAAGCGCAGCGCGCTCAGCGTGTAGCGAAGTTCCCAGTTGCGGTCATCGGTGGTCACGACCGTGCCCGTCCGCAGCCGCTTCTTGAGGTCGTCCTCGTCCTCGCCGGTGACGTTCAGCGCCGCATGATAGAGGGCGGTCTGGACCTCGGCGATCGCCGGGATCGGGATTTCGGGCGGCAGCACCTGGTCGAGCACATGGTCGTCGCGCAGATAGGCGTGGGCCAGGACATAATCGCCGATCGTCTGGCTCGGCCTCAAGCCCCCGCAATGGCCGATCATCAGCCACGCCTCGGGCCGCAGCACCGCGATATGGTCGCAGATCGTCTTGGCGTTGGACGGGCCGACGCCGATGTTGACCAGGGTGATGCCGTCGCCGGCCGCGGTGCGCAGGTGATAGGCCGGCATCTGGTGACGGCGCCACACGCCGGCGGCGATCTGCGCCTCGGCATCGGCGAGGTCGCCATGCTCGAACATGCCGCCGGGCACGCTGAGCGAGGTGAAGCGGCTGTCGGGGTCACGCAGCGCGTCGATCGCGAAGCGGACGAACTCGTCGACGTAGCGGACGTAGTTGGTGAACAGCACGAACTTCTGGAAATGCTCGGTCGGCGTACCGGTGTAGTGACGCAGCCGCGCCAGGCTGAAGTCGGTGCGCGGCGCGTCGAACAGTGACAGCGGCCGCACCGGTCCCGGCTGCAGCTCCCATGCGCCGTCCGCGACCTCGTCGCCGATGTGGACCAGCTCGCTCGACGGGAACCAGCGCGACAGTTCGGCGGTCGTGATCCCAGCCAGCTCGAGCTCGCCCCCGTCGAGCACATAGGGGTAGGGGATCTCGCTCGCCGAGCGGCCCACCGTGATCCGCACCGGATAGTCGCGGACGAGGTGTTCGAGCTGGTTGGTGAGATATTCCCGGAACAGCTCGGGCCGCGCGATCGACGAGGCGTAGATGCCGGGCTGGTTGAGCCGCGCGAACGCCCGCGCCGGGGTCGGCGGGGGGACCTCGGGGTCGTATTCGATCCGCAGCTCGGGATAGGCGAACGCGCCTTCCGCCCGCAACGCGCGGTCCGGCCGGCGTCCGTCCGAGGCATAGGCGCGCAGCGCGGCGCGGAGATTGGCGACCGATTCCTGATAAATGCGGTCCAGCGCGTCGATCAACGGCGGGATGTCGGCGGTGCTTGTCATGGCTTCGCTTGCCGCCGCGCGTGGCGGGAGACAAGCATTTTGCTTGTTCGCTCCTGCAACAGACACTTGCGATAATAAGCGCACTCACTATATTCGACCTATGGCACGTGAAACCTTGAGCTGGGAAATTGCGGAAACGGCCCACGTCGTGCGCCGCGCGTACGATCGGCGCGTGACCCGGCTCGGGGTGACGCGCGCGCAGTGGCGCGTTCTGTTGCGCCTCTCGCACGAACCGGGACTGCGCCAGGTGGAACTCGCAGACATGCTCGATGTCGAGCCGATCACCTTGTGCCGGATCATCGACCGGCTGGAGGAGGCGGGGCTCGTGGAGCGTCAGCGCGATCCGGCAGACCGCCGTGCCTGGCGACTGTCGGTGACCCACGCTGCCGAGCCAGTGCTCGACGACTTGCGCGGGCTTGCAACCGAGTTGGGCGACGAGGCGTTCGACGGGCTGGATCCGTCGCAGATCGAAACGCTTCGCGCACTGCTCGGACGCATCCGCGAAAACCTCGCCCGCCCTGCAACCTACCCCACGAAGGCTTCCGCATGAACCAGCTGAAGAAAGTCGAGAGCAGGGCGCCCGTCGCCGCACCAGCCGACGTGCCGGCCGAGGTCGAGGTCGTCGAGACCGCGCCGGGAAGCAAGCTGAAGCGCAACGTCCTGCTGCTGGCGGTGCCGCTGCTGCTCCTGCTCGTCGGCGGCTATTTCTGGCTGACCAGCGGCAAGTCGGTCAGCACCGACAACGCCTATGTCAAGCAGGACATCACCTCGATCAGCACGCAGGTCAACGGGCCGGTGATCGAGGTAGCCGTGCGCGAGGGACAGCGGATCAGGCGCGGCGACGTGCTGTTCCGCGTCGACCCGGCGCCGTACCGCGTCGCGCTGATGACCGCGGAGGCGCAGCTCGCGCAGGCGCGGCTGGCGACGCAGCAGCTGCGCACGCAGGTCAGCGGCACGTCGGCCGACATCGTCGGCGCCCAGGCCGACCTGAACATCCAGCAGCGGGCCTTCGCGCGCCAGGCGGCGCTGATGAAGCAGGGGTTCACCACCCGTTCCGCCTATGACGACGCGCTCAACGAGGTCGAGAAGTCGCAGACTGCGCTCGCCAATGCCCGTGCCCGCGCCGCCAATGCGAGTGCGGCCGTGGCGCCTGGCGGCAACCAGCCGCAGATCGCCGCGGCACAGGCGGCGGTGGCGCGCGCCAAGCTCGACCTCGAACACACCACGGTGCATGCGCCGACCGACGGTGTTGTCGCCAAGTCGGACAAGTTGCTGCCCGGCCAGACCGCGATCACCGGCTTGTCGATGCTGTCGATCGTGCGCGACCAGGGTGCCTGGGTCGAGGCGAACTTCAAGGAGGGCGACCTCGCCCGCATGCACCCGGGCCTTGCCGCCACGATGACGTTCGATGCCTACCCGGGCCTCAAGGTCCGCGGGCACGTGGCGACGATCGGCTCGGGCACCGGCAGCGAGTTCTCAGTCCTCCCGGCCCAGAACGCCAACGGCAACTGGGTCAAGGTGACGCAGCGCGTGCCGGTGCGGATCGCGTTCGACGAAGCGCCGCGGCGCGAGATGATTGCCGGGCTGTCGACCAAGGTCAAGGTGACGCTGGAGCCGAAGAACTAGCCGTGGCCGATTACCAGTATCTCGAGCCGGGGCGGCGCGCGCTTGTCACCCTGGCGGTGATGCTCGCCGTGCTGATGCAGGTGCTCGACACGACGATCGCCAACGTCGCCCTGCCGCACATGCAGGCGGCGCTCAACGCCACCCAGGAAACGGTCAACTGGGTGCTGACGAGCTATATCGTCGCGTCGGCGATCGCGATCCCGATCGCAGGCTGGCTGGCCGATCGCATCGGCCGCAAGCGCCTGCTGGTGCTCGCGACGATCGGCTTCACCGTCTCGTCGTTCCTCTGCGCCATCGCTACGTCGCTACCGGAAATGGTGCTGTTCCGCGGACTGCAGGGCGTCAGCGGTGCGTTCCTGGTGCCGCTCAGCCAGGCCACCCTGTTCGACATCAACCCGCCGGAGAAGCACGCGTCCGCGATGGCCCTGTTCGGCGGAGGCCTGATGATCGGGCCGATCATGGGTCCGGTGCTCGGCGGCTGGCTGACCGACACGTTCGACTGGCGCTGGGTGTTCCTCGTCAACCTCCCGATCGGCGTTCTGGCGGGGGTGCTCATCGCCCGGACGCTGCCGAAGAGCCCGCTCAACCTGCGCCGTTTCGACCTGTTCGGCTATGCGCTGATCGCCATCGCGCTGGCCGCGCTCCAGCTGATGCTCGACCGGGGGCAGCAGCTCGACTGGTTCCACAGCACCGAGATCGTGGTCGAGCTGGCGATCTCCATCGGCGCGTTCTGGATGTTCGTCGTCCATATCATCACCGCGCGCGAGCCACTGTTTGAGCGGGGCATGTTCGTCGACCGCAACTTCGCGACCGGGCTGCTGTTCATGGCGGTGACCGGGATCCTGATGCTGGCGGGCCTCGCCCTGCTGCCGCCGCTGCTGCAGCAGATCTACGGCTATTCGGTGCTCCAGTCGGGCGAGCTGACCGCGCCGCGCGGCGTCGGCACGCTGATCTCGATGGTGCTCGTCGGACGCCTCGCCCGGATCGTCGACGCACGGCTGCTGGTCGCCACGGGCATGATGCTGATGGCTGCATCGTTGTACATGATGACCGGCTTTGCGCTCGTCCAGGGCAGCGGGCCGGTGATCGTCAGCGGTGTCATCCAGGGCCTGGGCCTGGGCGTGCTGATCGTGATGATCCAGTCGCTCGCTTTCGCGACGCTCGCCCCCCGCTTCCGCACGGCTGCGTCCAGCCTGCTCAACCTGTCGCGCAACGTCGGCGGATCGGCCGGCATCTCGGTCGTGACCGCGCTGCTGACGCGCAACGTCCAGGTCGTGCACAGCGACCTTGCCGCTCACGTCACGGATCAGACCCTGCCGAGCAGCTTTACGACCGTCGTCGAACAGCTCGGCCTCCCGGCGCAGAGCGCGCTCGCCCTCGTCAACGCCGAGGTCAACCGGCAGGCGGCGTTCATCGCCTATCTCGACGACTTCAAGCTGATGATGTGGATCACGCTGCTTGCCGTGCCGCTCGTGCTGCTGCTCCGATCGAGCAAGCCCGACCCGGCGCAACAGCCCAGTTTCGGCGACTGAGCCATGACCATCGGTACGCGCGACCTCGGGCGGGATGGGCCCACCGTCTCCGCCATCGGCCTGGGCTGCATGGGCATGAGCGAGTTCTACGGCGCCCATGACGATGCGGAATCGCTTCCCGTCATTCACCGCGCGATCGACCACGGCATCACCCTCCTCGATACCGCCGACATGTACGGGCCGTTCGTCAACGAGGAGCTGGTCGGCCGCGCGATCGCCGGCCGGCGCGAGCGCGTGTTCGTCGCGACCAAGTTCGGCAACGTGCGCGGCGAGGCGGGCGAGTTCCTCGGCATCCGCGGCGATCCGGCCTATGTCCGCTCCGCGTGCGAAGCGAGCCTGCGCCGCCTGAACGTCGAGACGATCGACCTCTATTACCAGCACCGGGTCGATCCCGAGGTGCCGATCGAGGAGACGGTCGGCGAAATGGCGCGGTTGCGGCAGGAGGGCAAGGTCCGCTTCCTCGGCCTCAGCGAGGCGGCGGCCGCGACGATCCGCCGCGCGCATGCGACCCATCCGATCACCGCGTTGCAGAGCGAATATTCGCTGTGGAGCCGCGATGTCGAGGAGGAGGTGCTGCCGACGGTGCGCGAACTCGGCATCGGCTTCGTCGCGTATTCGCCGCTCGGCCGCGGCTTCCTGACCGGCGAGATCAGGTCGCCCGAAGATTTCGCCGAGGGGGACACGCGGCGCTCGCACCCGCGCTTCCAGGGCGAGAATTTCCAGCGCAACCTGGCGCTCGCCGAGCAGCTTAAGCGGTTCGCGGCCGACAAGGGCGTGGCCCCGGCCCAGCTCGCGCTGGCCTGGGTGCTGGCGCAGGGCGACGACATCGTGCCGATCCCCGGCACCCGTCGCGCCCGCACCCTCGACCAGAACATCGCCGCGGTGGCGCTGCAGCTGACGAGCAGCGAACTCGCGGAACTCGACTGCATCCTCCCCCCCGGCGCCCCCGCCGGCGACCGCTACCACGCGCGCGGGATGACCCAGATCAACCGATAGGGTTGGGAGGGTGACGCCGGGCCTGCAGCGGAGCGGCGGACGGGCATGCCCGCGCGGAAATGGAACGTGCCCCGTCGCCATCGAAGCTTACGTCAGCACTGACGGGTTCGGTCGCGAGCCCGCACGCGCCCGTCGGGAACGATTATTAACTGATGCGACCGTGTCCAGCCAATAGCACTAGCCCAGCTGGCCCGGATGTCCGCAATGGGTGGAAGCAACCATTCGAGATGGGCAAGGGGGAGGCAGCGGGCGATATGTTTAGGGATAATCAGGGGTTCGCAGTCGTGACAATTCCGTCGCGACACTAAGAAACGCGCGATTTGTTTTCAAACGATTCGAGCAGCCTTGCATCGTCGCCTTAGTTTTCGACAGGTTCCTCGGCAACTCGGAAGCGGCCCATTGATCGCGCTGTTGCATTGCTTTCATCGTCATCTTGCCGTCGGCCACTGCCTTTAGCGCGACAGAAGAATACCAGCGCTGAAGCGTTCGGGCGACCATCTCATCGTGCGCGTCGCCACTCTGCTTGTAAGCGTTCTCGAAATAGGCGCTAACTTCCGCGCAATCGATGTCGTTGTTCGCGTCGAGAGACTTCCCACATGCGGATGAGGCAAGGAGGAGGACGACATCGAT
>CAXSDY010000049.1:0-586 GCA_964235835.1 uncultured Sphingomonadaceae bacterium | reverse complement strand
CGCGGATGGACGTGAAAACCATTGTTCATCGGAACCCCCAATAACTTCCGCAGTGCTTAATCGGCGATGGGTTAACGACCAACAAAAGGCCCTACCGTGCGTTTGCACTACGACGGCACCTAATGTTGCAATGGGTCGTAAGCAGACATCACGTGATCAACGCCACGATCTGATTTGGCATCCGTTCCGCTTGCTCGCGGCCTACCGTTCCGCGTCAGGGCGAGCGGGCTTCGCGTTCCGCCTCGCGGGTGGCGAAGGCTATGGCGGCTTGTTCCTTGCGGTGGGACAGATAGCGCAGGATCATGCCGCCGATCGAGGCGCTCATCCCGGCGACCAGCACCGCGGCCTTCCATTTGGGCTCCTCGGGCTTGGGCCACGCGACCATGCCGAGCAGGACCACGGACCCGATCGAGATCAGGTAACCGAGGCTCTTCACGACGCACCCTCCGCACGACTGTCACATAAGCGTAACGGTCACGCGGGGCCTGTCTACCGCGTCGTGCGGCTACTTCGTCGTGCGTCTACTTCGTGGCGACCCGCGTGGTGCTCGCCGGATCGCGGCCGTATTCGTCCTTCACGAACACGA
>CAXSDY010000048.1:0-16184 GCA_964235835.1 uncultured Sphingomonadaceae bacterium | reverse complement strand
GATGGCGAACGGCTCCACCATCGCCCCTTCGGCGAAGCTCACCGCGTCCGGCAGCCTGAACGTAAAGGCGGCCGGGTGGACCGTGAAAGGCGCCAGCACCCCGTGGACCGGGGGCGTCGCCCAGAACCTGACGGACGGGTCCACATTGTAGAGGCCGAGCTTCGAGGCGCGCGACGCAAGGTCCGGCACGCCCGGCTCCATGCACACGCGGTCGCCGGCCTTGAGGCCTGTGACCGCGCTGCCGACCTCGACGACGGTGCCGGCTCCCTCGTGGCCCAGCACCATCGGCGCGTTCACCACGTAGGGCCCGATGCGGCCGTGCGTGTAGTAATGCACGTCGCTGCCGCAGATGCCGACCGTATGCAGGGCGACCTTCACATCGGCCGGCCCGACATGGAGCGGCAGGTCGACGTCGCGCAGGGACAGCTCGCCTTTGCGTTCGAGCACGAGGGCTTGCATGGCGTTTTCCTCAGCCTTCTTGACGGCGGTGTCCAGAACCTGCCCGGCACGGCGACGAACAGCAGCGACAACAGGATCGGCCGAGCGTGTCAATCGTCCTGCGACACCGGCAGGGCTGTTGTTTGAACGGTTCGGAAATCTCGGCGCAACGTGAAGTCTGATCGATGGGAGGTCTCGTGTGAGGAGATTTTCCTGTGGCTGGCTGCGCCCTTCCAGGTCACGATCTTTCCCGGCTTGTGATGCTCGCGCGCCATCCTGCCCTCCGTGTGCCCCCTGGTCCACCATCACCGACGACCTGCTTCCAAATGAGGCAGGTCAATTTCTGACTGAATCTGACCCGCCGGCAGGCAGAATCGTGTCACGCCAGCCGCTCAGCTCTGCAGCGATCCCACGCAAAACTGACTACTCAGGTTAGATTGATGGCGACGCTTTCTTTGAAGGACCTGCTGATTTACATTTCTGAACACGTCGGACTCGGAGCAGATTGTCGATGAAAGCCATCGTCTACGACGCGCCTCGTTCCTTTGCGTACAGCGATGTCGGAGAGCCTTCGCCCGCAGAGGACGAGGTGCTCATCCGCGTCAAGGCGTGCGGACTCTGCGGCACGGACCTGCACATCCATGAAGGCGAGTTCGCCCCCCGCTTTCCGCTGATCCCCGGCCATGAGTTCACCGGCGAGATCGCGGGCGTCGGTAGCGCGGTGGCCGGCTGGCACGCGGGTGACCGGGTCGTGGCAAACTGCAACCGCGCGTGCGGGCACTGCTTCCACTGCCGCCGCGGCCAGCCCCTGTGGTGCGAGAACCTGATGGCGTACGGCATCCAGATGGATGGCGGCTTCGCGGAGTTCCTGTGCGTCAAGGCGGGCGACGTGTTCGCGGTACCCAGCCTGCCCTGGCGCGAGGCGATCATGATCGAGCCGACCGCCTGTGCCGTGCACGGCGTGGAGGTCCTGGGCGTCAAGCCTGGCGCGGACGTCCTCATGTTCGGAGCCGGCCCGACGGGACAGGTCCTGGCGCAGCTGCTCAAGATGAACGGGGCGGCAAGCCTGACCGTTGCCGCGCCGGCCGGGCCGAAGCTCGCGTTGGCCGAGCGCCTGTCCGCCGACCGCGTGGTCGCTGTCGACCGCAACGATCCCGGGAAGCACCGCCGCGCGCTGCACGACATCAGCGCCAACGGCTTCGACTACGTGGTCGAGGCCACCGGTGCGCCAGAGATGTGCGCGGAGGCGATGCGGCAGGTCCGCCGCGGCGGCGAGGTGCTCATCTACGGCGTCTACCCGGAAGGTGTGACATTCCCGGTCAACCCCTTCGACGTCTTCCGCAACGAGATCACCGTCAAGGGTTCATTCGCGCAGATCAACGATTTCGGCCGCGCGCTGGCCTACCTGGAAAGCGGCCAGGTCAAGGTAGGGGAGATCGTCAGCGACGAGTTCGAGCTGAAGGACTGGGGCCGCGCCCTGGACAATGCCTGGCAGCGCCGCGGCATCAAGGCCGTCCTGGTGCCGCCCGGGTCGTGACGAAAGCAAGGCTGGGCTCTCCCTCCGCTGCCATTCCAACGATCCAAGCGGATCGTTGGAACCTTTGGCAGCTACGCCCAGACCCGCCAGGGGCGAGCCGCCCCTGGACCGGCTTTACTTAAGTAGACGTTTCCAAAGGGCTCGCCCTTTGGCGGAGTTTGAGACAGAGCCTCAACCTTGCCTGCCGGCCGCTCCTGGAGCGCCCTACTTGTCGAGCGTGAAGGGGGCGTTCATCTGGCCGGCGTTGGCCTTGGTGATGAGCACGCAGTCGAATAGCTGCTTCTCGGTCGCGCTTCCGGTCTTGCCGGTCTTCAGGAACGAGTCGGCTTCCTGGACCGCCTTTGCCGAGAACGTCGCCACCGGCTGGAGCACGGTGTACTGTAGCTCGCCCGACTTGATCGCCGCCACGGCATCCGGCGACCCGTCGAAGCCGCCGACCTTGATGCTGGACAGCTTGCCGGCTTCTTTGAGGGCCGCGATCGCGCCGACCGCCATCTCGTCGTTGCCGCTGATCACGCCGATGATGTCGGGATGGGCCTGGAGCAGGCTCTGCATCTTGTCATGGCCTTGCGTGCGGTCCCAGTTCGCGACCTGCGAGCCGACCTTGCCGAGGCCGTCGTACTGGCTGAGCACCGTCTCGAACCCGTTGGACCGCGTGGCGGCGTTGTTGTCCGCCGGGCTGCCGAGCAGCTCGACGTACTGGCCCTTCTGCCCGACGTCCTTCACCCAGCGCTGCGCCCCGAGGGCGGCGCCCTGCGCGTTGTTGGACACGAGCTGCGCCTTGGCCAGGCCGTCCTGGTTGATCTCGGCGTTGACGAGGATGACCGGGATGTTCGCCGCGATCGCCTTCTTCACCGCGCCGATCGACCCGCTGGCATTGGCGGGATCGAGGATGATCGCCACCACCCGGTTGGTGATGGCGGTGTCGATCAGGTTGCTCTCGGTGTTCGTGTCGCCCTTCGATGCGCCGACGGTGGCCTTGTAGCCGAGCTTCTCCGCCTCGGCCGCAGCCACCTTGCCCTCGGTCAGCCAGTACGGGTTCGACGGATCGTTGACGATGATCGAGATCAGCCCCCCGCCGGCATCGGCGGCCACCGCGGCGCCCGGCCCCGCAAGCACCGGCGCGGCAAGCGCCAGCGCGGTGAGCATCAGAACCCTCTTCTTGACGGACATGGTTATCTCCCCTGTTGCTTGTTGGATCTGTCGATCAGCCGACGGGGCTCGCGTGAGCGACGTCGGCCGTTCGCGACTTCCCCTGTTGCGGAGAAGCCGGAGGGCCGCCGGACAGGGCTGGAGCCCTGGTGCGGCGATACTGGATGGCGTTGAGCAGCACCGCGAGCACGATCACCGCCCCGGTGAACACGGTCTGCCAGTACGAGGACACGCCGACGATCACCAGCCCGTCGGAGAGGAAGCCGATGACGAACGCCCCGAGCAGGGTGCCCCGGATGTTGCCGCGGCCGCCGGTCAGCGCAGCGCCGCCGATGACCACCGCGGCGATGGCGGTCAGCTCGTAGGTGGTGCCGGCCGTGGGTCCGGCCGAGGTCAACTGCGAGGACAGGATGAGGCCGGCCACCGCCGAGCAAATGCCGGACAGCATGTAGACCGACACCTGCACCCGCTTCACCGGCACGCCGGACAGCTCCGCCGCGCGCTCGTTGCCGCCGGAGGCATAGAGCCAGCGGCCGAAGGCGGTACGGTTCAGCACCACGCTGCCGGCGACGGCGATGGCGGCCATCACCACGACCCCGATCGGCACGCCGAGCAGCCGGTTGAAGCCGAGCCAGTCGAAGCCGGTGTTGCCGAGCGCCGCGCTGCCGCCGAGATTGTTGTAGGTGAGGCCGTTGGTGATCAGCAGGGCGACGCCGCGCACCATGTACATCACCCCCAGCGTGGCCACGAACGGCGGCACCTTGAAGCGTGCGACCAGGACGCCGTTGACCAGGCCGACGAAGCCGCCCAGCGCCACCGCGAGGACCGCGACCACCCAGACCGGCGGGAACAGCACCACGCCCAGCGCTCCCACCGTGACGCCCTGCATCAGGAAGCCCGCGACCACGCCGGCGAGCCCGAGTGTCGATCCGACCGACAGGTCGATGCCGCCGTTGAGGATGACGAGCAGCATCCCGATGGCAAGGATCCCGAACAGCGCCACGTGCGAGGCCATCGTCAGGAAATTGCCCAGCGAGAGATAGTAGGGCGACAGCGCCGAGAACACGACGATGATCGCGATCAGCGCGAAGAACGCCCGGCCTTCGAGCAGCATCCTGCCGACATCGACCCTGCCGCCGGGCCGGCCCGGGCGGGAGCGCTCGGCGGTCGCGTCGGCGGGCAGGATCAGGTCCCCGGTGTTCCTGGTCATCGCGCCACGACAGCCTCGCCCGAAGCGGCCATGATCTCCTCCTTGGTGGCGCCGGAGCCGAACTCCGCCGAGATCCTGCCGCGGCGCATGACGATGACGCGGTGCGCGATGCTCAGGCACTCCGCCACCTCCGAGGTCGAGAACACGACCGCGAGCCCCGCCGCCGCCCGTTCGCAGAGCAGGCGGAACACCTCGGCCTTGGCGCCGATGTCGATGCCGCGGCTCGGCTCGTCGAGCAGGATCACCCTGGGGTCGGTCGTCAGCATCTTGCCGATGACGACCTTCTGCTGGTTGCCTCCGGACAGCGACCCGATCGCGGCGCTCCCGCCCGCCGTCTTGATGCGCACGCTGCGGATCGCCTCGTCGACCACCGAGCGTTCCCGCGGCCGCGACAGCACCAGCCGTCGGGCGAGCGCCGCGATGCCGGGCAGCGACAGGTTCTCGCCCACCGTCATCGTCTGGACCAGCCCGTCGCGCTGCCGGTCCTCCGGCACGAGCACCAGGCCCCGTTCGATGCGCTCCGCGATGCCGAACCGCGAGACGTCGCCGCCGCCGAGGAGGACCCGTCCGCCCGTGCCCGGCACGCGCCCGGCCACGCATTCCAGCAGCTCGGTGCGCCCCGCGCCCATCAGCCCGTAGAGGCACACGATCTCGCCGCCGCGCACGTCGAGTGACAGGTGATCGACGGCGGACCCGTTCGCCCCCGCGCTGCCGGCCACGCTGACGTCCTCGACCGACAGAACAGTCTCTCCAAAGGCGTAGCCAGCGGGCGGGGAGCCGAGATCGAAGTTCTCGCCCACCATGTGGCGCACGATCCACTCCAGGTCGATCTCCCCGACCTCGGCCGTCGCAGCAATCGCACCGTCGCGGAGCACCACGGCGAAGTCGGTGATCTGCAGCGCCTCCTCCAGGTGGTGGGATATGTAGACGATCGATACGCCGCGGCCGGTCAGGTCGCGGATCACCCTGAACAGCACCGCCACCTCGGTGGCGCTCAGGGCGGAGGTGGGCTCGTCCATGATCAGGATGCGGCTGTCGACGGACAGCGCGCGGGCGATCTCGACGATCTGCTGCTGCCCCAGGCGCAGATCCTCCACCAGGGCGAGCGGGTCGATCGCCTCCTCGAGGTCGCTCATCAGCGCGCGTGCCTGGCGCGCCTCCTCGGCGAAATCGACCCCGGCCCGCCCGCGCAGCTCGCGCCCCATGAAGATGTTGTCGCGCACGCTGAGGTTGGGCGCCAGGCTCAGCTCCTGGTGGATGATCGAGATGCCGCGGTCGCGCGCGTCGGCCGCCGAGGCGAAGGCCACCCGCTCGCCGTCCAGCGCGATGCTGCCCGAGGTCGGCGCGACCACGCCGGACAGGATCTTCATCAGCGTCGACTTGCCGGCGCCGTTCTCCCCGAACAGCGTCGTCACCTTGCCGCGGTGGATATCGAAGTTCACGCCCTTCAGCGCGTGGGTGCTACCGTAGGACTTGACGATGTCGCGCGCCGAAAGCACCGCGTCCGCCGGCGCCGCGGCGGCCTGGCCAACCGCGCTCACTGCACGTCCAGCGTCACGGGCGTGACAAGCCAGGTGTCGGGGCTGACGAGCTGGAAGGCGCCGACGACGGAGATGGTCTTGCCCGCGAGCTTGCCGGCGTCGACCTTCGCCAGGACCTGGCGCTTCATCTCCTTGTTCAGCGCCGACCCCGCGTTCTGGTAGGCGATCTGGTTGGTGAACTGCCCGAAGCTGATCGTGCCCGCCGCGTCGCGCAGGTCGGTGCCGTTGATCGCGGGCCCGGTCTGCACGCGGATCGCCAGCGTGTCCGGCACGCCAGCGACCGCGACGTCGTAGACGCCGGCATCCTCCTTGCCGGCGACGCCGGTGAACCGGACCGCCATCTCCGCGCCGCCGCTCGCCGCGACGCCATGCTGCCTCGCCGCCGCCGCCGGATCGCCGGCGATGGCGGCGGCAAGGGTCGCGGCGTCGACGGCACGGCTCTCTATGGCCGCACGCACCTTCGGGAACTCCGACCTGCCGTACTCCGCAGGCGAGAACGTGCCGGGCGCCGCCGCCGTCGACGAGCCGATCCTGACCACCCTGGTGTCGATCGCCATCGCGGCGAGCAGAACCAGGACGGCCGCCGGAGCAACGAACGGGCGGAAGCCCTGCTTCGCGGGCCGCGTCACGGTCATGGCCATCTGCGTGCCGCTACGGCCTGAGGATGATCTTGATCGACCCGTCACCCTTCTTCATCTTGTCGAACCCCGCCTTCCACTCGGACAGCGGCAGGATGTCGGTCACCACCCCCTCGCTCGGCAGACGTCCGTCGGCGATCGCCGCGATCGTCAGCGGGTAGCAGTAGGGGCCGAGATGCGCGCCGTAGAGGTCGAGCTGCTTGCGGTCGCTGATGATGCTCCAGTCCGCCGTGACCTCGTGGCCGAACACCGAGAATTCGACGAAGCGGCCGAGCTTGCGGATCATGTTCAGGCCCTGGATCACGCTCGCCGGGTTCCCGGTCGCCTCGATGTAGACGTCGCAGCCGTAGCCCTCGGTCAGCGCCTTGACCTGGGTCACGACGTCCTCCTTGAGCGGGTTCATCACCAAGTCCGCGCCGAACCGGCGCGCCAGTTCGAGCCGCTCCGGCTTGGTGTCGAGCACGATCAGCTTCGACGGGTTCTTCAGCCGCGCAGCCCCCACCATGCCCAGCCCGAGCGGCCCCGCGCCCGCCAGCACGACCACGTCGTCGAGCTGGATCAGGCCGCGGTTGACCGCGTGCACGGAGCACGCGTACGGCTCGACGAGCACCGCCTTCTCCATCGCCAGGGCGTCCGGGATGCGGTGGGTGCGGCTCTCCTTCGGAAAGCGCATGTACTTGGCCATGCCGCCGTTGACGTTGTTCTGGAATCCGTAGACGTCGTGGCGCTCGCACATCCAGTATTCGCCGCGATTGCAGTAGCGGCAGTGCTCGCACGGCACGATCTGCTCCGAGATCAGCCGGTCGCCGACCTTGTAGGTGCCTGCGCTGGCGACGTTCTCGCCCAGCTCGACGGCGCGGCCGATGAACTCGTGGCCCGGGATCATCGGCGGCAGCACGTAGCGGGCCTGGCCCTTGTTGTCGCCCCAGAACGACGGCGCGCCCTCGAACGTCTTGATGTCGCTGGCGCAGATGCCGCAGGCCTCGACCTCGATGATGATGTCGTCCGGCCCGGCGCGCGGCACGTCCACGGTCTCGAACCGGTAGTCGCCGGGGCCGTAGGCGACCACCGCCTGCATCGTGGCCGGCAGGGCGTCGGGACGGGACGCGGTTGCGGCTTCGCTCATCGTCGCACCTCCTGGAGGGTTGGGCGCCGTGACGGCGCATCCGTTGCGGGATCGTTCACTGTATGGTGTAGCCGCCGTCGACGACCAGGTTCGCGCCCGTGATTATGCCGCTGCCGCCGCCGGCCAGGAACAGCGCCGCCCGGGCGATCTCCCCGGGCTGCGCGAAGCGCCCGACCGGGATCCTGCGCCGCATCGCGTCGCCGACCTCGCCGGCCCAGGCCCTGCGGCCCAGCTCCGTCTCCACCACCGTGGGCGAGATCGCGTTGACGGTGATCCCGTGGCGCGCCCACTCCAGCGCGAGGACCTGCGTCATGCCGAGGATGCCGGCCTTGCTCGCGCAGTAGGCGACGTGCCGGTCGAGCGCCACGACCGCCGCCTGCGAGGCGAGGTTGACGATCCGCCCGGCGCCGGAGTCGCGCAGCGCGGGGAAGGCGGCGCGCGCCATCAGGAACGGCGCACGCAGGTTGATCGCCATCGTGAGGTCCCAGTCCTCGTCGCTGAGGGCCTCCGCGGCGTCGAGGCGGACCACCCCGGCGTTGTTGACCAGGATGTCCAGCCGGCCGAACGCCGCCACCGCCCGGGCGACCGCATCCTCGGCGTGGCCCGGCCGGGTGATGTCGAGGACGTGCCCGTGGTGCCCGCCGTTCGGCAGCGCCTCCGCCGTCCTGTCCGCGTCCGGGCTGAGGTCGACGACGGCGACCCTCGCCCCGCGGGCGGCCAGCGCGTGGGAGATGGCGGCGCCGATCCCGGCGGCACCGCCGGTCACGAGCGCCGCCTTGCCGGTGAAGTCGTCGGCGTCGAGAGTCATCGCAACGCTCCTGCAAACACATGGCGTGAAACCGGCCGTTTAGGAAGCAAGGCCGGGCTCTCCCTCCGCTGCCCATTCCAACAGCCTAAGAGGGCTGTCGGAACCTTTGGGCAGCTACGCCTGGACCCGCAAAGGGCCGGCGGCCCTTTGATCCCTTGACTTAGGGCGTGGTGACGATTTCGCCGGAGCAGGATCATGGTGGCGACGAACTGGACGAAACCTCTGCGGTTGGCCAGCAGCTTGTCGCATTGAACCCTCCAAATAGCCCTGAACCAAGGGTGGCGCTTAACGGGATACCGGTTCCCCGAAATTGTCACCACGGCCTAAGAGATGGATTCCAAAGGCGAGCCTTTGGCGAAGTTTGAGGCAGAGCCTCAACCTTGCTTGCTTCACCACCCGCTCCGGAGGAACGTCGGCGTCATGCCTTCTGCCGCTTGGCGAGCAGCGCGTCGGCGTTCTGCACCGTCACCGGCGTCCAGGGCACGCTGTACTCGGCCCTGGTGCCGCCGTCCCACGGCATCTGGGACGCGTATTCCTTCCAGCAGTCGCTCATCGGCTGGTAGCTGTCGCCGATCAGCCGCCGCAGCACGATGTCGAGGGCTCCCTGCGCCTGCGCGTTGGAGTCCTGCAGGATGCTGCTGACCATCTCCCCGTTCTTCACGGCGAGGATCGCGTCGGTCACGCCGTCGATGCCGGCGACCGGCATCTTCCTGGGATCGATTCCTGCCGCCTTGACGGCCTGCAGCGCGCCCAGGGCCATCTCGTCGTTCTGCCCGATGACGCCCTGTATCTGGCCGGGATGCGCGGTCAGCCAATTCTCCATCAGCGACTGCGCCTCGGCCCGCGACCAGTTGGCGGTCTTGCGCTCCAGGACCTTCACCTCCGGGTTGGCCGAGAGCACGACCTGGTTGCCGCGGCCGCGGTCGATCTGCGCACTCTGGCCAATCGGCCCCTCGATGACGACGACGTTGCCCTTGGCCCCGAGCGCCTTCATGACGGCCTCCGCCTCCATCGTGCCGCCCTTCACGTCGTCCGAGCCGATGTAGGAGGTAAGGTCGTTGCCGGAAACGCGGGCGTTGGAGCCGATCACAGGGATGCTGGCGGCCTTCGCCTTGCGCACCGCGTCCGCCCCGGCCTGAGCGTCGATCGGCACGAAGATGATGGCGTCGAACTGCTGCGTGATCATGGTGTCGAACTGGTTCGACTGGGTCAGCGCGTCGTACTGGCCGTCGAACACGGTAAGGACTGCCTGGCCGCTGCGCGCCGCGGGGTGCGCCTTGATGGCCGCGGTCCAGAGCTGCATGAACTCGCCCTTGAGGCCGTAGATGGCTGCCCCGACCCTGTAGGACTTCTTGCCCTGCGCCCGTCCGAGGGCCGGCATGGCCAGCATCGCGGTAGTGGCGGCAAGAAGCGTTCTGCGCTGCATCATCGTGTTTCCCCGGATTGTTCTCAGTTTCGTCCTCGACGGGACGTATCGAGCAGGACCGCGAGCACGATGATCGCGCCCTTGATCACCTGCTGGTAGTAGGAGGAGACGCCCATCAGATCGAGGCCGTTGTTGATCACCGCAATGATGAGGGCACCGAAGACCGTGCCGATGATGCTGCCGACGCCGCCGGTCAGGCTCGTGCCGCCGATCACCACGGCGGCGATGGCGTCCAGCTCGTAGCTGCCGCCCGCCTGCGGCAGCGCCGACGTGGTGCGTGCGGCAAGCACCATGCCTGCCAGCCCTGCGAGCGCCCCGGAAATGGCATAGACCGAGAAGATGACCTTGCGCGTGCCGACACCGCTGGTGCGCGCGCTGCGTTCGTTGCCCCCCGTCGCGTAGACGTAGCGGCCGTACGTGGTGAAGCGCAGCACGGCCCAGGCCAGCAGGGTCGACAGGCCGAACAGCACGACCGGGATCGGCACGCCGGCCACGAAGCCCTGGCCGAGCCGAAGGAAGCCGGGCGCGAGGTTGGGCACCGGCATGCCGTTGTTGGCGATGAAGGTGAGGCCGCGCGCCACGCTCAGCATGCCGAGCGTGGCGACGAACGGCGGCACGCGCAGCCGGGCCACCAGGGCGCCGTTGACCATGCCGAGCCCGAGCCCGACGCCGACGCCGAGCGCGATCGCCGTCAGCGGGTTGCCCGGGTTGGCGCCGGTGACGAGCGAGGCGCCGAGGATGCCGCATACGGCGAGCAGCGAGCCCACGGAAAGGTCGATGCCGCCGGTCAGGATGACGAAGGTCTGCCCGATCGCCAAGATGCCGTTGATGCTGGCCTGGCGGAACACGTTGATGATGTTGAGCCGGGTGAAGAAGTACGGGTTGAGCAGGCTCAGGGCCAGGCAGAGCACGAAGAAGGCGAGGACGATGCCGTAGCGCGACAGCACTTGGCCGCCGGCGCGGCGGACCCTGGCGGCGTGCCCGCTCGCCGCTGCCGTCTGGGTGCTCATGCCGGCGGCCCCAGGTTTTGACCTGTCAGGAAGCAAGGCTGGGCGCTGCTCAGACCCGCCAGGGGCGAGCCGCCCCTGGACCGGCTTGATTTAAGTAATGGATTCCAAAGGCCTGCCTTTGGCGGAGTTTGAGGCAGAGCCTCAACCTTGCTTGCTTCATCGGTCATTTCAAAGGGCCGTTGACATCATGACGCGAGCTGCATGAGGCGTTCCTGGGAGGCGTCCGCCGCCGCCAGCACGCCCGCCACCCGGCCGCGGCGGAACACCGCGACGCGGTCGCTCATGCCCAGCACCTCCGGCAGCTCGGACGAGACCATGATCGCGCAGCCACCCTCCCCCACGAAGCGCGAGAGGAATGCGTAGACCTCGCGCTTGGCGCCCTCATCAACGCCGCGGGTCGGCTCGTCGCACAGCAGGATGCGCGGCTGCGTGCCAAGGCAGCGGGCGAGGACGACCTTCTGCTGGTTGCCGCCGCTCAGGCTCTGCACCGGGGCCTCGATCGAGCGCGCCCTGATGCGGAACAGCTCGACCATGCGCGACACCTGCGCGCGCTCGCGGCGGTCGGAGACGAACGGGCCCGTGGACAGGCGAGGAAGGCTCGACAGCGTGGCGTTCTCCCGCACCGAGCCGGTCATCACCAGGCCGCTCGCCTTGCGGTCCTCCGTCACCAAGGCCATCCCGGCGCGCATCGCCTCGGCCGGGGAGGCGAGCGCCACGACCTCGCCGTCGATGCGCAGCTCGCCGCGGCTCGCGCGGGCGAGGCCGTACACCGTCTCCAGGAACTCGGTGCGCCCCGCCCCCATGAGGCCGTAGAGGCCGAGGATCTCGCCGCGGCCGACCGCGAGAGTCACGTCCTCGAACCAGCCGTCGCGGCTGAGGTGCGCCACGCCGAGCATCTCCGGGCCGCTCGGGGCGGGGTGGGTGCGGTACTCGTCGCGCCCCTCCGCCCCCAGGATCAAGCGCACGAGGCCGCGACGGTCGATGTCGGCCATGCGTCCGCTGGCAACGAAGCCGCCGTCGCGGAACACTGTGTAGTCGTCGGCGATGGCGAACAGCTCGGTCAGGCGGTGGCTCACGTAGATCACGCCGACGCCCTGCGCGGTCAGCGTGCGGATGGCGTCGAACAGCACCTCCGCCTCCGCCTCGCCGATCGCGGAGGTGGGCTCGTCCATGATGAGGATCGTGCTCTCGTGGCTGATCGCCTTGGCGATCTCGACGAGCTGGGTCTGGGCGAGGCTCAGACTGCGCATCGTGGCCGTCGGCTCGATGCGGAACCGCAGTCTGTCCAGTAGCGCGCCGGCCTGACGGTTGAGGCGGGCGCGGTCGACGAGGCAGCCGAGCCGGCGCGGCTCGCGGCCGAGATAAAGGTTCTCCGCCACCGTCATGTCGGGGATCGGCGAGAGCTCCTGCGTGATGATCGCAAGTCCCGCCGCGAACGCCTGCGCCGGCGTGGCGAAGGCCACCTCCCGGCCGCGGATCGCGATCCGCCCGGCGTCGCGCGGGATCAGGCCCATCAGCACGTTGAGGAAGGTGCTCTTGCCGGCGCCGTTGCCGCCGCACAGCGCGTGGACCGTGCCGGGACGAAGCGCCAGCCGACCGTCGGCCAGCGCCCGCACGCCCGCGAAGCTCTTGGCGACGCCATCGGCCGAGAGCAGCAGCACGGGCTCCGGCGCGGCATCCTTCCGCGTGACTGCCGTCACCGCTGCAGGCCGGAGACATGGGCAGCGCGCTGCCGCGAGCTGCATCCGCAGCACTGCGGCAGGTGGTGATCACGACTCCTATTCATGACGGCGCCCCCGCTTCGGCACGCATCAGCCTGACCAGCCCGTCGGCGAGGGTGGCGAGCAGCATGTTGCAGGACGCGGCGCCCGCATCGAGCGTGCCGCGCGAGCGCTCGCCCAGGCGGCTGGCGCGGCCGATCCGGGCCACCATGTCGCGTGTGGATTCGAGGCCCGCCGCGGCGGCGTCGCGCATTCGCCCCAGGGACTCCGCCAGGTCGGCGCCGGCGGACTGCGCCTCGGCGAAGGCATGCTCCGCCGGAGACAGCACGTCGATCAGGCTCTTGTCGCCCGGCCTGGCGCCGCCAAGGTCGATCACCGCGGCGACGCCCGCGTGCAGCATCGCCTGGAAACGCGCGCCGTCGAGCCGTTCCGCGTCGCCGAGGCTCTCGGCCATTTCGGTGAAGAACGTGCCGTAGAGCGGGCCCATCGAGCCGCCGATGTCGCCCAGCAGCGTGTCGCCCAGCACCAAGAAGCCATGTTGCAGCGTGAACTCCCCCTCGTTCGCGAGCTTCGCGGCGGCGAGGCGAAACCCCTTGGCCATGTTGATGCCGTGGTCGCCGTCGCCGATCTTGCCGTCGATCTCGCCGAGGAAGGCCTGCTCGCGCTGGATCACCGCGGCCATCTCCGGGACGATCGGCCCGGCGTCACGCAGCAGCACCGTGTCCGCCATCTAGGCGTCGACCACGGTCAGGCCGAGCGAACGGGCGGGCCGGCGCAGCAGCCGGTCGAGCTCGCCGTCGAGGCGCATCACCGTCAGCGAGACCCCCATCATTTCGAGCGAGGTGAAGTAGTTGCCGACGTAGTTCAGCCGAGGCGTGATGCCGCGCGCGCGCAGCATCTCGTCGACATGGCCGAACAGCACGTACTGCTCCATGACCGGCGTGGCACCGAGCCCGGAGATCAGCACCGCCACGTCGTCGCCTGCCGCGAACGGCAGGTCGTCGACGATGCGCTCGACCATCAGCCCGGCCATCTGAACAGCGGGCAGCGTCGCCATCACCGCGATGCCGGGCTCCCCGTGGTGGCCGATGCCGACCTCCATCGTGTTGTCCTCGATGGTGAAGTTCGGCTTGCCGGCAGCGGGGATGGTGCAGGCGGACAGCCCGATGCCGATGCTGCGCGTGGCGTCGATCGCGGCCTGTGCTGCGGCGATGACCTCCTCAAGGTCGGCCTTCTCCGCCGCCTTCGCGGCGCCTGCCTTCCACATGAAGATCTCGCCGGCCACGCCGCGGCGACGGCTGCGCTCCTCCTTGACGGCGGAGGCGACATCGTCGTCGGCCACCACGGTGCGGACCTCGGTCCCGTCCCTGGCGCTCAGCTTGACGGCCATCTTCACGTTCATATTGTCGCCGGCGTAGTTGCCGTACAGGCATGCGACGCCGCGCCCACCATCGGCGGCCTGGAACGCGGCATGGAAGCTCTTTGCGGTCGGGGAGGCGAAGATCTCGCCGATGGCGACAGCATCCAGGAGCCCCGGTCCGACATAGCCGAGGAACGCCGGCTCGTGGCCCGAACCACCGCCCGTGACCACCCCGACGCGATCCGATGGCGCAGCGCCGGCCCTGCGCAGCACGCGCGGATGGTCGGTCGCCGCGAGGAGATCGGGGTGTGCCGCCAGATAGCCCCTGAGCGCGTCCTCGACCACCTGGTCGGGGTCGTTGATGATCCGCCTCATGGAGCAAACGCTCCCACAACAAGAAGCGCTGCACCCGGATACAGCCGCGGCATCGGCCTGGCTCGCATGTTTTCCTCCCGGAGGACTGCACCGATTTGCCGGCACTTTTATCCTGGAAGCCTGCGCCAGGAAATGCACATATGTCAAACGTCCGAACATTAATTCGCAGGTTCGGCGGAAAGCCGCAGGGGTAGACACCTCCGGAACCGCCAGCAGTCCGCTATCTCGTTGATCTTCGCACTTAAAATGCCTACGGTGCCGGCACCGATTTATGAAGCGCACGTGCATATGATTTTGCCTTGAACGTTTGTGCAGCGCACAATTGGGGAGTGGGATGACATGGCGATTGCGATCGGCTGTGACGAAGCAGCCTTCGAGCTCAAGGAAGTACTGAAGCGCCTTCTGCTGGAGGAAGGACTCGAGGTGGAGGATTTCGGCACCCACGACAGCCGGCCGGTGCTCTACCCGGACATCGCCTTCGCGGCCTCGACCTCGATCATCGAGGGGCGCAACGACAGGGCGATCCTGCTGTGCGGCACCGGCATCGGCATGGCGATCACCGCCAACAAGATCCACGGCATCCGCGCGGCGCAGTGCCACGACACCTATTCGGCCGAGCGCGCCCGCAAGAGCAACGACGCCCAGGTGCTGACCATCGGCGCCCGCGTGGTCGGGCCGGAGTTGGCGAAGACGATCGTGCGTGCTTGGCTGAAATCCGAGTTCGAGCCGCAACGGTCCGGACCCAAGGTCAGGCGCATTCAGGAAATCGAGGACAATGCCCGCCGTTGAGGTGAGATGAGCGCCACGACCGACAAGAATCGTGCCGACTGGGGAGAGATCTCGGGCGACACGGTCGTGGCGATCGCCAGCCTCTACTACTACGACGACGTCACCCAGGAAGAGCTGTCCAAGCGCTTCGGCCTGTCCCGTGCCCGGATAAGCCGACTGTTGAAGCGCGCGCGCGAGGAGGGCGTGGTCGAGATCCGGGTGCACCATCAGCCTGGAGTGCGCGCCGACCTCGAGCAGGAGTTCATCCGCCGGTTCGGCATCGACCGGCTGCTTGTCGCCGTGGACCAGCGCGACCCACAGGGCCAGCGTCTTGCCGTCGGCAGCCTCGTCGCGAGCCACCTGGTCCGGACGCTGAGCGACGGCATGATCGTGGCGACCGGGATGGGGCGCAACGTGGCGGCCGTCGCGGAGGCCGTCGTGCCGTCCGTGCGACGGGCCGTGACCTTCGTCTCCGCGATCGGCGGTTCGGCTCGCGCCGGGGAGACGATGAACCCCGACCACATCGGCCGGCGCCTGGCGGTGCGCTTCGGCGGGGACAGCGAGACACTCTACGCCCCGGCCCTGGTCGCCAACATGATGCTGCGCGACGCCCTGTACCAGAACGAGACGGTCAAGATGGTGCTTGACCGGGCGCGACGCGCGGATGTCGGGTTGATCGGCATCGGCGACCTGAGCGAGGACAGCAACATGGTCAGGATGGGATGGTTCTCGCCGCAGGAAGTCGCGGAGGCGAGGTTGTCCGGGACCATCGGCGACATCATGGGTTACGACTTCATCGACATACAGGGCCAGCCGTCGACGACCGAGATGCAGGGCAGGGTCATCGGGCTGAACACGCGCGACCTCCTGCGCATTCCCGACGTCGTCGCGATCGCAAGCGAGAACACCAAGGCCGCAGCCATTCTTGGCGCCCTGCGCACCGGCGTCATCAATACCCTGGCGACGAGTTCAACCAATGCCAGGACCATCATCAGACTGGATGATGCAACCAGATTATAAACCCGCTTATCCGCCAGTTGACCCGTTCAGGCATAGGCGGTTTTTCGGGTGAGC
>CAXSDY010000047.1:10207-16252 GCA_964235835.1 uncultured Sphingomonadaceae bacterium | reverse complement strand
GCGGACGGCCCGCCCCACCCCCCGCCCGGCCGACCGTCCAAGGGCATGATCGTTCCCGGCAACCGCTTCGAATATCTCGAGGCCCGCGCGGCGCTCGACGCGATCGACGACGGCGAGCTCGACCCCGACCTGTTCCGCCCGGGCACGCTCGACACTCTCGCCCAGCACATCCTTGCCGTCGCCTGCGCCGGGCCGTTCGGCGAGGCCGAGCTGCTCGCCGAAGTCCAGTCCGCCTCGCCCTACGCCGGCCTGACCGACGACGTGTTCCAGCGCGTTCTCGCTTATATCGCGACCGGCGGCTATGCGCTCAAGGCCTACGACAAGTTCCGTCGCCTGGTGCCCGACGGACCCGGCCGCTGGCGCATCACGAGGCCGGCGGTTGCCGTCCAGCATCGCCTCAATGCCGGGATCATCGTCGACAATCCGATGATGGACGTGCGCTTCAAGAACGGCCGCATGCTCGGCCGGGTCGAGGAGGGCTTCGCCTCCACCCTCACAGTGGGCGACAACATCTTCTTCGCCGGCCTCAGCCTGGAGGTCGAGCGGTTCAAGGACAGCGACATCATCGTCCACGCCTCATCGAAGGGCGCCCGGCTGGTCACCTACGGCGGCCAGCGCATGTCGATGACGACCCACCTCGCCGACCGCGTCCGCAAGTTCCTGTGCAACGAGGACGACTGGCAGCGCTTCCCCGACGACGTGCGCGAATGGCTCGAGGTGCAGGGCAAGCGCTCGATCCTGCCCGAGCCGCACCAGCTGCTGGTCGAGACCTTCCCGCACGAGGGGCGCCACTTCTTCGTCATGTACAGCTTCGAAGGGTGGAACGCGCACCAGTCGCTCGGCATGCTGATCACGCGGCGGATGGAGAATGCCGGGCTCAAGCCGCTCGGCTATGTCGCCAACGACTATGCGCTCGCCTGCTATGGGCTGGAGCCGATCGACGATCCGGGTGCGCTGCTCTCGCCCGACATCCTCGAGCATGAGTTTGTCGAGTGGGTCGAGCAATCGAACCTGCTCAAGCGCGCCTTCCGCGAGGTCGCGGTCATTGGCGGCCTGGTCGAGCGCCAGCATCCGGGCAAGCGCAAGACCGGCAAGCAGGTCAGCTTCTCGACCGACCTCATCTACGACGTGCTGCGCAAGTACGAGCCCGGCCACCTCCTGCTGACCGCAGCCTGGGATGACGCCCGCGCCCGCATGACCGAACTCGGCCGCCTCGCCCGCCTCGTCGAGCGCGCCGCCGGGCAGATGATCCACGTCCGGGTCGCGCGGGTGACGCCGATAGCGGTGCCGCTGATGGTTGTCATCGGGCGTGAGGCGCTGCCGTCCGGCGCGGCCGACGATTCGCTATTGATCGAGGCCGAGGCGCTCGCCGCGGAAGCGATGCGGCTCGACTGAAAGGGATCGACGGTTCGCTCTCGCGAGGGCATGATGGGGTCATGCGTATCGCCCTTCGCCTGTTGGCGCCCCTCGTCCTCCTCGTGCCCGGCGGCTGCGTCGTCAGCACCATCGCGAAGACCGCCGTCGACGTGGTCACCCTTCCGGTCAAGGCGGTCTCGGCCGGGGTCGATGCGGTCACCACCAGCCAGTCCGAAGCGGACCAGAAGCGCGGCCGCGAACTGCGCAAGGCCGACGAGCAGCGCGCCCGGTCGGCGCGAGAGGCCGCGCGGCGCGGTGATCCACCGCCGCCGCAATAGGCCGTGCGCTACTTCCTCGACACCGAGTACAACGGCTTCGGCGGCGTCCTCCTGTCGCTCGCGCTCGTCGCCGAGCATGGCGACGAGGAACTCTACATCGTGCTCCCGCCCCCCGACGAGATCCATCCCTGGGTCGAGCGTCACGTCATGCCGTTCATGAACCACGTGCCCCCGGCCCACCGCGGGCCGGTGCTCGACCGGGACGCGGCGGCTGATGCCCTCGCCACCTTCCTCGCCAACGATCGCGAGATCGAGATTGTGGCCGATTGGCCCGAGGACATCGCGCAGTTCTGCATGCTGCTGCTGATCGGCCCCGGCGAGATCGTCCGCACCCCGCCCCTGCGGTTCCGCTTCGCCGCGCTGCCGGGGTTCAGCACCGCGGGAGCCAGCGCGGTGCCGCACAATGCGCTGCACGACGCGCGGTCGCTACGCGAGCACATGCTCAGCATCGAAGGGCCGTAGATTTCTTTTGGCGAGCGGCTTCACGGGGGGCATGCGGCCACGCTAAGCGCCAGTGATGGTTCCCGCTTCGTTCGCCGGTCACGACTTCCTCGCCAGCCCCGACGGCGCGCTGTTCTGGCCCGCGCAGGACGCGCTGCTCGTCGCCGACCTGCACCTCGAAAAGGCGAGCTGGTATGCGCGCTGGGGACAGCTGCTGCCGCCCTATGATTCGCATGCGACGCTCAGCGCCCTGGCGCGCGATGTCGAACGAAGTGGGGCGAGCCGGCTCTACTGTCTCGGCGACAGCTTTCACGACCGCTTCGGCTGCGACCGCCTGCCCGATGACGCGCGCGCGCTGCTGACCTCGCTGACGGCAAGGCTCGACTGGGTGTGGATCACCGGCAACCACGATGCGGGCTTCGTCGATCATTGCGGCGGACGCATCGCCGAAGAGCTTTGCGTTGCAGGCGTGACCCTGCGCCACGAGGCGGTGGTCGGTGACCCGGCCCCGGAAATCTCGGGTCATTTCCACCCGAAGCTGCGCCTCCACCGCAAGGGCCGCAACGTCTCGCGGCGATGCTATGTGGCAAGCGCGACCAAGCTCATCCTGCCGGCCTATGGCGCGCTCACCGGCGGCCTCGACGCGCACCACCCCGAGATCATCAAGAAGGTCGGCGCGGGCGCTGCGGCGCTCGTGCCGGTCAGCGACCGCCTGCTCCGCTTCCCGATCGCGGCGTAGATTTGTTTCAATCGGTACCGGCCTACGCAAACGAATCTAAACCAGCCGGGCCGCCATCAACCCTCGCACGATGTTGCCGATGAAGAACCCGTGCATGAGATCCTCGGGCACCAGCTTCGCTTCCACGGCGACCCCCTCCTCGATCAGCTTGGCGCGCAGGATGCCGGGCATTAGTCCGTAGTCGAGCGGCGGGGTGAGCAGCCGCCCGCCACGCCGCACGAAGATGTTGGTGAAGCTCCCCTCGGTCAGCCGGCCCTGTCGATCGACGAAGATCGTCTCGAACGTCGCGTTCTCCACCCGCGCATCGTCATAGAAGGCGCGGTCGCTGGTCTTGAAACACAGGCGGATGTCGTCGGCCTCGACCGGCATCGGCTGCAGCGTCACCGAAACCGGGCCGTTCGGCGCCCGCGCCAGCCGCTTGACCTCGATGGCCGTCGCGCCGCTCGGCGACAGCAGCAGGCGCACCATGGCCGGCTCCCGGCGCCGAAAGGTCGCTGCCTGCAGCTCGTTGCGCGCCGCATGCCGGTCGAACGCGAAGCCGAGTGCCTCGGCCGAGCTCCGCATCCGTTCGAAGTGCCGATCCAGCTCCTCCAGGCCCTGCTCGGGGTCGAAGCGCATGGTCTCGATCAGGTCGAACCGCGGCGTGGCTTGGCTCACGAAGGCTCCCTTGAGCAGGCACTCGGCCCACTCCTGTTCCAACTCGCCATCGACCACAAGCCCGGAGCCGAGCCCGAGCCGCGCCGTTCCGGAGCCCGGCCGACTGAGCTCAAGGGTGCGGATCAAGACGTTGAACGCGGCATCTCCCGGCGCCCCGTCGCCGTGCGGTTCGATCCACCCCATCGACCCGGTGTAGGCGCCGCGCGGCTCGGGCTCGAGCCGGCGTAGCGCCAGCATCGCCGCGACCTTGGGCGCCCCTGTCACCGATCCGCACGGGAAGATGGTCCTGATCACATCGACCGCGTCGAGCCCCTTGCGCAGGGTCGCGGTGACCACCGAGACCAGCTGGTGCACGGTCGGGTAGGTCTCCACCTCGAACAATCGCGGCACCGCGACGCTCCCGGTCTCGGCGACCCGCGCCAGGTCGTTGCGCAGCAGGTCGACGATCATCAGATTCTCGGCGCGCTGCTTGGGGTCGGCCGCAAGCCGCTCGGCAGCGGCGGCATCGCTGGCCGGGTCTGCATGGCGCCGCTCGGTGCCCTTCATCGGCCGAGCCTCGAGCAACCCGTCGCGCAGGGTGAAGAATTGCTCGGGCGAGAGCGACACGAGCGTCGCCTCCGGACATTGCAGCACGCCGCCCCACCCGGCCCGTGAACCGTCCTGCAACCGGGCGAACAGCCCCAGCGGCGACCCCCCCACCGCAACGTCGCAGCCGAACGTCAGGTTCGCCTGGTAGAAGTCGCCCGCGAACAGGCCTTCGCGAACCTCGGTCGCCGCCGCGAGGTACGCCTCGCGCGTGATCCGCGGGCGTGGATCGCCAACGACCGCGCTTCCGGCATCCGGCAACGGTCCCGGCGTCTCGTAACCGTCGAACAGGCCGAACCACAGCAGCGGCCCGCCCGTGCTCCGCGCCGCGTCCTTGAGGCCGGGATCGAGCGCCGCGCCCGCCTCATAGGCGAGGAAGCCCGCCGCATGCCGTCCGCCGCGCACCGCCGCGCGCAGCTCGTCGAGCTTCGGCTGCACCTCCTCGATCCGGTGCGCCACGATCTCGCCGCGGGGCGCACGATAGAGCCGGCCCGCGCCGCCATTCGCGCGTCCGTCGGCAAAAAGGACGAAGCTCTCCCCCATGTCGCGCCAATTGCCCTTCCCGACCCCCGCCCGTAAACCCGCCTTCACCTCACGGGAGCCCGCGCTTGCCCACATCCCTCCTCTTGGCCGCCCTCCTGGTCTCGGCGCAGGCCGCGCCGGTGCCGCCGGCGATCGACGCGCGTACCCACGCCCGCATCGACCGGATCCTGCGCGCGACGCCGCTGATCGACGGCCACAACGACCTGCCGTGGGAACTGCGCGAGAAGTACGGCAGCCGGGTCGAGGGGCTCGAGCGCGGAACCGACAAGCTGCCCAAGCCGCTGATGACCGACATCGCCCGCCTTCGCGCCGGGCGGGTCGGGGCTCAGATCTGGTCAGTCTATATTCCGGGAGCCATCACCGGCGATTCGGCGATCCGCACCACCATCGAACAGATCGACATCGTCAAGCGGCTCGCTGCCGCCTACCCCCGCGACCTGGAACTCGCGACCAGCGCCGCCGACGTCGTCCGCATCCACCGCTCGGGACGGATCGCCTCGCTGATCGGCATCGAGGGGGGCCACCAGATCGGCAATTCCATGCCGGCGCTGCGCGCGATGTACGCGCTGGGCGCGCGCTACATGACGCTGACCCACTTCAAGAACAACGACTGGGCCGACAGCGCGACCGACGATCCGTCGCACAACGGCCTGACCCCGTTCGGCAAGGCGATCGTCGGCGAGATGAACCGGCTCGGCATGCTGGTCGACCTCGCCCACGTCAGCCCCAGGACGATGAGCGATGCGCTCGACGTCAGCCGCGCGCCGGTCATCTTCTCCCACTCCGACGCGCGCGCGCTGAGCGATCATCCGCGCAACGTGCCCGACGACATCCTCCGCCGCCTGCCCGCGAACGGCGGCGTGGTGATGGTCAACTTCTACCCCGGCCACCTCAATCCCGCACAGCTCGCCATCTCGGCCGAGCGCGACGGCGAGCAGGCGCGGCTCAAGGCACTCTACCAAGGCCAGCCGGAGCGCGTCGCGGCCGCCCTCAAGCAATGGGACGAGCGCCACACCGCCCCCGTGACACCGCTGACCATGGTCGCCGACCATATCGAGCACGTTGCTCGTATCGCAGGGCACGACCATGTCGGCATCGGCGGTGACCTCGACGGCGTGGACTCCGCCGCGCAGGGTCTCGGCGGCGTCGACCGCTACCCGCTGCTGTTCGCCGAGCTGATCCGCCGCGGCTGGAGCGATGCCGACCTCGCCAAGCTCGCCGGCGGCAATTTGCTGCGGGCACTGCGCGGCGCGGAGGCGACCGCCGCGGCCATGCGCGGCCAGCCCCCGGCAATGGACAGCCTCGTGCCCGCTCCGGTAACGCCCTCCGGATGAGCGAACGCCCCCTGCGCGCCACGATCATCCCGGTCACCCCGCTGCAGCAGAA
>CAXSDY010000047.1:0-10197 GCA_964235835.1 uncultured Sphingomonadaceae bacterium | reverse complement strand
GCCGAACTGATCCGCCGCGGCTGGAGCGACACAAACCTCGCCAAGCTGGCCGGCGGCAACGTTTTGCGCGTCCTGCGCCGCACGGAAGCAGTCGCCGCCGCGATGCACTCCGTCCCGCCGGCGATGGACAGGCTCCCACCCGCACCCTAACTCGCGCCCATGAGCGAACCCCCACTCCGCGCGGCGATCATCCCGGTCACCCCGCTGCAGCAGAACTGCACCCTGCTATGGTGCACGCGGACGATGCGCGGCGCGTTCGTCGATCCGGGTGGGGACCTGCCGAAGCTGCGCGCGGCGATGCAGCAGGCCGGCGTGACGATCGAGAAGATCCTCGTCACTCACGGCCACATCGACCATTGCGGCTCGGCCGGCATCCTCGCCGAAGAGCTCGGCGTGCCGATCGAAGGGCCGCACGAGGACGACCGTTTCTGGATCGCGACCCTGGCCGAGGACGGGCGCAAGTACGGCATCGCCGGGCGTCCGTTCGAGCCGGACCGCTGGCTGGTCGACGGTGACAGCGTGACGGTGGGCGAGCTGACGTTCGCCGTTCGACACTGCCCCGGGCACACGCCCGGCCACATCGTCTTCCATCATCCCGAATCGAAGCTCGCACTCGTCGGCGACGTCCTGTTCCAGGGATCGGTCGGCCGCACCGACTTCCCGCGCGGCAATCACGCCGACCTCATCGCGTCGATCGTCGGCAAGCTGTGGCCGATGGGCGGCGATACCGCCTTCGTGCCCGGCCACGGCGCCATGTCGACCTTCGCGCACGAACGCGCGTCCAATCCGTTCGTCGCCGACCGGGCCCTCGCCAGCGCCTGACCGCCCTCTGGATCGAACGCCTTGCGTCCGGCGGGCTTTGCGTTATAGGGCACCCTCGTTCGCGACCATCCGGCCGCCGCCGCGGGTTTTCCCGTCGAGCTGGGCGAGGGTGGTCTCTTTTTCGTTTGAAGTGAGCAGGTGCCGCGATGGCCGTCCCCAAGAGAAAAACCTCGCCGTCACGGCGCAACATGCGGCGCAGTCACCATGCGCTCGACGTGCCGAGCTTCCAGGATTGCCCGAACTGCGGCGAGCTGAAGCGGCCGCACAATCTGTGCAGCGCCTGCGGCCACTACAACGGCCGCGAGATCGTCTCGACCGAGGCCTGACGACGTCGAAGGGGTTCGGTCGATGACTGCCGGCCCATGCATCGCGATCGACGCCATGGGCGGGGATGTTGGGCCTCCGGCGATGGTCGGCGGAGTCGCCCGCGCGCGGCGCAAGGACTCCTCGCTTCGCTTCCACCTCTACGGTGAGGAATCCCTCATCGCGCCGGAGATCGCGAAGCACTCTGGCCTCGCCGACGCGATCACCATCCATCATGCGGTAGACGCCATTCAGGCCGGCGAGAAGCCGAGCCAGGCGATCCGGCGCGCCCGCACCACCTCGATGGGCATGGCGATCAACGCGGTGAAGGAGCGCCACGCAGATGCCGCCCTGTCGGCCGGCAATACAGGCGCGCTGATGGCCATCGCCAAGCTTGCGCTGCGCACCATGCCCGGCATTGATCGCCCGGCCCTCGCCGCTTTGCTGCCGACGCTCGGCGATCACGACCTGATCATGCTCGACCTCGGCGCCAACACCGAGTGCGATGCGCAGAACCTGGTCCAGTTCGCGGTGATGGGCGCTGCCTATGCGCGCACCGTCCTCGGCGTCAGCGCACCGCGGGTGAAGCTGCTCAACATCGGCACCGAGGAGCTGAAGGGTACCGACGAGCTGAAGGAAGCCGCCTCGATCCTGCGCGAGGCGACCTACCTCCCGTTCCGCTTCGATGGCTTCACCGAGGGCGACCAGCTGTCGCGCGGCAAGGTCGACGTGGTCGTCACCGACGGCTTCTCGGGCAACATCGCGCTCAAGACCGCAGAGGGCACCGCCCGGTTCGTCTCCGACCTGCTGCGCCGCGCGTTCAGTTCCTCGCTCCGGTCGAAAGCCGGGTTCGTCCTGTCGAAGCCCGCGTTTCACATCCTCAAGGTCCACCTCGACCCCAACAACCACAACGGCGCGGTCTTCCTCGGACTCAACGGGTTGGTCGTGAAGAGCCACGGGTCGGCGACGCCGAAGGGGGTCGCCAACGCGATACATGTCGCCGCCCAGATGGTCCGTAACGACATCACCCGGAAGATCGGCAACGATCTCGACGAGTTCCGCGCGCACAGCTTCGCGGCCGCGCAATGACGATCCGCTCGGTCCTGGCGGGGGTCGGATCGGCCCTGCCGAAGCGTCGCGTCGACAATGCGGAGCTGGCGCTTCAGGTCGACACCACCGACGAGTGGATCGTCGAACGGACCGGCATCCGCACCCGCTACATCGCGGGGGACGGTGAGACGACCGGCACGCTGGCGGCCGATGCGGCGCGCGCCGCGCTCGATCATGCCGGGCTCGCCGCCACCGACATCGACCTCATCGTCCTTGCCACCGCGACACCCGACCAGACGTTCCCGGCAACCGCGACCAAGGTCCAGACGATGCTCGGCATCGTGGATTGCATCTCGTTCGACGTCTCGGCGGTCTGCTCCGGGTTCCTGTACGCGCTGACCGTCGCCGACTCGATGATTCGCGGCGGCGGGGCGAAGACCGCTTTGGTGATCGGCGCCGAGACCTTCAGCCGCATCCTCGACTGGGAGGACCGCACGACTTGCGTGCTGTTCGGCGACGGCGCCGGGGCCGTCGTGCTGACCGGCGTGGAAGGCGGCGACTCGGGCATCCTCGCCACCCGGCTCCATGCCGACGGCCGCCACCACGATCTCCTTTATGTCGACGGCGGCCCCTCGACCACCCAGACCGTGGGCAAGCTGCGCATGAAGGGCCGCGAAGTGTTTCGCCACGCCGTCGTCAACCTCGCCGCCGTGCTCGGCGAAGTGCTCGAGGCCGCCGGCCTGACCCCGGCCGACGTCGACTGGGTCGTCCCGCACCAGGCCAACGCCCGCATCCTCGACGCGACCGCGCGCAAGCTCGGCCTCGCCCCTGAAAAGGTCGTGGTCACGGTCGACCGCCACGCCAACACGTCGGCCGCTTCGGTCCCGCTGGCCCTCGACGTCGCGATCAAGGACGGACGCATCGCGCGCGGCGATCTTGTGGTCCTGGAAGCGATGGGCGGCGGCTTCACCTGGGGCGCTGCGGCGCTGCGCTATTGATAACGCACGTATAATCTTGCACTGTCGATTTGCCGACTGACGTGATTTAGGTTAGCATTGCTTGCTTGAGCAGCCGCGGGGGGCGGATGCGAGCAGGGGCGGAGGATTTCATGGCGGATGCGGGTGTTGCGCGAGCGCAGGATGGGGGGCTCCACGCGGGGACGCTGACCCGGGCCGATCTGGCCGATGTCGTCCACCGCCAGCTTGGCCTGTCGCGCGCCGAGGCCGCCCACATGGTCGAACGCCTGCTCTTCCACATGTGCCATGCGCTGTCGGAGGGCGAGAACGTCAAGATCTCGGGCTTCGGCAGCTTCATCCTGCGCGACAAGGGCGAGCGAGTCGGCCGCAATCCGAAGACCGGCGTCGAGGTGCCGATCGCGCCGCGTCGGGTGATGACCTTCCGCGCCAGCCAGATGATGCGCGAAAAGATCGTCGGCTGACCAGCGGCATGGCGAGCGGCGAGAAGGCTGCGGACGCCTTCCGCACCATCGGCGAACTGTCGATCGAACTCGGCGTGGCGCAGCACGTCCTGCGCTATTGGGAGACGCGCTTCCCCCAGCTGCGGCCGCTGCAGCGTGCCGGCAACCGGCGTTACTACCGCCCGGCCGAGGTCGCGTTGGCGGGCCGGATCAACCGCCTGCTGAACGAGGAAGGCTACACCGTTCGCGGCGTGCAGAAGCTGCTCGCGGAACAGAGCGCGACGCCGGTGCCGGAGCAGGCCGCCACGCCCGCGCTCGAGCAGGTCCAGGACCTCACCCCCGCGCCGCCGCCGCCCTCATTCGACATCCAGCGCCTGATCCGCCTGCGCGACACCCTCCGCCAAGCCCTCTCCGCCTGATCCCAGTCGACGCGCGACTCGCGCGATCGCCAGGTCGAGCGGCACGCGCGCCACCATCACCTCGGGCGGGAACGCGGTGAGCAGGCGCGACGGCATCGCCGCCGACAGTATGACGAACAGGCCGCGGTCGCCCTGCCGCCGAATCAGCCGGCCGAAGCCCTGCGCTAACCGGGCCCGAACGATCCGGTCGTCATAGGCGCTGCCGCCGTTGGCGAGGCGCCGCGCACCGTGCAGCACGGTCGGGCGCGGCCACGGCACCCGCTCCATCACCACCAGCCGGAGCGACTCGCCCGGCACGTCCACCCCGTCCCTCAGCGCATCCGTGCCGAGCAGCGACGCGCGCGGATCGTCGCGGAAGATATCGACCAGCGTGCCCGTGTCGATCGGGTCGACATGCTGAGCGAGCAGCGGCAGGCCCTCACGCGCCAACCGATCGGCAATCCGCGCGTGCACCGCCTTGAGCCGCTGAATGGCGCTGAACAGGCCGAGCGTGCCTCCTCCCGCCGCCTCAATCAGCCGCGCGTAAGCCCCGGCAAGCGCGGGCAGGTCCCCGCGAGGGAGGTCGGTCACCACCAGCACCTCGGCCGCACTGGCATAGTCGAACGGGCTCGCCGCCTCGAACCGCCGCGCCGCCCGCGGCAGATGCACGGCGCCGGTGCGCGCCTCGGCGACGTCCCAGTCGCCCGATCCGCGCAGCGTCGCCGACGTCACCAGCACGCCGTGGGCCGGCGCCAGGACCGCCTGCGCGAGCGGCCGGGTGGGATCGAGCCAGTGGCGGTGGATGGCGACGTCGTACTCGCGCCCCTCCACCCGTTCGATCGCCAGCCAGTCGACGAAGTCCGGGTCGGCCGCGCCCCCGATCCGGCCGAGCAGCCGGACCCAGGCGGCCACGATCTCCCTTCGCCATTGCAACCCGCCGATCGCGCCTTCGACTCGGGCGCGCGCCGACGCATCGAGCCAGTCGGGCGCATCTTCGAGCACCGCCTCAAGCCGGCGCGAGAGGGCAGCGAGCGGCCGTGCGAGTGCCTCCAGCGCTTCCAATGCCTCCGCCGCCGCGGTCACCAGCGCTCCGTCCGGCTCGGCCAGTTCGGTCTCGAGCCCGTACCCGGCGTCCTGCGCCTTCGCCCGCGCGTAAACCGTGCCGCGCACTTCCCCGAGCAGCGCCTCGACCGGACCGAACGGCGCTCCCTCGGCCAGCCTCTGCAGCCATCCGTCGGACGGCAGCGCCCGGGCAGCCTCGACCGCGGACTCGAGCGCGCTCGCCCCCTCGTCGTCGTAGCTGCACACGTCGAGCAATCGCGCTGCGAGCCCGCGCCGCCGGCCGCGGGCACGCCCCTCCGGCCCGACGAGCCAGCGGCGCAGCTCGATCGCCTCCTGCCCACCGAGCGTCAGCGCGAAGGTCGAATCGGCCGCATCGAACAGATGATGACCCTCGTCGAACACGATCCGCGTCGGGGCATCGGGGCGACCCCGCGCCGCATTGACCATCACCAGCGCATGGTTGGCGATCACGATGTCGGCCTCGCGGCCCGCCCGCTCCGCCCGTTCGATGAAGCAGCGGCGATAGTGCGGGCAGCCGGCGTAGACGCATTCGCCGCGGCGATCGGTCAGCGCGGTCGCGCCCGCCCGGCGGAACAGGCTCGGCAGCCAGCCGGGCAGGTCGCCGCCGACCATGTCACCGTCCTTGCTGTACGCCGCCCACCGTCCCGCGAGCTGCGCCAGGATCGCTGCGCGACCGGTGAACGCGCCCTGCATCGCATCCTCCAGGTTGAGCAGGCACAGGTAATTCTCGCGTCCCTTGCGCACGACGATCCGCCGGTTGCGCTCGGCCGCGTCCGGAACGATCCGCGCGCCCTCGGCGTCGAGCTGGCGCTGCAGCGCCTTGGTGAAGGTCGACACCCACACCGTACCGCCCGACCGCTCCGCCCACAGCGATGCCGGCGCGAGATAGGCCAGCGTCTTGCCGATGCCGGTCCCCGCTTCGGCCAGCACGACATTGGGCGCGCCGGCCAGCGCGCGCGGCGCGAAGATGGTCGCGGTTTCGGCCGCCATCGCCTGCTGCCCCGGCCGCGGCTCGCGCCCGTTGCCGGTCAGCGTGGCCAACCGCTCGATCGCCTCCTCGCCGGCCAGGCTGACGCTGCGCGGCGGCGTGCGGTCGGCCTGTTCCTCCCATTGCGCCAAGCGCGCGAACAGCATCCGCTCGCCCCGCTCTGGCTTGTGCAGCCGCGCTCCGACGAGCGGCGCCCACGCCCAGCCGAGCCGGTGAAGGGTCGCGTTCGACGTCCACGCGCCCTCGCGTTCCGGCCAGTCGGCACGATCGGTGACCCCCAGCAGCGCCTCGGCGATCAGGCGCAACGTGCCCGCTCCCTCCGCTTCGTTCGCCGGCACCGGCACTCCGGCGACGCGCGCCAGGCCGGCGATCGTCGGCACGGCGAACCGCGCCGGATAAAGGAAGGCGAACAGCTCGAGCAGGTCGAGCCCCGACAGGTCCGGATACCCCAGCCGTTGCCCGACCAGCGGCGCATTGACCAGGATATGCGGCGTGTCGGCGGCGTGGCGGATCGCCTCGCTGCGATCCACCGCGCGGACGGTCCCGGACGGGTCTGCCAGCCAGATGCCGGCGTGGCTTGCGGTCAACGCGGGAAGGGGCAAGAGAGCGGCCATCGTCGGGCCTTTCTCCTTGGCTCACGCGGAACGAAAGGGCAACACGTGAGCGAGGCCGAGCCTCTTGCCGAACAGGTGCGCGCCGCCGCCATGACCTCGAAAGCGTGGCCGTTCGAGGAAGCGCGCAAGCTGCTCAAGCGCTGGCCGGACGGCAAGCCAGGCGGCGAGCCGATCCTGTTCGAGACCGGCTACGGCCCCTCGGGCCTGCCGCACATCGGCACGTTCAACGAGGTCCTCCGCACCACCATGGTCCGCCACGCCTATGAACAGCTCGTGCCCGGCGCCGGGGCCCGGCTGATCGCGTTCAGCGATGACATGGACGGGCTGCGCAAGGTGCCGGACAACGTGCCGAACGCAGACGCCCTCGCCGCACATCTCGGCCGACCGTTGAGCCGCATCCCCGACCCGTTCGGCACCCACGACAGTTTCGCCGCGCACAACAATGCCGTGCTGCGCCGTTTCCTCGATCGGTTCGGCTTCGATTACGAGTTCGTCTCGTCGACGGAGGCATACGCCAGCGGCCGCTTCGACCCCGCCCTGCGCCAGGTGCTTCGGCACTGGGAGGCGATCCTCGGCGTCATGCTGCCCACCCTGCGGGAGGAACGCCGCCAGACCTACTCCCCGCTCCTGCCGATCTCGCCCAGCAGCGGCCGCGTGCTCCAGGTCCCGGTGACGGTCGTGGACGCCGAGGCGGGCACGATCGCCTTCACCGACGAGGACGGGGACCGGGTGGAGCAATCGGCGTTGGGTGGCCACGCCAAGCTACAGTGGAAGGTCGACTGGGCAATGCGCTGGGTCGCGCTGGGCGTCGATTATGAGATGGCCGGCAAGGACCTGACCGATTCGACCGTCCAGTCCGGCAAGATCGCGCGCATCCTCGGCGCCCTCCCGCCCGAGGGCTTCAATTACGAGATGTTTCTCGACGAGCGCGGCGAGAAGATTTCGAAGTCGAAGGGCAACGGCCTGACGCTCGATGAATGGCTGACTTACGGCAGCGAGGAGAGCCTCGCCTTCTTCGCCTATCGCGAGCCGAAGAAGGCCAAGAGCCTGCACCTCGGCGTCATCCCGCGCGCCGTCGACGAATATTGGCAGTTCCGCGGCAATTACCCGACGCAACCGATTGAACAGCAGCTCGGCAACCCGGTCCACCACATCCACGGCGGCAAGGTCCCCACCGGCATCCTTCCGCTGACCTACGGCCTGCTCCTCAATCTCGCCAGCCTGCCCGGCGTCGGCGACCGCGAGACGGCGTGGAAGTTCGTCCAGCGCTACGCCCCCGGCACGTCACCGCAGGCCAACCCGGAACTCGACACGCTGATCGGTCTCGCCGTGAACTACGCGCGCGACTTCGTCGCCCCCACGCTGCAGCGCCGCGCGCCCGCCGACGTCGAACGCGCCGCCCTGACCGACCTCGATGCCGAACTGGGCCGGCTTGCTCCCGACACACCGGGCGACGCCATCCAGAACATCGTCTTCGAGGTCGGCAAGCGCCACCCGTTCGAGAGCCTGCGCCACTGGTTTCAGGCGCTCTACGAAACGCTCCTCGGCTCCTCGCAGGGCCCGCGCATGGGCAGCTTCATCGCGCTCTACGGCGTGGAGAATTCGCGGAAGCTGATCGCGGAGGCGCTGGCCGCCTGACGGCTACCAGAAGAAGTCGCGGATCACGTCGACGACTTCGCCCGAATCGATGTCCACCAGCACGGCGTCATTGTAGTAGCGCACCCACCGATAAGGCCCGTAGACCGGGGGCAGGCGATACTGCCACGGATCGTTCAGCCAGTAGTCGGGCTGATAATAGCCGGCGTAGAGGCCGAACCCGACGCTGAGCGGGCGATAGCCGTAGCCGAGCGGATCGTAATAGCTGCCGATGCGGAAGACGAAGCGGTTCTGGTCGCGGTAGCGGCGCCAGTCGTAGCGCGAGTCCTGCCGCCAGCCATTGTTCCAGCGGCCGTCACGTCCGGTTCCGGCCCAAGTCCCGTCCGGCCGTCCAACCGTGCGCGGATCCGCGTAGCGCCCGGCGTACCCGCCCGAAGTCCGCCGGTCGCCGTAACGGCCATCATATCCGGTCGAAGCGCGCGGGTCGCCATATTGTCCGGGGACGCCGACGCCGGGACGGGTGCCGTCACGCCAGCTGCGGCCGTCGCGATTGCCGTTCCAGGCGCGCCGGTCGGGTGTGGGACGATCCGCTACGACGGGGTTCGGAGTCCCCGCGACGGGAGGCGCCCAGCGCCCGCCGCGATCACCCCCTCGCCCGCCCCAGCTTCGCTGTTCTCCCGTGGCGGCGGGTTGACCCGCCTGCTGCGCGCGCTGCTCGCGCCACTGCGCCACTGCGGCCGGGTCGGCCCCGCCGCGCCCGCCCGTCCAGCCGCCGCGCCGGTCCGCGTCGCCGCCGCCCGAGCGCCAGCCGCCGGCCCCTTCGGCGCGTCCACCCTCGATGCGAGGCGCGCGCTCGGCTTGCACCGCTCGCTGCTCGGCCTGCCGTTCCGGCCGGGCTCCATCCTCGCGATCGGGACGCGCCGCGGCAGGGCTGGCCGCGGTCGCCAGGAGCATCAGGAAAATCAGCTTGCGCATGGAAGTCTCCAACCGGAACAGGACCTTGCGAGGTCAATGATGCTCCGTTTGCGACTCGCCAGGTGAAGCGCCGCTGAATGGTTGCGGGGGCGAACCGACGGGAACGGAGGGGCTCGGCGCGCTCGCCGCAATCGCCTGCGATGCGCGGACAATCGCCCTGCGGATGCGAGGTGTCGCGCCGCACGGGCACAGGTTGGGAATGGCGTCGATCTGCTCATCGCTCGGCTTCGGGCTGGCCTTGAGCAAGGCTGCGATCGCCATGATGAAACCGGGGTCGCAAAAGCCGCACATCGTGACCTGCTCGGCCGCCCACGCTTGCTGCACCGGATGCGCGCGGCCTTGCGACAGGCCTTCGATGGTCGTTACCTCGGCCCCCTCCAGCGACGCGATCGTCACGCCGCAGCTCATCACCGCCCGCCCGTCCACGATCACCGTGCAGGCCCCGCAATCGCGGCTGTCGCAACCATATTTCGCGCCGGTAAGGTTGGACGCATCGCGCAACGCCCACAGCAGCGGCGTCGCCGGATCGAGCTTGTAGTGGATCGCCTCGCCGTTGACGGTCATGCTGGTCATCGGGCGAGCCTAGCCTGCCCGCCTGGCTTGCAAAAGAGCGCCGCGCCAGCGAGATCGTCCGGGTGGCGACGCTCGACACGACGATGGGCACGATCGGTGTCGAGGAAAGCGGCGCTGGCGGTGTCCCGCTCGTGTTCCTGCACGGCGTCGGCTCGGACAAGTCGGCCTGGGCACCGCAACTCGCGCATTTCGGCACCGCTCGGCGGAGCGTGGCGCTCGATCATCCCGGCTTTGGCGAGAGCGGGCGGGTCGAGGATGCGAGCGGTGCTCCCCACGACCAGTTCGCCGCGGCCGTCATCGCCGCCCTCGACGCGCTCGGAATGGCCAGCGCGCACCTGTGCGGCCTGTCGCTCGGCGGCGTGGTCGCGATCGCCGTCG